>DPVW01000148.1:25771-53792 GCA_003529325.1 Candidatus Latescibacterota bacterium | reverse complement strand
AGCATGTCCGCACATTGGTTCCGCTTCCGGCTGGAGCGGGACGAGGTGAGACGAGGTGAAAATACCGTCGAAGTCGAGTGTCGCACGAAGGATGGGCGCGCCGGGTTCACGCGCAGTCTCAACGGGGTGGAGATCCTGATGCGCTATCGGGACATGGAGCGCCCGGAGGGACTGGGGATCGACAGAGTCGAGCCAGGGGGCGGTTGATGTCCTGCGCGAGACAGATGCCCACACAAACTGGAGATATTGATCGATGTCCCGAAGAAAGATCGATCTGCCGTCCATGATCAGGGTCAGAGCCACGAGCGTTACGGCCCCGCCTGCCTGGGCGCTGATGGAACGGGAGCTGATCGCCCTGATGGAGGAGTCTGGCCGCCTGTTCGCGCGGCAGTATTTCGAACGGGGAGGGGCCACCTTGAAGGCCGAGGATGTGGACGATCTCTATGAGCAGTTCTACAACTTCGGCCTGTTTTACGCCATCGGCGCCGACGACGACATGCTCGACCTTCATTTTCGCAACTGGAACGCCGTCACCCGCATCAGCGATGACAGCATCGAGCATCGCACTTGTCACAACGACCACAAGAAGGTGTTCCGACCCTCCATTCACAACGAGTTCTGGAACTTCGACCAGGCCATGGAGTGGCACCATCTCAGCGAAGGGAACATGGCCTTCTACGACTTCGGTGTCGCCGATCCCACCGTGTCGGAGAACATGCGGCGGGCGCGGCGCTTCGCGGCGATGTTCATCGGCGAGGACGCGGAGGCGCCCAACTGGGATCCGGAGCATCGGATTCTGCGCTCGCCCTGGATGTCCAGCCAGGGACCGAAGCTGAATTCAGACGCCGACTACGCCAATATCATGCTGCTGGGGGGGCGCAGTCTCGGCGGACAGGCCAACTACTACGGCGTGCGCGCCAACCTCTACCCCATTGTCAAGGACCTGGAGGTTAGATGGTTCGACAACCCGGCGCGGCGCAAGCAAATCGTCGACCTCTTTGACCGGCTCATCCTGCAGTGCGACACGCCCAACAGTCTGGCGGCTACCGCGCTGGTGACGAACGCCTACCTCTACACGGGAGACAGCAAGTACAAGCAGTGGGTCCTCGACTACACTGAGGCCTGGATGGAGCGCACCGAGAAAAACGGCGGGATCTGTCCCGACAACGTCGATGCCAATGGCGTCGTCGGCGGCGGGCGTGAGGGTGTGTGGTGGGGAGGTCAGTACGGCTGGAACCATTACCAGGGCTACAACATCATGTTCCACGGCATCAACATCGCTGTGGAGTGCGCCCAGCTGCTCACCGGGGACAGTGGCTACCTCGACTTCCTGCGCTCTCAGATCAAGGTGCAGATCGACAACGGCAGGAAGCGGGAGGATGGCCAGCTTCTCGTGCCGGTTCGCTATGGGCCGGAGGGTTGGGACTGGGGCCAGGCGCCCGGGTTGCACAAGATCGACGGTCTCGAGATGCGGGGCTACTGGCTGGAGCCCACGCCGATGCGCGGCCAGGAGATCATGCACCTCTACCACGCCTCCATGCGTCAGGAGGACTACGAGCTCATCACTCAGGTGCGCGACGGCGACGTGGAGCGCGACTGGAACGAGCTGGGCACTCTGGGAGAGAAGAATTGGGGCAACACGGAGTTCGCCCGCTTCCAGTACTACGACGGCAGGAATCCAGGCTGGCCGGAGCAGATCCTGGCCGCCGAGTACCAGCAAGCGCTGGATACGTATGAATCGATGCGGACCGACGAGCGCAGCCAGTTCGACATAATCTCCACCAACCAGATCCCAGGACAGCCGGTGCTCACCAAGGGACTGACCCAGGTGACACTGGGGGCGCCGCAGTCGGTGTACAACGGCGGCCTGCTGCGCGCCACCGTGCGCTACTACGACCCGGACCGCGGCCGTCCTGGATTACCCCTGGACGTGGCGGCCCTGGTGGACGAGCTAGGGCCCAAGACAGTGGGCATCCAACTGGTCAACACCAACCACAACGAGACGCGGACTCTCGTCGTGCAAGCGGGGGCCTTTGGCGAGCACCAGTTCACGGGGCTCAGGTACCGCGAACAAGGCAAGGACGGGGAGACTGCGGTGGCGGTGGACGGGAAGTATTTCTCTGTCGAATTGCCGCCGTCCACGTCTGTCCGCATCGAGGCGGGCCTGAGCCGATTCTGCAATACCCCCGGCTACGCTTTTCCGTGGCACGGTGACGGCATTCCCGTGCCGTTTCCATCGTGATGCGGTCTGCGACCCCGCCCTAAGGGATCATCTACAACTGGGACGGGGCTCCCCACGGTTACAGCGAGTACCCACAGTCGCTGGAGCAGTTTCTCGACAAGACGTTCGCCCCGATCGAGGACACGCAGGTGGGTGCCCTGTGTTATTGCATGGGGATCCACGAGGCCGCCTGGCCTTCCGTCGAGGTCTTGCCCACGACTGTCTGGCCCGCGGCGCTGACGGGGTCTACGTCTTCAACTGGCACGGCGGCCGTGACACGCATCGTCCCCTGCTGACGACGATGGGCTCACGGGAGACCGTTCGCGGCCTGGACAAGGTCTACACCGCCCTGAATCGCAGCATCGGACCGAAAACCGGTCGCAGGGTTGACACGGAGCGGGACGAACCGCATCTACGGAGAAATTCCCGTGGATCTGCAGCCCACGCTGACCGGCGACGGACCCCCACCCCCGGTGGCGGCTTCACCTCGAATTTTGGTGACCACGCGATATGCTCCTGGGAGGGTTGCAACAGCCGTCGTCGGACAAGGGCCTGTCAATGGCCAAGATCGGAATCGCCTAACTGCCCTGTATTCCATATAATGAGCGACCCCAGCTTTTCTGCCTCATTGTCACGATTATGTCGAAGATTGAGGGGCATTTGAGGGATGCACTACTCAACCCGTTTTTGTAACTATCCGAATTAACAGGGTGTTAGCACATGACTGAAGCGGAGATCTACGAGTTCGACCTCAATGGGTATATCCTCTATCGTGAACTGATTTCGCCGACTGATGTGGCAAGCATGAATGCCATCCTCGACGACAAGATCACAGCGTCAACATCCGATCATTTCGGCTTCGCCGAGTGCGACCCAATCTTTCTGCAGCTGATGGCACACCCGCGCACGCTGAATATCATGCGCACCATCATCGGTGACTGGCTGCGTCTCGATCACGCCTACGCCATCCAGTTGCAGGCTGAGTCCGACGTGCGCGACAATCTCCACGGGGGTTTGCGCGCCGACCAGGGCGAACACCAATACCAGTGGGCTTATGGCAAGATGTGGAATGGCCTCATCGTCGTCATGTATGCCCTCGAAGACGTCAATCCTGGCGATGGCGGCTTTATCTGTGTACCGGGCAGTCACAAGGCGGCGATCAACACCTACAAACCAGAGGTCGACAGTCATCTCGTCGTCAACCCGACTCTGCAGGCTGGCGACATGCTGATCTTCACCGAGGCCCTCGTTCACGGTACCCGGCAGTGGACGTCCAGCAACCGGCGTCGCTCTTTGTTGTACAAATACTCCCCGGGTTATTCCACCTGGGGGCGACCGGAGGGACTCGAACCCCTTCGTGAGAAGGCCACGACCGATCTGCAACGCGATCTGCTGCGCCCACCCTACGTCGGTCAGCGTACGCCGATCGACTTTCCCGAGGTGGACTGATGAGCACCCGACTGGCGACAGGCATCCTGCCGGCCCTGTGTACGGCCTTCACGGACGATGGTGGCGATATCGATGCCGACCGCCAGCGCTCGTTGACACGGGCGCTGCTCGAGGTCGGCTCGCAGGGATTCTTCGTTTGTGGCGGCACGGGCGAGGGCAAAGGCATGTCCGTGCCTGAACGCATGAATGTCGCTGAAGTCGTCGCCGACGAGGTCGCCAGGCAGGTCCCCATCATTCTCCAGGTCGGTGCCTGCTCCACCGAAGATGCCGTCGAACTTGCCCAGCATGCAAAGCACATCGATGGCATCGACGCCGTCGCTTCCGTCGCCCCCATCGACAGCCCCAACGATCTCGACTCCGCCGTGACCCACTACCGTGCGATCGGCGAGGCGACAGACCTGCCATTCTACGTCTACTGGCTGCAGGGCGAAGCCGACAAGAGGGTTACAGCCGACCTCTTTCTCGACGCCATGGGCGCGGTGCCACACTTTGCCGGCATCAAGTTCACCGACCACAACCTCTACCTTTTCGGCCAGCTCATCGATCGGTCCGGTGGCCGCATCAACGCCATCAGTGGTCCCGACGAGATGGCCCTTCCCGCCATGTGCATGGGCGCCGATGCCGCCATCGGCACGACGTACAACATTATGCCCAAGATCTACCTCGAGATGAGACGTGCATTTGACGCCGGTGATCTGCAGCAGGCGCGCACCTGTCAACTGCACGCCAACCGGGTCATCCGCATCCTCATCGAGGTCGGTGTGCTCGCCGGCGTCAAAGCCATGCTCGGCTGGCGTGGCACGCCCGTAGGTCCCCCGCGCGTGGTCCCCGCCCTCGACGATGCGGGGGAACGGCGTCTGCGCGCCGAACTCGACGCCCTCGATTTCGATGTGGCCTGAACCGTGAGTGTCGCCTACACCCTGTTCTGGTTCGACGTCGAGGATTATCTCACGCCGGAGAGCGACGACGCCCTGAAGGGACTGCTGGAGGTATTCGAAGCCTGCGGCGTGCAGGCGACTTGGAAGATGGTGGCGGAGAAGACGCGGGTCCTGGAGGCACGTGGACGCAGTGATATCATCCGCCTCCTGCAACGCCAGGACATCGGTTATCACACCGACAACCATTCACAGCACCCCGTGCTGGCAGAATATCTGGCCGAAGCCGGCTGGGACGATGGCGTGGAAGAGGTCATCCGTCGTGAACGACCGGGATACGACGACGTCACCCGGATCCTGGGGCCGTCCTCGACCTTCGGTCAGGCGGGTGGTTCATGGGCACCACAACTTTACCCCTTCCTACGCGACGCCGGCATCTCCCTGTTTATGGACGAAGCCGGGCACATCGGCTGTGATGGCGAGCCCTTCTGGTATTGCGGCGTGCTCCACGTCAACCGCATGAAGGGTTCGGTAACACGCGCCGCCTTCGACCGCGGGGAGGAGGGATTGAATGAGGGAACCCGTCGCTTTGATGAGATCTATGAGCGCCGCATGGCCGACGGTGGCGGACCCATCAGCATCTATTACCATCCTTGTGAATGGGCGACCACCGCCTTCTGGGATGGCGTCAATTTTGGCGACGGTGCCATGCCACCACCTCACGCCTGGCGCCCCGCCCCCTTGCGGCCACCCGGCGACATGGAGGCGGGCCTCGCCATATTCCGGCGCTACGTGGAACACATCGTTGCTCGTCCCGGTGTCGAAGTCATCACGGGACGCCAACTCGTCAATCTGTTCCCCGACCAGGCCCAGGGCGCCGTCATCAGCGCCGCAGATCTGGTGCAGGCACTCTCCTTCGAAGGGGGCGTCATCGATGTCACCTGGCTTGGTGATGTCGCTCTCGCCCCATCGGAGATCTTTGCACTTCTGTGTGATACGCTCATGGAAGCCGTCTTCACACTTACCGAAGCCGTCGATGCAAGCGGCGCGGACCTGGCGACGATTTCAGCCACGCTGAATGGCACACCCTACGGTCCGGTGCAACGACTGTCCTCCACGGTTGTCGATGGCGGCACCATCTCAGCTGAAAGTTTCATCGACGCCGCTGCCGATGCCCGCCAGGCCCTCCATTATCATGGACGTGTCCCCGCCGCGGTCTGGGCTGGCTCCCAGCGACTGTCGCCGGCGACATTTCTCGTCACGGGCGCCGACATGCTGCGTCGTCTCCTGCGTGGAGACGGCGTACCAGCCGAGGTTACGATTCGCCATGGCGCCATCGCCGGTGAACGGCATGTCCACGACCAGGTCTGGGGCTGGACGATCTTCGCCAGGGATTTTTCCGCACCAGGCATTCTGGAACAGGCTCGACTGCAGACCTGGACCCTGAAACCGGCACCACAGGTAGACGGATGATCGACCCACTACCCAAGACCGACGCCCTGCGTTGCCGACAGCAACTGGTCGACGATGGCTACACTATCCTTCCCGGGATTATGCCCGACGATCTGCTCAACGACCTCCGCACTTGGTCTGACGAGGTCTTCGATCGCCTGCCAGTGGATCCGAAGTTTCGTTACCAGGGCTCCGACATGCATGTTGCCACAGAACGCAGCTGGCCCGCGGATCGTGTGCCCGACGAACGCCGATTCGCCGATCCCATCGTTGAACGCATCATCGATCAACCACAGCAGCTCGCCGTCTGCGCCGCCATCGGCATGGAGGATCTGCGCGCCCACGACGTCGTCATCCTGCTGTCCAAGCCGGCCTTCGGTCCGCCCCTCTACTGGCATCAGGATTACATAAACTGGAACAGCCCGGCAGCGGCGACGCCGTGGCCGACGAAGATCTTCCTGTCCTATTACATGACCGACACCAACCGCGACAATGGCTGTCTGCGCGTTATTCCCGGCACGCATCGTCACCGCATCGATCTGCACGACATTCTGCCCAATGCACACGAAGCGGAGATTCAGGCCCTCGAGGACTACGGCCATCCCGCCTTCCTCGATCGCGACGATGCCATCGACGTCCCACTGCGGGCTGGTGATCTCGTCATCGGCGATGCCCGCCTCATGCATGGCGCCTGGCCCAACGGCACCGATCAGCGGCGCACGCTGATCCTGGCATGGCACGACGTGTTCCAGTTCCCACAGCCGCCATCCTGGTGGACGGGCGAGATTCCTGAAGCGGTGCGCACCGCCGATCCTGGTATCAGCTACGAATCGACCCGTACACCCAGCCAGTTTATCGTTTAAGAAGCGGACCCAATGCGCTCAAAAGTCGTCCTCATCCTCCTTGTCGTGCTCTATATCTGTTCCTTCTTCTTCCGTGGCTCCGACCCGAAGGTGGAGTTGGGCGACAGGGTCGTGGAGGGCGTCTTCTTTCAGGGCGGCTACGGCATGCAGTGGGTGTACGACTCGGCCGCCGAATTCGAACGCGCCCACCCCGACATCACCGCCTATGTCTGGGGCAATCCACGCGCCTGGGACCAGACGCGGCCTCGCTTCTTGTCCGGCAACCCGCCAGATGTGTTCTGGGGCATTCACAATATCAACTTCTGGGTCAATCTGAATGACGGACTCGTCAGCAATCTCGATTCGCTGATGGAGTCACCCGCCTATGGCCAGGAGGGAGTCAAGTTCAAAGACACCTTTTATGAAGGCACGCTGGAAGAGGGCCAGTTTGAGGGTCGACAATACTTCCTGCCCATCACCTATGCGATCTCTGGTATCTGGTACAACAAGCGCATGTTCGACGATCATGGTTGGACAGAACCGCAAACGTGGGATGAGTTTCTGGCGCTGTGCGAGACCATCAAACAGACCGGCGGCGGTGTCGCGCCGCTGACGCATCAGGGCAAGTATCCGTCGTACTTCGGCATGATCTGGCGTAGCCTGGTCTACAAACTCGGTGGCGAACAGTTGATGTGTGACATGGACTCGCTTGTGCCAGGTGCCTGGAATCGCCCCGAAATCATCGAAGCTGGACGCCTGAGTCGGCAGCTCTACGAACGCGACTACATCCTGCCCGGCACCTCCTCGTTCTCGCACACCGAAGCGCAGATGATCTGGATTCAGGAGAAAGCCGCCATGATCCCCTGTGGCACCTGGCTCGAGTCGGAGATGAAAAATGCCCTGCCCGACGACTTCGAGATGCGCATCATGCCCGTCCCCGGCTTCCGCGACGGCAAGGGCGGAATCGCCGCCATCGAAGCCTCCGCAGGACCCGCCTTCTGGGTACCCGTAGACGCCGCGCACCCCGACTGGGGCAAGGAGTATCTGCGCATCCTGTTGTCGAAGCGGATGGCGGCAAATTTCCTCGGCACCGTAGGCTCGGTGCAACCCATCAAGGGCAGCACGGAGGGGGTGGACGTACCCCCTGCAACGCAGAGTGCCCTGGACAAGATCGCCGCCGCTGATGGCGAGACCTTCGCCTTCCGTTTCTCCGGCTGGTATCTCGAATTGGAAAACGAATTCCGCAACGCCCTCGGCGCCCTGCTCAACGACGACATCACGCCGGAGCGTTTCGCCGAACGCATGGAGAACATGGCCCAACGCCTGCGTGACGACCCCGACACGATTCGTTTCTCCCGCAAACCAAAGGGCGACGGAGTCGCGACCCTGTGATCACCGCCCCCACGGCGTCAAACGCCCGACGATGAACATCCAGACCAATTGGCGTGTCGCCCTGCTGTTCATTCTGCCTGCTCTGCTGTTCTACGTCACCTTTCTTGTCATCCCCTATGCGCTCGCCTTCGGCGTCAGCTTCGTCAAATGGCGGGGCGTGACGCTGAACATGGAATTCAACGGCCTCGGCAACTTCGCCAAGATGATTGGCGACCCCTTCTTCTGGAAGTCACTCTATAACACTGTTTTCTTCACGATTCTCACGGGCCTTATCGTCCCGTGCATGGCCCTCTATTTCGCCGTCTCCGTCACCCGCAAGCTCGTCACGGGCGCACGCTTCTTCCGCATCACTTTCTTCTTCCCGAATCTCATCTCTCAGGTCGCCATTGCCGTACTGTGGTGGTTTGCTCTCAATCCGGAGTTCGGGATTCTGTCGAATTTTCTCCGGCTTTTCGGTTTCGCCGATCTGCCATCGTGGTTGGGAGAACCAGGCTGGGCACGGGCCGCCATCGTTGCCGTCAAAGTCTGGGCCGCTGTCGGTTTCTATATGGTGCTGTACGTATCCGCCATCGAGGGCATTCCAGAGGACTACTACGATGCCTGCAAGATCGACGGCGCCGGGGAGTGGCAGTCCTTCCGCCATGTCACTTTCCCGCTGTTGTCCGAGATGATGAAGGTCACCGTCGTCTTTCTCCTGCTCAACGGCTTCGGCACATTTGATGTGGTCCGCATCATGACCGACGGCGGACCGGATCGAGCGACGGAAACGCTGGCGACCTACATCTATGAAAATGCCTTCGAACTCGGCAAGTTCGGTTACGCCACGACCATCGCCATGACACTCTTTCTCATCACATTTTCGCTCGCCATGCTGTCCTTGTGGATTCAGCGACGCGACTCGGTGGAATACTGATGGCGGACAACTCTGCACTGGAGGAAGTCGGCCAGAATCTTCGCCGGGGTATCACCCAACTCGTGTTCGTCATCTATGGTGTCATCGTCGTGTTCCCCATGATCTGGCTCGGTTACACGGCCTTCAAATCCACCAGTGAGCTCTTCGCCTCCGCCTGGGCACTGCCCGTCGATTGGAAACTCGACAACTTCGTCGAAGCCTGGACGGAGGCGCAGATCGGCGACTTTTTCTGGAACTCGATCTTCGTTACCGTGTCCACCCTTGTGCTGCAACTGTTCCTTGGCGCCATGGCGAGTTATTCCCTGGCCAAGTATCGCTTTCGTGGCCAGAATCTCATCTACTACGGTTTTCTCGCGGGACTGATGTTTCCCATCTTCCTCGGCCTCGTGCCATTGTTCTTCATGGTCAAGGGTCTGGGACTGCTTGACACCCACCTCGGCATCATCCTGGTGTACGCCGCCTTTGGCATCCCCTTCACCGTTTTCGTCCTCACCGCCTTCTTCCGCACGATACCGACGACGATCATGGAAGCGGGCATCATGGATGGCTGCGGCCATTTCGCCTTGTTCCTACGGGTCATGCTACCCCTGGCCAAACCGGGTCTGACGACGGTGGGCATCTTCACCTTCATCAGCATCTGGAATGAATATATCCTGGCGTTGGTACTGCTCTCTTCCTCGCATCTGCGAACGCTGCCATTGGGCATTGCCGTTCTGCAGTTCGTGCAGTTCTACGAAGTCGACTTCGGCGCCCTTTTCGCCGGCCTCGTCATCGTCATGCTGCCGACACTGATCTGCTACATCGTGCTTCAGGAGCAGATCACGAAGGGCATTACGGTGGGGGCGGTGAAGGGCTGACAGGAAAGAATGGACCGGTTATGCAGCCAGAGTTGAGCCTTTTGTGGGGAGATATTCACAACCACAACGAGTTGGGCTACGGACAGGGCTCGCTCGATCGCAGCTATCAGATCGCGCGCTCACATCTCGATTTCTACGCCTTTACGCCACACGCACAATACGCCGATGGCAATGCGCCGAAGGGTTATCCGATCGTCAATGAGAATTGGACAGCGATCCAGGAGGCTGCCAGGTCGTATGACGATCCACATACGTTTACGACATTTCTGGCATACGAATGGCATTCGGCGGCGTGGGGTCACGTCCACGTGGTGTATGAAGAGGATGACCGGCCACTCCACTTTGCTCCTTCCCTTGCCGAGCTGCAGGACATTCACCGCAACGAGAGATCCATCCTCGTGCCCCATCACATCGCCTATGACCACGGCGTCGATTGGGAACAGTTCGCTGCTGACTGCTCCCCGATTGTCGAACTGTTCTCCGAACATGGCAGTTCAGAGCGCGATGGTGGGTTGCACCCCATGCTGGGACACAGCAGCGGCCCGGGTTCTGTGGCCTACACGGCGCAGCACGGACTGTCGATCGGCAGGCGTTTCGGATTTACCGCAGGCACCGACAATCACGACGGCTATCCGGGGGGTTACGGGTTGGGGTTGACCGGCGTGTGGGCCCGACAGAATACGCGAGCAGCCGTGATGGAAGCGATTCGATCGCGCCGGACCTACGGTGTCACAGGTGATCGAATCGAGGTTTCCTTCACAGCCAACGAGCAGCCTATGGGATCCTGCGTCGAGCCTGGTGATGTTGAAGTATCCTTCCAGGTTCAGGGATGGGATGAGATCGCACTTGTCGAACTTATTCAAGATGGCCAGACGATCCGTGCCTGGCCATCCAGCCCTGGCACCGACGAACAGGCTGATGATCTCTATCGATTCCGGTTGGAATATGGCTGGGGCCCGATGAAGGGGTACCACATTCACGATTGGACAGGCGTGATTCAGGTAACAGGTGGCACGCTGAGCGCGGCGATTCCCAATTTTGCCTCCGATCCCTTCGACGAGCATCGGCGCAAACGGATCGACTCGGTTGCGGCAGATCGATGTGTGTGGCAATCACATACGTCCAGGGGTGGAATGTTCAGCACGAGGAATTCATCCACCGTCGGGTCGGCGAACGATGCGGTCTGTTTCGAACTCAAGGGCAGTCATGACACACGGATCGACATTGAAATCGGCTGTCACGCCAGCAACAGCATTCTGTCGACACCCGCTGACTTCAGCGTTGCCAATCACAATGGTATGGTCAGCAGGAGTGTGACGATCGGCGAACTGCTGGAAGGTCGGGTCCCCATACCGATGGGCAAGCCATCCTCCTGGATCGTCGTGCATCGAGCCCATCCCCGGGCCAACATGTCCATGTCAGAACGCGTCGAACTCAAGAACTGCCGAGCCGGATCTTACGCCTATCTGCGTGTCACCCAGGCAAACGGGCAAATGGCGTGGTCGAGCCCGATTTTTGTCGGTCACTCATGAACAGCATAGACATACCAGAAGCAAAGGGCGTCTTCGCTCAGTCCTGGTCGTGGCGCAAGGCCATGGGACTGCTGGCGATTTTTGGCCCGGCTGCCATCGTCGCTTCGGTGAGTATCGGCGCCGGTGAGACCATCGTCGTGGTACGTCTGCCTGGACCGCGCGGATGGCTGCTGATGGCCCTCATCCTCTTTGAAATGTTCGGCGCACCCTTGGCCTGGGTACCGATCTCCAAGCCTTGTGGTGATCTGCTGCATTTTCTCTTTCGCGATTCTCTGAATGGCCTGTTCGATTCCGAGATCTTCTGGAAGAATCTGCTTACCACCGCCTTTATCGCCATGGCCATGTTCTTCGGTATCAGACTGTCCTTCGAGCGCCTGGAGAAACAACAACTCGTAATCTGCGGAATCCTGGTCACAGGCACTGTGATGGGCACGCTGCTCGTGCGCCCCGATCTGGTCAAGACGCTGATCGGGGCACTGAGTTTCGGCGACCTGCCGTCCTTTCCTTCGTGGGCCCCACAGGACGCCATCGACCATCCCATGCTGACCATGGCCACCACCTTCGGTTATGTCGGTGGCTCCGTATTCGCCTACATCGCTTACTCCCATTGGATCGGTCTGCATGGCTGGGGTCTGACCGGTCACCGGGACATCGAGGCCATTCGCAAACGGGCTTTCGAGGATGACAGCTACGACTATCTGCCAGATGACGTCGAACAAGCCAGCAAGTTGCGCCGGTTGACGGCCTCGCTGCGATGGGATGTCGGTCTGGGTGCCGTCGTGCTATTCATCGTCAGCGCCGCCTTCATGCTCTCCGGTGCCGCGGTCCTGTATCCTCTCGAGAGTCGCTTCGAAGGCTGGGGGTTGCTGACTGAACAGGCGCACGTGTGGCGCAGCATCCACCCCACATTGGTGTGGATCTACTATGTCTGCATCATCGCCGCACTTTGGGGCACCCTGCAGGCCCTGCCCGAGATCTACGCGCGGGTCATGCAGGAATTTCTGCAGGCGGTGTGGCCAGATCACACTTGGGACTATGACCGCCTGAAACGACGCATCTGCCTGTATATCTTCACCGTTGCCGTCATCATCATCTGGCTCAATATTCCTTTCGACATTCTCATTCAGATCGCCGGCTTCATCATGGCCAACTTCGCCATCGCATTGATCATGGCAGCGGCGATCTATCTGAATTTCAAACTGCCGCCCATGTACCGCACGAATGGCCTCGTCCTTACCGGTGCCGTGTTGTCCGTCGCCATCCTCACCCTCTTCGCCGCCATCAGCGGCTGGGGACTGGTTGGCAAGCTCAGCGGTAGCTAGAAAGAAGGTAAGACGATGAGTAGCACCAACGGGATGATTCGAATGGCCATGATCGGCTGCGGGCAGATTGCCAGAGCCCATCTCAAGGCCCTGGATAATGTACCTGGCATCTGCGTCACATGGTGTCAGGATCTGAATCAGGAACGAGCCGCCACAGCTGCCGGCCCTTGCAATGCCCAGGCCACCACCGACTACGGCCACGTATTGGCGGCCCCTGACGTGGACGCCGTGTTCATCTGTCTCCCCCACCACCTGCACGAGCCGTTCGGCGTGGAAGCTGCCGCCGCCGGCAAACATGTGCTGGTGGAAAAGCCGATGGCCATGAACCAGACCGAAGCGCAGCGTATGGTCGACGCCGCCGATCGTGCAGGCGTCTCCCTCTGTGTGGGACAATCGACCCGCTGCATGGCCGGTATGCGCCAGGCACATGCCCTGCTCGCCGATGGCGTCATCGGCGACATCCGTCATATCATGTACCAACGGGTGTTCTTTGTTGAGAAGTTGTCCACCGAGTGGCGTCGTGTGGAGGGTGAGTGTGGTGGCCTTTATCTGTCCATCTTCGGCAGTCACGATGTGGACGTCGCCTTGTGGTTGATGTCGGCCGTCACCGGTGCCGCCGCTGTCCCCGCAAGGGTCTGGTCCTCCCTGCGGGCCAACAGCCAGGCCTCCGGCGGCGACAGCGATGGGGTCCTCTGTCTGGATTTCGATGACGGCAGATTGACGACATTCCAGTTCTCGCTCTGCTCTCGCCAGAACCGCCATGAGACGCTTGTTGTCGGTGCGCAGGGCACTCTGAGTGTTCTCGGCAACGAGGTGCGCCTCAACGGTGAACTCGTCGAAGCGCAGATGCCGGCCAATGTCTATGCCGATGCCTTCTCCGAACAACTGCGTCAGTTCGTTGCCGCCTTGCGGGGAGAGGGACCGCTGCCGGCGCCCGGTCGCGAGGTGCTGACGGTGGTACGGACCCTCGATCTGGCGAGAGAGTCCGCCGAGTTGGGGCTGCCACGAGACTTTTGATCAGACCATGACGTTCCTTCGACAGTTCTGGGATATCCTCGAGGGCCGCCGACGCCTGCTCGCACTTTCGGTGCTGTGCGGACTCGCCTTCGCCGGCGCCAACCTGCTACCACCCCTGATGATCGCCAAGGTGATCGAGTGGATCACCGAAGGTGGCGGCTCCCCCGATGAGCTCGCCCTGCTGAGTGCTAGCCTCCTCGGTGTCTACCTGCTTCGCGGTGCCACTCGTTACGGCTACGGGCGGTTCTCGCACCAGGCCGCCTACGGCACGCTGCACGAGTTGATGATTCGCGTCTACCGCCACGTGCAGGGCCTGCCCCACCGATTCTTCTCGGGTGAACGCACGGGCAATCTGATTTCGCGTTCCATCAACGATATCGAGGCAGTGGAAGACTTCATCGCTCATGGTGTGCCCGAGACCATTCTCGCCCTCGTCATCCCCGTGGCGATGGCGACGATCCTGTTGACGATCGATACCGAGCTTGCATTGATCACATTGATCCCGATTCCATTGGCAGGGCTCCTCATATTCCGCTTCGTGCGCCGCGTACGGGTCATGTGGCGCCAGGTTCGCTCCGCGCTGTCTGAACTGATCGCCCGTGTGCACGACAATTTCGCCGGCATTCGTGTCATTAAAGCCTTCGTTCAGGAGGATGTCGCCGCCCACCACGTGGAGCGTCACAGCGCCGCCTTTCGCGATGCCTCCATTCAGGCAAATTCGGTCTCCCTCCTGCCTGCCGGGATCGTCGAGGCTGCCGGTGGCATCGGCATTGTCTTGATTGTGTGGGCGGGAGGCTCCGCCGCCCTGGCAGCACGTATCGAAGTGGCAGAGCTGTTCATCTTCATCATATATCTGGGCCATATCTACCAGCCCTTCCTGCAATTGGCTTCGATCAACGATGTCCTGCAGAAGGCGGCAGTCAGTACGGACCGCGTCTTTCAGCTGCTCGCCGTCGAAACGGACATCGTCGACGCCGCCAATGCCCGGGCACCGGAGGACCCGGACTGGGTCGTCGAATTCCGCGATATCACCTTCGCCTACGATGAGGCGGATGGACCCGTGCTGCGAGACGTGTCCTTTGTCATTCCCGCCGGTCATGTCGTCGCCATTGTCGGCCACACGGGCGCCGGCAAGACGACGGTCTCCCATCTGCTGCCGCGATACTACGACCCGCAACAGGGCAGCGTCAGAATTAGCGGCCATGACATCCGCCGGCTGCCTCTGGACTGGGTCCGTGGTCATCTCGCCTCCGTCGACCAGGATGTCTTTCTCTTCCATGGCACGGTGGGCGACAATATCCGCTTTGGTCGCCCCGATGCGATCGACCACGACCTGCGGGCCGCCGCCAGCGCCGCCAATGCGGATGAATTCATCGAGCAGTTGCCCGCTGGCTACGACACCCTTATCGGCGAACGTGGCGTACGCCTGTCAGGAGGACAGAAGCAACGCCTCGCCATCGCCCGCGCCATCCTGCGCGATGCGCCGATCCTCATTCTGGACGAGGCGACGTCCGCTGTCGACACCCACACGGAACTGCTGATCCAGGAAGCCCTGACGCGACTGATGGCACAACGCACCACCCTCGTGATCGCCCACCGTCTGTCCACGGTGCGTCACGCAGATTGTATCGTCGTATTGGAACAGGGACGTGTTGTCGAGACGGGCAGTCACGATGAACTGCTTGCTGGCGATGGACCCTATCGTCGTATGATCGGCGCCCAGGAACTACTGACGGAGGTGGGCGGTTAGGCCGTCATCTACCTGGCTGGCACCGACTTCCATCGATGACCCCGCGGCTTGTCCACCGCCGCTTTCGCTTGCGCCTCCGCCCACAGCCGGTCCCATACCGACCATTCGGTGAGTACCGAATCCGGATTGGCACGACTGCGGACCACGAACTCGGGATGAAAGGGACGCCCTGTGGGGGTCCCGGTCGGCTGATAACGCAGGTCCATACTCCACCGTACCGTGTCCGAGCGATTCGACGTCGAGCGATGGGGAATCTCCTTGTGCAACAGCAGGACATCCCCCTTGTCCATGGGCAGTGTCAGCGGTTCGGCGTCCGGCATCTGCTCGTCAACGATCACCGTTCCCTGCCCCGCTCGGATGACGTGCGCGAGCACCCCGGTGCCATGCGTGCGGGGGATGATCTGCAAGCAACCATTCTCGGGTCGCGCCGGGGACAAGGGCAGCCACACCGTCAGAATAAAGACGGGATCCGCATCCTCCCAGGTGACACCTGCATCCTGGTGCCAGGGTGCGACATGCGGATCGGCCCCCCGAGGCGCCAGACCCCCGGGCAATTTCGGCCGAATGTGCTGGATGGGACTACAGGTGATCTCGGGGCCGACGAAGGCCTCCACCATGTCGAGCAGATTGTCATTGCCGAGAAAGGCAAAGGACGCCCGGCCTCTTAATCTCATGATATCGAGTTCGGGATAGATCTCGTTGCACTGTCTGCAGATCAGCGCCAGACGCTGATCGAAGGGTGCTCCCGCATGCAGCTCTGAGATCTTGCCTTCCGCCTGCAATTGCCGTGCACGCCGGTCGATGTGGGCTTCGTATTCCTCGATCACGGGGTCGAGATCGGCATCGGCAAGGGCCCCACGGACGACGAGAAAGCCCTGCGCCTCGAACTCCTCAAGCTGTTGTTGTGTCGGTTTCATGCCTCAAGTATAACTCGGCACCTTGCGCCCTGCGAGAGGGGCCCGTTATTTGCCCGCCGTGACCATCCGCCTCGGCATCGTCGGCTGCGGCTCCTTCGCCGGCAACTTCATCCCCCTGTTCAAAGCGCACCCATTGGTGCAGGCTGTCGTGTTGTGCGACGTCGACGACGGCAAACTCGCCGCTGCGGCGCAGAAATACGAGATCGCCGAGACCTCCCCGTCCCTCGATCGACTGTGCGCCGACGCCACCATCGACGCCGTCGCCTTGTTCACCCAGAACTGGCTGCATGCGCCACAGGCCGTCACCGCTTTGCGCGCTGGCAAGCACGTATACAGCGCTGTTCCCACGGGCATCACGCAACAGGAAGTCGAAAATCTCGTTGCTGCTACGCAGGCGTCGGGGCGGGTCTACATGCTCGGTGAAACCAGCTACTACTACCCTGCCGTCCTCTACTGTCGCCAGCGCTTCCGCGCGGGAGACTTCGGACGCGCCGTCTACGGTGAGGCGGAGTATATCCACGACTTCGATCACGGGCTCTATGACGTCATGAAATGGCGCGGTGGGGACCGTTGGCGTGAGACCGCCGGTGGCCCACCCATGCACTACCCGACGCATTCGACCAGCCAGATCCTGTCCGTCACCGGCGCGCACATGACCCACGTCTCCTGTCAGGGTTTTGTTGACGACCATGAGGACGGACTCTTCGGCGTCGGTGCCAACCGCTGGGACAACCCCTTCAGCAATCAGACCGCGCTGTTCCGTATGAGTGACGGCTCCTCGTGTCGCATCAGCGAGATGCGGCGACTCGGCCACCCCGGGGCCGTACGCATGTCTCTCTTCGGCACGCAGGGCTGTTTCGAACAGGAGGACGCGGGAGCCCGCTGGCTGACCCGCGATCGGCGTGAGACGGAATCGATCGACGAGCAACTCGTTTGTGCCGGAGTACCCGTAGTACTACTCTCCGACGATCCCATGCGTGTTGTCACTGCCGATGACGGCACCCACAAAGGCATGTCCATACTGCATCCCATACAGCGGCTGCCGCGGGAGTTTACCAATATCCCGAGTGGTCACGCCGGATCGCACCAGTTTCTTGTCGACGACTTTGTCCGCGCTGCGGTGAACGGCGACCTGCCGCCAAACAACGCCTGGGATGCCGCCCGCTACGCCCTGCCCGGTATCATCGCCCACGAGTCCTCTCAACGTGGCGGCGAATTGCTCGAGATCCTCGACCTGGGGGCGCCGCCCTGTGCTCCTGTTGAATACAGCGAGCCACCCACATGACCGATCCTGATCGCGACAATCAGACCCGTGCCCTGCCTGGCCAGCTCAAGCTGAGCGCAGGACCAGGGGGAGATCTGGAGGGCACCGACGATCGCGTCCTGCAGGCCGGAGCCGACTACCTGGCCCGACTCGGCGGCGGCATCCTGCAGGTGATGCCCGGCACGTACGACATGCACAACGCCCTCTACCTGCATGAGGGCCTCACACTCCGGGGTTCGGGTCCGACGACGATACTGCGCAAGACGGCCAGCACGACGACGACGCTGACACGCGAGACGGACTGGTATGAATACGGTATAACCGTGGCCGAACCATCGGCGTTCCAACCGGGATGTGGTATCATGCTACGCGGCTATTCGGCGGGGGTCTTGAAGGACGTCGTCCGTGGCACTGTGGTCGCCGTCGACGGCGACGAAATCACCCTGAGCAGACGTCCGGAGAAGAATTTCTGGCTGGATGCTGAGTCCACGGCATCTACCCTGTTCCCCATCCTCACCGCCGCCGAGGGTGTCTGCGATGTCGTCGTCGAAGAGCTCGTGCTCGATGGCAACCGCAAGCAGAACGAGGAGATCAACGGCAACTACGCTGGCGCCGTGTTCCTGCAGCAGTGCCATCGCTTCACCTTTCGCCGTGTCACAGCGCGACAATACAATGGCGACGGCTTCAGCTTTCAGATCTGTGACGACATCCACTTTGAAGACTGTCAGTCCCTGGACAACGCCAATCTGGGTTTTCACCCAGGATCCGGTTCACAGCGGCCCGTATTCAGGGGTTGTACGGCGCGCGGCAACAGTCAGGGCATCTTCTTCTGCTGGGGGGTCACCCACGGCCTCGCCGAAGACTGCGACTGCTCCGACAACCGCGACTTTGGCATTTCCATCGGTCACCGCGACACGGACAACCACATTCTCAACACCCGCCTGGAAGGCAACCACCGAGTGGGCCTGCTATTGCGCAAATCCGAGAACGACTTCCGCGGTGCCCATCGCAATCTGATCGAAAATTGTCACTTCCTCGACAATGGTTTCGCCGAAGATGGTGTCGCGATCGACTTCCAGGGCGTCGCCCACGACATCGAGATCCGTAACTGTCGTCTGGAAGACTCCGGGCAGGGGCGCCAACTCATCGGCATCCGCCTGTCATCACAGGCGCTGGGCACACGGCTGGCAGGCAACTGTTTCCACCAAATGCAACAGGACGTCATCGATCCCGACGAGACGTCGACGTCGTGAGTTTCCTCGCCGTCGACTTCGGCACAACCAGCACGAAATCCACGCTCGTCGATCTCGAAACGGGGGTCTTCTCCCACCTGCGACGCCACGCCGCCCTGCCCACGGCAGCCACCGTCCCGGGGCATCACGAGGTCAGCCTCGAGGCGATCCGTCGACGCTTTGACGCCATCTGTATCGATGCCTGGGAGGCGGCCCCATTTGACGGCATCGTGCTCTGCAGCGAGATGCACGGTTTCGCCCTGTTACATCCTGCCACCGGCATGCCCCTGACCGAGTACGTCTCCTGGCTCGATGCACGCGCCCTCGAAATCGTCGACGGCACGAGCACCGTCGACGCCGTTACCGACCACCTGGGCGACGACCGGTTCCGGCAACTTACCGGTATGCGACCACGACCCGGTTTCCCACTGCTGAATCTCATCCACTGCGGTCGCACCCTCGACCTGCCGGAGCAGGTCGTCGTGCTGTCGCTGCCAGGATGGCTCGCTACCGGCGGCCAGTCGCCCGGCGCGTCGTTGCCCACTCTGCCGCCCGAACACCCAACCATCCTGGCGGGTATGGCACTCTATGATGTGAGGGCGAAGGTCGTCGCAGCACAATTGCTGGACGTCGTGCAGCAGCTGGGTGGCGTCAGCGCCCACGTCGGCGCACCCGCAGCCGAGAACACGATCTCCGGGCACTGGCAGGGCCCTGACGAGGCGGTACCGATCTACGCCGGCGTCGGTGATCACCAGTGCTCCGTTCTCGGCGCCGGTGTCGCCTTAGGCGGTGTCGCCTCCGTAAACCTGGGCACCGGCAGCCAGGTCGGTCTCGTGGACGGCCCACTGGACGACGGCATCACCGAACACCGCCCATTCTTTGATGGCAGACACCTGGCGGCAGTGACTCACATTCCCTCGGGGCGCGCACTCGCCGAATTCATCGGCTTTCTGCAACAGACCGTCTCCTTCGGTCGTGGGTCGTCTGACATCGCGCCGGACATGTGGCAGGCCTTGGGTAAGATCACACCAGAGGCTGTGGCCGACGCCGATCTGCAGATCGACCTCGCTGTATTCGACGGCGCTCGCGGTTGGTCTGGAGGTGGACGCATCACCGGCATCATCGAAGGCGGGCTAACGCCGACGCACTACCTGGCATCGGTGTTGGGCGCCTTCGCACGACAATACAGCGAGGTCCTCGACCAACTCGACCCGGAACGATCCATTCCTGTCGCCCTCAGCGGCGGCATCGCGCGCAACCTGCCGCATCTGGCGGCGATCGTCGGCTCCGCGAGTGGTCGCCAGGTGGAGGGCGCCGTGGAGCTCGACGAATCACTGCTGGGTCTGCGGGCCCTGGCGCTGCATTGTGCCGGTAAAACTGACACCGTCGCCGCTGGTCAGGCGCGCTTCGGCCGACAATGCCAAATAGAGGCAGAAGAGGAATCGACATGACAACGAACAGACTCGACGGCAGAGCGGCATTGATCAGCGGGGGTGCAGGTGCCATGGGCGCCGCCACGGCCCGACTCTTTGCCGAGGAGGGGGCCGCCGTCTGTATTGCCGACCTCGACCTGGAGAAGGCCCAACAGATTGCGGGGCAGATCGAGGCCAACGGTGGACGCTGCAAGGCGGTGCGCCTCGATGTGCGCAACGCCGCTCAGTGGAATGGCGTCGTCACTGACGCCGAGAACGCCTTCGGGCACCTCGACACGCTGTGCAGCTTTGCTGGGGCCAATCACCGCGTCTCCTTCGATCTGCAGACCGAAGAGATGTGGCGCCGGATTCTGGACATCAATCTGACGGGCTGTTTTCTCGGGACGAAGATCATGCTGCCCGCCCTGCGCCGTGCCGGTGGTGGTGTCATCCTGCATACGGGATCACTCGGCTCCTTGAGGCAGGGAGCGGGTGGCCCCGCCTATGGCGTGTCAAAGGCGGGGCTCGTCGCCCTCACCCGATCGACGGCGGCGAGTTATGCGGCTGACAACATCCGTTGCGTGCTCATCAACCCGGGACACGTGGATACACCATTCATCCGCGGCAATGCCCCGCACAGCCCCAATGACGAATCCACCAGCATCGACAATCCCGACAACTACGACCGCCGTGTGGCGGCGACACCGCTGGGCCGCATGACGATGCCGGAAGACGTGGCGCGCACCTTCCTTTTTGCCGCCTCCGAGGAAGCGTCGATGATCACGGGCTCGTGGATCAACGTCGATGGTGGCGCCGGTATCTGACCCCACACATTAGGGTTAGGCGTCGGCGTATCGATCGAAGACGTATAGACCAGCGACGCTGAAGGCGATACCCATCACTGCCAGATATAGATAGCCGTCAAAGGCGGCTGTCAGGACGGACCGGTCCAGCGGCATCGATTCCATCGATTGAATCGCCCCGGTTACTGAAGGTGCGAGACGCTCCGTCAACCACAGTCCCCCCAGAAAAACGGCGACCGTCAACAGTCCTCTGAAACGATTGAGCATCATTTTCAGACTGGCAGCGGCAAGTCCCAGTCCAAGCAGCAGCAATGTCAGTGAGCCAAAGAGAGCTCCCGTGAACACCCACAACTCCCCGGCTTCGATCTTCATGGGACCGGCAGGTGTGGGTGACATGCTCCCCGATTGCACCGTGTCGAGGACCTGCTCGTAGATCATGTACAGGGCGAAGGTGTTGAGCATGTAGATGGCCACCGCAAGGGTGCATACCGCCGCCATCTTTGTCAGCAACAGAGTCGATCGTGGCACGGGCAGCGCCAGCCACTGATGTTGAGTATTGCCCGCCCACTCCTGAGAGATGGCATGCATGAGCAGACCGGCCAATACGGGGGGACACATGTAGGGCAGGATCAACAGCGCCATCGATAGGTGTATCCCCCCATCAGCGGCATCATTGAGCACAACCAGGACGATGGCTGCCGTCGCCACAGTCAACACAGCCCCCACCAGCCGAATGCCTTTCAGCTCCTTGACGTATAAAGCAACCAGCGGATTCACAGTACGATCCCCTCGAAGATGTCCGACAACGATCCACCCTTCTCAGCCCGCAGATCGTCAGCCCGCCCCTCGATCGCGACCTGACCATCGCGCAGATAGACGACGTCCTCCACCAACCCCTCCACCTCATACACCATATGCGTGGAGATCAGGATCGTCTGCGTGTCGACGCGATACTGGCGCACCAGCGCCTCGAGAATACGCCGTCTTGATGGCGGGTCGATACCGTTGAACGGTTCGTCCATCACGACAAGTCGACTCGGCCAGGCAAAAGCGGCGACGATCTTCAGACGCGCCCGCTGCCCCTGGGAGAGTTCGTCGATCCGGTCCCCCGGTGTGAGCCGCATGAAATCGAGCAACTCCCGAGCCTTGACCGCATCCCAACCGGTATAGAAGGCGGAGAGAAATTCCAGCTGTTCACCCACCGACATCCACGAATAGAAAGAGTCGGTCTCGGGCAGATACGCAGTCTCGCCACGGGTTCTGACACCCACGTCATTCCCATCGATGCGCACCGTGCCCTCACTCGCACCCGTCACCCCTGCGACAATACGGAACAGTGTACTCTTGCCGCTGCCATTCTCACCCAGTACACCCGTTACCCGCCCTGGCTCGAAACACAGACTCAAGCCGCGCAACGCCACTTTGCGGCGATACCGTTTCCACAGATTGTCCACCTCGATCCTCATTGTTTCCTTGTCTCCTTGTCGATCTGTTCAAACAACTCGTGCGTCTGAGCGGTGGTCAGCCCGAGGTCACGTATCTGTTCGGTGAACTGACGCCGCGCCGATTCGGCCAGCCGCTGTCGTTCATCGTCAATCTTCGCGGGATCCATGGTGACGAATGAGCCCTCGCCGCGACGGGTTTCGACGAAACCTTCCCTCTCCAGTTCCTGGTAGGCGCGCGCCATCGTGTTGGGATTGACCCCCATCCTCGCCGCCATGTCGCGCACCGACGGCAACTGTGCACCCGGCGCATGGAGTCCACGCACAGTCTTCTTTTTCACCGAATCCATAATCTGCAGATAAATCGGCCGCGTCGGATCAAACTCCACCGGCATGGATCGGGCCCTTTCCGTCAGCATGGCATGTGTTCCAGTGTTCTACTTACCTAATACACTATTCCGCCTGAGAGACCTTGTCAACGGACCCAAGCGCTTGTCAATAGAGTGTGAGGCAACCACCTTTGGCACCACGATGGGTCTCTACCGACACTTCCTTCGACCTCTGCTGTTCTACTTCGACGCCGAAAAAGTCCACGAGAGGACGCTGTCGGCGGCCACGGCCGCCGGGACCTCCTCCACGGGGCGAGCCCTGCTGCGGCGTCTCTGCTTCCACGTCACCGACCATCGCCTCGCCACCGACGTTGCCGGCATCCACTTCCCCAACCCCGTCGGTCTGGCTGCCGGTTTCGACAAGAGCGGTCGCGCCATCCGTGCCCTCTCCGAGATCGGCTTCGGTTTTGTCGAGATCGGTTCCATCTCGGCGCAGCCATCTGTCGGCAACCCAAAACCACGCCTGTTCCGCCTGCCCGAGGATGAAGCCATCGTCGTCAATTATGGTGTTCCGAATGACGGTGCCGCAGTCGTGGCACGGCGTGTCCACGCGGCGCCGACACCGGTCCCCCTCGGCGTCAACCTGGTGGAGACTAATACCGGGGAACCGACGGATCCGGCTGCCGTCGTCGGCGAATTCGTTGCGGCAGCCCGACCCTTTTGCGGACGCGCCGATTACCTGACACTGAACCTGAATTGCCCGAACACGACCGCCGGTGTCAGCCCCTTCGACGACAGCAGCCGACTGCAGGAATTGCTGCAACAATTCAGCCGTATAGATGGCCTACCACCGATATTTCTCAAATTCACCGCCCATCAGGACGCCAAGCGCGCCGACGATCTGCTGCTGGCAATCGACCCCTACGTGTCAGTCGCCGGCTTCATCTTCAATCTGCCGCCGGGCAAAGCGTATGACCTGCGGACGCCGGAATCCGTCGTCGATCCCATGCCGGGTACCCTCTGTGGCGCACCGGCCCGCACCATGATGGACGACACCATCAGCTTCTGGTACGGGCGTATGGATCGCACGAAATACGCCATCATCGGTTCCGGCGGGATCACCTGCGCCGAACACGCATACCACAAGATCCTCCTGGGCGCGTCGCTGATTCAACTCTACACGGGACTCGTATTCCACGGACCTGGATTGGTGCGCCGCATCCACCGTGGTCTGCTACAACTGCTCGACCGAGACGGCTTCACCCACCTGTCTCAGGCCATCGGCGCCGGCCACGAAGAGGACTGACCCCTCCCCATGCACAAACATGTCCGGCATCGTGGGGGGCTCGAGAGGCGGATCCAGTCGATGGCACCCGACGCGGGTCTGCTCGAACGAATAGGTGGCCGCCCGGTGGTCGATCTCCTGGTCGATCAGTTGTATGCCGGCATCGACGCCGATGCCGGTCTGCGCCCCATGTTTGTCGCCGACCTTGCCGGGGAACGGGCCAAACAGAAGAACTTTTTCTGTGAGTGGCTGGGAGGCAGACCGGAATGGACACACCATCACGCCTATAGTGGCCTGCAGCATCGGCACAGCCACATTCACATCACTCGCACTGCGGCGGATGCGTGGCTCGGACACTTCGAGCAGGCTCTCGGGGCCGCTGTGGAAAGCGCCCAACTTCGACAAGACATTCTGCAAATCGCGCGGCCATTGGCACGATCCTTCGTCAACGAGGAGGGGCCACCTGCCAGACCAACCGATCTGCGGTGTCGTCGCCTCAGTCCCTTTCGCTCGATCCGACAGTTGGCAGGCAAGGGGGACGCCGTCGGCTTGACCGAAGCGCTGCACGAACAGCCGCAGCTGGTCGCCGATGCCATCGAGATGGCAGAAGTCCTGCTGGAAGCGTCACTGAAGGGCCGCACTCAAGTCGTCGAGACGTTGCTTGACGCAGGCGTCGATCCAAACATTCCCGCTCACTATAAGGAAGGCTGCATCTTCCAGAGCTTTCTGCTGACACCTTTATGTGGTGCACTGGCCAAAAACCGGCTAGAGACGGCACAGTTGCTGCGCACACGGGGTGCGCTGTACGACATCTTTTCCGCCAGTTATCTGGGTGACCTGGCGGCGGTTGCAGACTGGGTCGGTCGCGACCCGGAACTGGCCATGGTCACCGATCCCGCCAGTGATGTGCTGCAGTACACCCCCGTGCACCACGCCGTCTATGGTGGACACACCGATCTCGTGACCTGGCTGCTGGCGCATGGCGCCCAGGTCGGAAAAAACAGTAGTGCCATGGTCAAGCATGCGGCCAACAATCATCTGCCCCGACTCGTACATGTGCTGCTGGAGCATGGCGCCGATGCCACCAGGGTGGGACCGGGGCCCTGGGTGTTGGCACCGGAGATCTCCACGCTGCTGCTGGCACGAGGCGCTGACGTCAACTATCCCGCCGGTCACTGGATCTGGCGCTCCTGCACCGGCAACAACAGTCAACGCGACAATCCCGATCTTGTCGCCAGACTCCTGGCTTGTGGTGCGGATCCACAGACGCGTCTACGTGGCGCCACGGCATTGCACTATACTGCGAAGGCTGGTTTCCTACGGACAACGCAGGCCCTGCTCGAGCATGGCTGCGACATCGAAGCCGTGAGCGACGACGGCGATACAGCACTGATGTACGCCATGAAGGCGGGCAAGCGTGCCGACGTGGCGGCCATGGTGGCTCTGCTTGTCACACATGGAGCAAAGATCGACCGGGCGAATGCGGTCGGTACTACCTTCAGGGAAATGGCAAGGCGTAGTCGCCGCGGTGATGCCGACGAGATACGACGAGTTTTACAGAGCGCGAGGGAACCACGGCAACGATGACGCAGAATCGCAGACCAGACGATCTAGCCAACCACTGGCAACGGGACGGATACATCGTCGTCTCCGGATTGATCCACAGCACACGGGCGGCGCGCCTCGGTGCCATCGCCGAGTCGATCCTGGATCAGTGGCGGGAGTGCAATCCGGAGACCGGAGAACCCGGCGGCGGCCCGGACGCCACCGTCATGCGTCATCTCAACCATCCGCGGTATTTCCGTCAGGACAGTGCCAGGGGTTTGGTCGATCTATTACAGGCCGTCGCCGACCCCGCCGTGCTCGACGTCTGTCACGCCATCCTCGACGCGGAGCCGCTGTTTCGCTGCACGAGTCTGTTCATGAATCCTGAATCCAACAGCCAGAACGGCAACTGGCATCGTGACAGCCAGTTCCACCACCCGGACGAGGAAGAGGAGCGTCAGGCCATCGACGCCGGCGGTGACCTCGGCCGCAGCGTGCAGTTGCAGGTCGCCCTGGTGCCCTCTGACGATGTCGAGGTCGTGCCCGGTTCGCACCGACGCTGGGACACCGACGCGGAGTATGCGATCCGCCGTGCCGACGAGCAACGCAACAACCGCTCGAATGCGATGCCAGGCGCACTACGCGTTGCCCTGGCCCCAGGGGATGCCGTCGCCTTCAACCCGCTGGCACTGCACCGGGGGCGCTATCACACCGACAAGCGGCGTCGCACATTGATGCTGACCTACACATCGTCGATGCACCCACGCTTCGACTACTTCTCAGATCAACCGTGGTTCGATACCGCCGGATACCTGGCGGATCTCGACCAACACACATGCGCCTTTTTCGAGCAATTCGTGAATCGGTATGGCGACGAATGGCGCGCCAAGATCGCCACGCAGACCCACGAGGCACGATGAACCCAAGCAATCCCTTTGCTGCCGACGCAGGCGCCGTTTCACGCTGGATCAGCGACCGCCAGCGCCTATTGCGCCACGAGGCAGAGGACGCCTTTCGCACGGAGATTCTAGACTACGGACCCCGCCAGTCCGAGCACTGGCAACGGGACTATTCATCCATCGATGCCTATGAGAAATCTCTGCAGGGCAATCGGCAACGCTGGGCGGATGCTGTCGGTGTTCCGACGCGGGAAGATCGACCTTTCGATGCCGTTCTCGAGCCCTGGTTCGAGGACGAGCAGATGAGCGTCTGGTGGTTGACGATGGACTTCTTCGGTGGACTACGCGCCCGCGCCCTGTTCGCACTCCCCAAGACGTCAGACGGCCAGAAACCCGCTCTCGTGATCGCCCAGCACGGCATCAGCTCGTCCCCGGAAAAGGTCTTTGGCCTCGACGATGGTGCCGACATCTACAAGGCGTATGGCCGGCGTCTCGTGGAGGAAGGGTTTGCCGTGTTGGCGCCCATGAACGTCTCCGGCGCCCACCCACGCGCCCGTCTGACACGGCTGTGCTCGTTGATGGGACGCACACTGTGGGGCGTGGAGATCGCCCGCACACAGCGCCTGCTCGACTATCTGGAAACTCGCCAGGATGTAGATATGTCACGCGTCGGCATGTATGGGATCAGCCTCGGCGGCGCCTACACGATGTTCACGACCCCTTTGGAACCGCGCATCACCTGTGCCGCCGCCTGTGCCTGGTTCAATCACCGCCCGAACAAGATGGCCATCGACGATCCACGATACTCCTGTTTTCTCTCCGTCGACGAAGAGCACGTGTGGATTCCCGGGTGGCTGCGCGAATTCACCGACTCCGATCTCGTCTCCCTCATCTGCCCCCGGCCCTTCTTCATCGAGCACGGCAAGGCGGATGGCATCGCCTGGTGGCCCCAGGTTATACAGGAGTACGAAGCCTCGGCCGAACACTACCGCCGCCTCGGTATCGACGATCGCATCGGCATCGAACTGCATGAGGGTGGCCATGAGATCCGCCTGCAGGGCACCCTCGACTTTCTCCGCAGCCACCTGAGCTAACGATTCAGATGCACTCCAGCGATCTCCGTGACACCGACTTTGTCCTGACCCGTGATGGCACGCAGATATCGTCTGCCGAACTGCTCGGGGACTTCCCGATCACGCGCCGCGTCGGTGTCATTTGTGCTCGGCCTCTCGACGCCCTCGGCGCAGCAACACTGCTGATGTCCTGTGTCA
>DPVW01000148.1:13065-25384 GCA_003529325.1 Candidatus Latescibacterota bacterium | reverse complement strand
GCTGCAATTGCGTGCACCCATCGCCGACTACGGCATGTTTGATATCTGGCCGAGGCACAAGAATTTCCTCGTCGAGGCAGAGGCGTTGACGGATGCCATCACAGATCGCGCCATCGATACGCTGATCCTGCCCGAAGACTGGGCCGGCGTCGGTGACCTGCAACCCGTGCAGCAGGCGGCGCTGCAACGCACGTTGAGTTGCGCCTTCCTCTACACACCGACAGGATCGGTCCATGGTGCTGACTTCACCATCCGCTGCCAGCGGGAGCCAATTGTGTCCTGGGCAAACAGAGCGATCAACTCGGTCTCTGCTCGCGGACCGACCCAATGGGCTGAGCCGGTGGCCGAGCAATGCATGGAACAGTCCTTCCGTCAACTTGCCGTAGACGACACCCTCTCTCGCCTGTAAGGAAGCGATCATGCGTATCGTCACGTGGAACGTACTTGGTCTCACCGGCTACCCCAGTGAGGTATCTTCTAGCGCCATCGGCACACCCGGGGAGGCGGCGAACCGAGACCACTTCGCCGGCGTCTTCGCAGGACTCGGCGCCGATATTCTCGCTCTGCAGGAGGGGGTCGTCCATCGCACTGCCCAAGCCATCGCCAAACGTTGTGGGCGACATCTGGCGACCTTCCCCTCGCCGCAAGCATGGCCCGGTCATGTATTGTCCCGCTTCCCTGTCGTCGAATCCCGCACCTTCAGCCATGCTGTCGATGACGACAGCCTGCCGCCCTTCAGCCGCACGGCGGGCGCCGCACTCCTGCAGGTGTCATCCACGCAACAATTATGGGTGGTCTGCGTTCACCTGCACCCCGGGGATGTGACTCTGCGGGCCCGCGAGGGGAAGCTACTACGGGAACGACTCGAAGCTCTGCTCCCCGACTGTAACAACGCCGTCGTACTCGGTGATTTTAATAGCGATGTGTCCGAATCCGTACATCAGCATCTGCGTGAGCTCAGCTTCGTCAATGCCATGGCCACCGCCGGTGGTGGTCTGCAATTGACGATGGACACTGCGGGCATCAAGCCCTGGAAAATCGACCACATATACCTGAGTCCTGGGCTGGGTGAGACACTCACCGGTGCCGCAGTGGTCCGCGACACCGGTTTCCGCACCGACGTGCCACGCGCGCCTGGTGTCTGGGACCACTCCGACCATCTGCCGGTTCGCGCCGACCTGGCCTGGCCCTAACAGAAGGACTTGCCACTGTCGTGCCTGGTACCGTATCGGTTATACCATGCCAATGCCCGCACGTCATCTATGGTCCCAGATTCAGAAACAGATGCAAGGCCGATCTGAACCTGAGCAACTGCGCATCCTGCGCGGCCATCTCGACGGCCTGCACGACGAATGGAAGGGCCCGTACAAGGATCTACGCGACCGCCTTCGTCGACAGGTAAGCCGACTCGAGGGGCACGATGCCGTGCGCTCCTTCGCCGGTCAGCACGACCCATTCCACATCAAACATCAGGGCGAAGCGACCATCGTTTTTGCCGGCGCGCCAAATGCGGGTAAATCCGCTCTCGTACAGGCCCTCACCGGAGCGACGACCATCGTTGCCGACTACCCCTTCTCCACGACCCATCCCGTCCCAGGGATGCTCGCCGGAGAATGCTTTGCAGTTCGTCGACACCCCACCCGTCGTACCCGGTCTGGCCTCGGGCGAAGGACCGGGACGACCATTGTTGCACCTGCTATCGCTGGCTGACACCCTCGTCGTCGTCGATGGCAGCGACGATCCCGTCGCCGGAGAGATACTCTTCGATGAACTTGCCGCCACGGCCGGGACAGTCCGTCAGCCGACAGCACGGCACCGAGGTCGACGACGCATCTTCCTGCAGTCGTAACCTTCGCACAGCCGCAACTCGCGTTGCCTGGCCTGGATCTCAGGGCTATTTTCGCGCCCGCACCCATTCCTCCCCCGCCCAGCTGCTTTTTTACGGAGTCTGCTGTACAATGTTTCATCCCCCTGATCTGCTCGAACGGTTCCGCGACGACGACACGCTGCGCCAACATGCTGTTCAACGAGCCAAGTCGTGGCGCGCATTGTCCCTCGATGAATTGTGGGATCTCGTCTTCGGCCACACCCTGCCGCGATCATGGATGGTCTGGTCCGATGGGACCTGCCCGTGTTGTGGTGGGCGGGTCAATATGTACGATTGGGATATCGATGTGTGGGCCAAGCCCTGGAAACTGACCTGTCCCCACTGCGCTGAACTATTTCCCAAGAACAACTTCTCCGCCTTCTACCACTCCGGTCTGGATGCGTCAGGGGTCTTCGATCCGGCACAGGCCGATCGTAGCCTCCTGTTAAATGAAGAGCATCCCGATCCGGGGGATCCGCTGCATCGATTTGGTGTCGACGACGGCCACGGTTTCGTCAACGACAACGGCGATCGCTGGCGTTTTATTGCTACCTGGCTCGTCTATGGACAGTGGAAGGGCCTGGTGTGGACTGGGATCAATCGACTTGCAGAAGCCTTCGTGGTCACCGGCGACCGACAATACTCCCGGCGCGCCGGTATCCTGCTCGACCGACTCTCCGACCTGTACCCAAATTTCGACTACACAGAGCAGGGATACGTCTACGAAAAACTTGGCAACCGTGGTTACCTGTCCAACTGGCACGATGCCTGCGCCGAGGTCCTGACCTTAACCACAGCCTACGACCGTGTGCGTGACGCCTTGCTCGACGATGACGAACTCGTCGCGCACCTGTCCCATCGTGCCGAACAGTTCAGTCTACCCACCGCGAAGGACACGGGGACGCAGATCTGCGCCAACATCGAGACACGCATCCTTCAGGACACACTCGATCATATCGACAAGATCCAGTCAAATTTCCCGACGACGGAGATGGCCATCGTCCTGATCGAAGCTGTGCTGCACGGCACCGAAGGCATGGCTCGAATCCACGAACTTCTCGACGACGCCATTTCCCGTGCGACCGCGGTAGACGGTTTGTCGGGTGAAAAAGGCCTGAGTGGGTATGCCTGCATCGCCCCACGCACCTTGGCCCACTACCTGGCCCTCTTCGCTCGCGCCATACCTGGATTCCTCGACCAGATCCTGGCACGCCATCCTTCCCTTCACGCCCTGTATCGGTTCCATATCGACACGTGGATCGGCAACCGCTTCTACCCGAATGTCGGCGACTGCGGCTCGTGGACAAAAATCTCTCCTGCGTACGCTGCGGTGCCCCTGACAGCGGGCGGACCAACGCTGGCGCCATCGATGTTCACCTTCTTCTGGCAACTCTACGAGGCCACCGGAGATGTCGCTTTCGTCCAACTGCTCCATCACGCCAATGGTGGCAATACCGATGGCCTGCCACATGACGTCTGTCACGACGATCCCGAAAGCCTGCAGCGGCGCATCGATGAGGTGATCACCACGCACGGCCCGCTGCCAGGCATGAGGTCGGTGAACAAGGAAAACTGGCACCTGGCGATCCTGCGTGGAGCTGACGAGAAGCGGGGTCTGGTGGCGTGGCTCGATTACGATTCCGGCGCCATGAACAGTGTCTACGCCTACCGGTTGGATCCATCGGTGCGCGGCCGCGGCGCTCACAGCCATGCCGATGGCATGCACCTGGGGTTGTATTACCGAGGCGTCGACCTGATTCCCGACCTGGGGTATCCGCCGGTCAACTTCGGTGGCTGGTCATCCCCGCAAGCGGAGTGGTACAAGATGTCGGCGGCGCACAACACCGTCGTCGTCGATGGACTGGATCTGGCCAACGCCGGTGGTCAGACCCTGTGGTGGCAGGATGGCGATCATGTGCGCGGCATTTCCGTCTCCGCGTCCGGGCTCATCGAAGGGGAGATATTTGAGCGCACCCTCGTCCTCGTCGACACCGGTGCGGCGGACGCCTATATCGTCGACGTGTTCCGCGTGCAGGGCGGTGCCGATCACACCCGCTTCCTGCTGGGCCCATTTGGACCCCTGCAAACGACGGGACTCGAATTGACCGCAACCCCTGACTACGGACACGACACACTGATGCGCAACTTCCACGGCGACACGACGCCGACAGAGGGATGGGTTGCGGAGTGGACCCTCGACGACCGAGCCGGTCTGGCACCGGCGGGGTCCTGCCTGCACCTGCGCTACACGGACCTGTCTCGAGGGGTTGAGGCGGGGATCTGTGAATCCTGGGCGTGCTACGCCACTTACACGCAGAAAGAGGAAGTGTGGCTGCAGCGCCCATGGCTACGGCGCCGCGCCAGCTCTGGATCGGGCGCCCTCGCCTCGACCTTTGCCGGATTGCTGGAACCCCGAGATGGCGAGCCAGCGGTGGCCTCGGTACGCCGCGTCGACGATGGCGACGGTTCACGGGCGGATGAGCCGATCGAACTGCACATCCAGCTGACCTCCGGTAGCAGTGATCATGTCATGGTCACCGCAGGTGGTGGCGTTTGTGTCGAACGGGACGGTGTTGACCAACTTCTATAGTCGCTTGTCGAACCGGCCCCGCACCCGTACCGTTTCTGTCCATGCCGAGGAATCATGCCTGCAGAGAATAACCCCGCCAGTGCCGATGATCTATTCGAGGACGAGCCCCAGGACGAGTCACCGAAAGGTGCCGTCTGTTCCGCCTGCGGGTAAACTCTTCCAAGCGAACGAAGGGATCCGCTTTTGCAGCGCCTGTGGCCCACCGCGGGCGACATCGGCACGGTGAGCGTGCTGCTGGCGGAGGATGCCATCCTCTCGCGGCGCAAGATAACAGCCGTGCTCGAGCGCCTCGGGTGGTCGTGGCTGAGGCCGTCAACGGACGCGAGGCGGTGGGACTCGCCTATCAGTTGCAGCCCCACCTGATCATTCTGGACATTCACATGCCCGATCAGAACGGGTTGGAGGTACTCGACATCCTGCGCGGGGATCCCAAATTTCAATCCACCGTCATCGTCATGCTCACGGGTGAGGCCGACGCCAGCGTCGTACGCGAGGCGCTGGCGCACGGCGCCAACGACTACATCCGCAAGGGTTCTTCGCCCAAAGAGCTAGGGCAACGACTTAACCGTCACGTGCAGACAATTCGCGCGAAGGTCTGATCGAAATCTATTCGGATGAGTGTCGGACCGCTTGCGATAGGCTTCCAGACACGCCGAGGCCCGTCGCTGTGCCCTTCGATCCTGTCGAAGAATTCACCCGCCAGCTCCTGCCTCCGCCCCATCTGCTCCCATTGATCGGCGAGTTCACCCAGTTGCACAGCCCCAAGTTCCCGCGAACTCCCCTTCAACGTATGTGCAGCGCGGGTGAAGCTCTCCAGGTCCCCACTGGCGTGTTGCCCGTGCCTCCGCGATCAAGGCCACGCTCTGCTCGTGGAACAGGTCGATGACTCGGAAAAATCGAAATCCGTCTCACGCCCGAGTTCCTCCAGTTCGGCCAGGACCGAGAAATCGATGACAGCTTCGGCTGTTCCTCCACTCGCAATACGGTTGGTTTGTTTGAACTATAAGGGTAGCCGCCCCAGAGGATGCCGACAATTCGTCGGTGCCACGCTTGTCCACAGCGCCACCGTCGGCGAATTTCAGGCAACGTCCCTCTAAGGAGAGCAATCGGATGTTGGTGAAAATTACCTTCGTGTCGCTGCTGGTGATCCTGTCCGGCATGGCACTTCCTGTGGCCGCGCAACCGGAGGAGGGCTTTAAAAATCTGACCCTTCTAACCGGCTGACATCTCCCGCGATTCGCTGCAGATCGTGATGCGCGGATATGCCAGTGCCCTGGGAACCGGGGTCAACGTGACTTCCCATCTGATGACAAGCCGACGAAGCACATCGCACGAACCATGATACGTCTGACGAACGACATCAATGCCACATTGCGCGCCGAAGTGACCGACGGCAAGATCTCCGTCAGCTGCGTCACCTGTCATCGGGGTGCCACCGAGCCACGGACGCTGCAGGCAGTGCTACTTGCCACCCAGAAGACGAGTGGCATCGATGCCGCCGCATTACAGTATCGACAGCTGCGCGAGGAATTCTATGGCCGCCAGACCTACGACTTCGGCGAGAGCAACCTCCTCGACCTCGCCGGCGATCTGAGTCGTGAAGGTGACGACTACGCCGCCATCGAATGGCTGCGTCTCAATCTGGCATTTTTCCCGGAGTCCGGCGCTACGTTGGCCCACCTCGCCGGCGCCCTGCATGACATCGGCGCCAGAGTCGAAGCGAAGATGCGCATCGCGGAAGCACTGGCGATCGATCCGGACAACCGGTCCGTACGGCGGCAGATGAATCGCATCCTGGGCGAAAAATGACCGCCCACGGCGCAACTTCCGTCGCCCAGCAACTGTCACAGGGCCTGTATCCACACCAGGTGGAAGGCCTTGCCTTTCTACTGGGCCGGCGGCGCTCGATCCTGGCTGACGACATGGGCCTGGGCAAGACTCGGCAATCCGTGCTCGCCATGACCCACGCCGAACCGGAGGGCCCCTGGCTTGTCGTCTGCCCCGCCTCGGTAAAACACAACTGGGAGCGCGAGATCCACCTGGTTTTGCCTGACGCCGTCGTCGATATCGTCGGGCCGGCGCCTCCCCCACCGGTTGGCGAAGCCAGCTGGGTTGTCATCAATTACGACCTGCTCAAACGATATTCCCCCGAGTTGCTCGGTCACCGGTGGCGGGGTCTGGTCTTCGACGAGGCTCATTATCTGAAGAATCACACGTCGCAACGCTCGAAGTTGTCGACCCGACTCGTGAACGAAACCCTCGACGATCCCGTCGTCCACGTTCTCACGGGCACGCCCTTGACCAACCGACCGCGTGATCTTTTTCCGCTACTGCAACTCGTCGATCACTCCCTCGGGAGATCATTTTTCAGCTTCGCCAAGCGATATTGCGCCGCCGAAAAAAACGATTACGGCCACTGGGTCACCGTCGGCGCCAGCAATCTCGAGGAATTGGCGGTGCAATTGCACGGCGTCATGCTGCGCCGCCGCAAGGACGAGGTCCTCGACCTGCCGCCGAAGGTGCGCTCGTGGATCGACGTCGATATTTCGGAGAAGGCACGGGAAGCGCTCAATGACGCAGTGCGCTCGTTTCTCGGCGACAGCGTCAGTGAACCCCAACGCGACCGAAGCGGTCGTCGAGCCGGCATCGGTCAGTTGTCGTCAGCACGGCGGAAACTGGCAGCGGTGAAAGGGAAACATACCCAGGAATACGTGCAGGGCGCCGTCGATCAGGGCGAGAAGGTCCTCGTATTCTCTGCCTTTCAGAATCCCATCACCCGCTTCTCCCGCCACTTCGGCGACGCCGCCGTGACGATCACGGGAGAAACACCGGTGCAGGATCGGCAAGCTCTCGTCGATCGCTTTCAGAACGACGAGGATGTCCGTGTCTACATCGGCCAGATCCACGCCGGCGGCACCGGTGTCAACCTGACCGCTGCTCGGCAAGTCGTATTCAACGACCTCGATTGGGTGCCATCCAGCCATTGGCAGGCCGAGGATCGCGCCTACCGTATCGGCCAGACGGGAACGGTGAATGTCACCTACATGGTGGCGGGCGGCACGATCGAGGAGTTCGTGCGCACCGTATTGGAGCGCAAGGCGCGCATCGTCGACGACCTGGTGGAGGGTCGCTCCATCGGAGATGGCCTCGATGCCGACGTGCTCGGGGAACTGCGGCGGATGTTGAAACGACTGGAAGGGCGCTTCGAATCATTGGGCGATCGCGAGGTCGACGAGGGCGAACTGACGAGTCTGTTGCGTGCCGCCAGTGACGAATACATCGACGAGCAGGCCGCCCAGCTAGGTGAGGCGTCGCGTCAGACCCTGGTGCCGGTGTCGGAGAGCGCGATCCGGGCCCTGGCGGCGGTGTTGTCCGGACCACGACGAGCCGTGTATCGAGTGGTGAGTTCACGGGACGAGAGCCTCTTCTACACGGTGGAAGCTGTCGGCGCCGATGTCACCTGTGACTGCCGTGGGTACCACTATCGCGGCGCATGTATCCACGCGCGGTCGCTAAAAGAGGCCCTCGTTGCCGGCCAGGCTCCCCCGGCTGGGTATGAAGCAGTCGAGCCCTAGTAAACTAAAATGCTGATCGTTGGTGTGTATTGCTTGACGAGGTCGCGAACACACGAATGATTAGCTGCAACATACATATACTGAAAGGCCATCTTATGCCAACGACACCTGACACCGCTGAACTTCGTCGCCTGGACCGTGACCACTGCTGGCATCCCCTGTTCCAGCACAGCCAGCTCGATGGCGATACGGAGCTGACCGTATTCGATCGCGGCGAGGGCTGCACCCTCTACGACAGCGAGGGTGGCGCCTATCTGGACGCCGGCGGCGGTCTGTGGAATGTGAATGTTGGTTATGGCCGGCAGGAGATCGCTCAGGCCGCCTTCGAGCAAATGCAGCGTCTACCCTACTACCCCCATTCACAGATCAACGAGCCGGCGACTCGACTGTCGGCGAAGTTGGCCGAATTGTTGCCGGCGGATGCCAGCCACGGCGACCTGAGCCGAGTCTTCTTCTCCAATTCCGGTTCCGAGGCCAATGAGACGGCCTTCAAGATCGCCCGACAGTGCCAGCGTCAACGACATCCGGGGCAAAATCGCTACAAGATCATCGCCCGCTACCAGGGATATCATGGATTTACCATGGGCGCCCTGTCAGCGACAGGCCAGGTCGGCCGCCGCACGCCATATGAACCACTGGTCCCCGGTTTTCTGCACGTAGATCCGCCATACTGTTATCGTTGCCCGCTTAAACTCTCCTACCCCGACTGTGGTATCGCCTGCGTCGATGAATTCGATGAGATGATCCGGCGCGAGGGGCCCGAAACGGTTGCCGCCATCGTCGTTGAACCCGTCATCGGTGGCGGCGGCGTTATCCTGCCTCCCGACGAATACATGCCGCGGCTGCGCGAGATCTGTGACCGACACGAGGTCCTGCTCATCGTCGATGAAGTCATCACCGGTTGGGGCCGTACGGGCAAACTCTTCGCCTGCGAGCACTGGGATGTCGTCGCCGACATGGTGGTCACGGCGAAAGGCATCACTTCCGGATACCTGCCCATGGGCGCCACGATTGTCACCGACAAGGTGTTCGACGCCTTTTCGGGCAGTCCCGGAGATGGCAGCGAATTGGCCCAGGTGTGCACCTATGGCGGCCACCCGCCTTGTTGCGCGGCGGCGCTGGCCAACATCGATATCCTGATGCGTGAGCGTCTATGGGAGAATGCCGCCGACGTCGGCGCCTATCTGCTGCATGGCCTGCGAGGGCTGAACTCCCCCCTCATCGGGGAGATCCGTGGCATCGGTCTGATGCTCGGCGTGGAGCTCGTTGACGATACGGGCGCCCTGTTGGATGGTGTGCGCACGGCCAAAGTGAAGGCGGGCGTGAAATCCGCCGGCGTCCTGGTGGGTCAGATGAGCCACGCCGTCATCGGGCCCAACAGCGTGCTCTGCCTGTCACCGCCGCTCATTCTGACCCGCGCCGAGGCGGATCAGATCGTCGATGCCCTGGGCACCGCACTGGCGGATCAGTCATAACCCAGTTCCTTGAGCTCGTCCTCATCAAATCCCATGAAGTGGGCGATCTCGTGGACGAGAGTGATCTCCAATTCACGCTCCAATTGGGCCGTCTCCTCGAAATCATGCTCCAATGCACTCTGATAGATGCGAATGACGACGGGCAGATCACCAAGGTCCTCCGCATGTTGTTCCGGCAGAGGCGTCCCGGTGAACAGACCATACACGTAGGTTTCCGGATCACCATACATCTCATCCATCAGCTCTCGGGTCGGCCAGTCGTCGATGACGATAGCGACATTCGTCATGGCCTGACGAAATGCCTCTGGGATACGCTCGAGTGCAGCTTCGACCAACCCTTCGAACCGTTTGCGATTCACCGGCCTGCTCCATTCACTTGTCTTCACCCACCCACAACTCTGTAGCTGGAGGTAGCATCGATGTTCCGGCTCTGTCTGCTGCTACTGGTCGCCATCACCTCTTGCTCCAGAGCGGGGCGTATCATCGACGCCGTATCTCAGACCATCGGCAGCACCGGCGATACCCAACGAGGCGAACTCTTGCGTGGTGCCAACGACCCGCCATACGGGCCGACTCTGGTGCTGCCCAGTGGCCTGCGCCTGGAACATCTCACCCAAGATGCACCCCTCACCGCCAGTTACCCGGATCCGACAGCATTGCCCTTCGCAGGCAGCCGCGGCGATCATTACCAGCGTCCCGAATTTTTCGTCGACATCCCGACACTGTCAGCAGCTACCCGCAGGGCCCGGGCGAGCCGCAATTTCTCTCTTGACGAGTACGTACGGCTACCGGATCGCAATGGCGACGAGCGCTGTTATGTGGACCCGCAGATCGCCCAACACGTGCAGGACCTTCGCGACGCGTGGGGGGGACCACTGATCCTCAACTCCACATTCCGCAGTCCACGATATAATGCCGCCATTGGCGGCGCCTTCTTCAGCCGTCACATGTACGGGGATGCCCTCGACGTCGCCATTCCGGACACCCGTCGCGCTCGTGACTTCTACAACTTGGCGTTGGCCATCGGCGTGGATTTTATCGATGCCTTCAGCAACACCGTAGCGGCGGATGGCAGTGGCTGGATCCACATCGACGACCGTGGGTTCTGAAGGCCTTAGCGCAGCACCGTGAGCCGCCGCAGTAGACGAATAGGGCCAACACTCAACTCGTAGAAGTAGACGCCACTTGCCGCCGCGCGCCCGGTTTCGTCTCGTCCATCCCAAAGCACGCGATAAATCCCCGGCGCCGCCGCCTGTTCGAAAATCCGCCGTACGAGACCACCCGTGATGGTGCGCACGTCCAGGGTCATGCGCTCTCCCGTGCTCAGAGAGATCTCCAGCAGGGAGACGGTAAAATCGATCGTCGTGCCACTGTTGAAGGGATTGGGGAAATTTTGTGCCAGGAAAAAGTCCACCGGCAAGCGCGGATCGAAGTTGAGAGCCGGGTCCCAGTCGACGAGGCCCGACATGCCGGAGGTGATGACGGCGATCTCCGTCGTCCCCCACCAATTCCGTCCTGCTTTCAGGGGTTGATCGGTCTCGTTGACGACAAGAATCTGAGATGCGCTGACAACATTCAACTGCACGAGTGAGGGCACGCGGAAGCCCTGCAGGGAAAGCACGGTATCGACACCGACGAATACATTGGATCGAATCCTTGGGTTGGCACTGCGAGTACGTAAAGCGACGCGGTATCCAGACCACTCATTTTCTTCGAATGTCAGGAGCCGGTTCAACTCGACACGAGTACCCTCGCCCGTACCAGAGAAGGTGGTTCCGTGGATGGTGCCACTCGTGCCTTCACGCAACCACAGATCGTACCCACCGATGGCCTCCCCGTTGCCTGTCAGTTCGCTATTGTTCAACGTCAGCTTGCCGTCGGCGCGAATGAGACCGTGCCCACCATTGTCGAGCAATCGTAGGTCATCGGCGACGACGGGGTCGCCGCCGATGAGACTCACTGCGTCACCACCAACCCCTTCCACAGTGACGTGGAGCAGGCGGATACGTCCCGTGACGGAGAACAACTGAATGGCATTGCCCGTCGTCTGCCCCACACGGACACCATTCAACGTCAGTCCCTCCCTACCCCCGCGCACGACGATCGCCTCTTGGGTATGCTCGATCGACGTTGAGCCGAGGGACAACTGGCCAGTGGCTGACACGGTAATCCCCGTCCAGTCTCCTGGGGCGGGCACGTCGGCGGCTGACTGGAAACGGGAGGTAGCTCCCGATGAATTCAATGTGCCATTGACGACGATCTCTACGCGTTCAGTGTCGTCGCCGGTGTGGCGGCCATCGGCGCTGACGAGGACCACGGTGCGTGGCGCCAGGGAGACTGAGGCGCCAGTAGTGATCGTCACGTCGCCGATGACGTGGATGGTATCACGCCAGGTCTGAAGACCCGTCAGGCGGCCGGCGCGACGCGGATCACGAAGCACCAGATCGGCGGAAAATCCGGCGCCTGCGCGGCGCACGTTGTTGATACTGAGGCCGTTGATGGCAGGGTTACTCAGGGGCTGATAGTCGACGAAGCGAATGCCATCGAATACATCGGTGGCGTCCCCCAGATTGCCCGCGTGCGTCGTGCGAAATTCCCCGTCGCCGGAGTAGTAGTCGAGGTTGTCCTGTCCCAGATCCGGCGCCGCCCGCGTGCCAAGGGGGTACCCGGCATCATGGTAGAGACCGTCGGCACAGACCAGATCGACGACCTTGGCGCGCTCGTCATCGTTGTTGACCCGTTCCGGTCGAATATGCCAGACCAATACACCGTCGGCGGGCAGGTGTCGTTCATAGTGGCTGACGGCGGCACT
>DPVW01000148.1:0-12752 GCA_003529325.1 Candidatus Latescibacterota bacterium | reverse complement strand
CTGACGGCGGCACTGCGATGTTCCACGAGCAGATACTCGTCGTCTACCAGAGGCATCTGATAGACGATACCACCGTCGTTGACGTCACCAAGAAAGGCAGCCGCGACGGAGTCAGTGATCGGCACGAGCCGCTTGTTGTCGACGCCAAGCCAACCCAGTCGTTTGCGACTCCAGGCACAGAACGGTGTCGGACCCCCACGATCATCCCAGCCGCGGGCGCCATGGCCCATCAGTCCCCAATAGCCGATGCCGGCGGAGTCATCGCCAAACTCGACGATGCCCCCCCGATCCTTGACTCGATCGTACAGATCGGGTAGACCGAGCAGGTGCCCCACCTCATGGGCGATGATGCCGACAGCGTCGGGAAAATTCAGCCCACGCTGTAATGTGCCACCGGCCGATCCGCCATCGGCGCGTACCCCGATACGACCACGCAGGGCGGCCACGTCCTGTGTCGAGTAGGGGGAATCGAGCCCCAGCTGGGCGACGCCATCCGCATCCCCCAGAATGAACCCGGAGGGAGTCGACTGCGTCACCAACAACAGCAGATCAACGAAGCCGTCGTCATCGCCAGAATTTGGCAAGCCATCCGGTCCGTCATTGTCGAATCGGCCAAAATCGACGTCGACATCTGCTGCGGCGAGAATCTCACGCGTGAAGCGCCCAAAATCTCCGCGGCCATTGTTGGCTCCCAGATACTCTTCGGTCCCACTCTTGGACACATAAATTCGCGGCAGCACTTCACCGGTGAACGAGAACTGTCCACTGGACATCTCGTCAAAGAAGTGGGTGAGACTGCCCGGCAACTCAGGGTCGAACAGATCGGCGCCGAAAGCAGGCGCCGTCGATGGTCCGTTCTCGTCCAGGAAACGGGCAAAAATGACGAGGACCCGCACCCCCTCTTTAGGGTCCAGTGCCTGTACTGAGACGCGGCGGGTCGCAGTGCCGGCGCATTCCAGATCTGCCGCCTGCACCTGCTGGGAGAGCACCAACAAAGAGAAAATCGCCATCAAGTTGCGCTGTAGGGGTACCATATCCCTAGTATACACACCATGAAGACTCCTTCCTACCTGAGTTGTCTCCTGGTTCTGGTGACGATCTGGAGCAGCGGCGCCCTGCCGACGCGGGCCCGGGTTCTGTCCTTCGCCGCGGGCAATCTGACCGGTCCCCGGCTCTCCACCGGTGACAGCGACGGTGACGGCCGTGTCGATGCCGCCCTCGCTGGCATGGTTGGTGAGAGTAGCCCCATGTCGCGTTCTGCGCGTGTGGACTGGTATGCGACACCCGGCGGTGTTGCCATCGGCTCAGAGGAACTGTCCGTCGCCGACGATCTTACCCATGCCGATCTCGATGGCGACGGCCGGGATGAAATCATCGTCCTCGGCGCCCACGAGTGGCATGTCCTGAAGATCGACGACGGTGCCTTGCGGCAAGTTGCGACAGTCTCCGGGGCGTCATCTTTCTGGCGCATCACAGCAGCCGACATCGATGGAGATGGCGACGACGAACTCGCTCTGGTCACATTGCATCGCGCCCTCATCGACGAAGTCCCCCGCGCCGTCGTCGAACTCGTCGATGTGGATCTGTCTCCCTCCGGGGTGAGGCTGAACCTGCTCGACACATGGGAGGTCGCCGCACACATAGGCGATCTGTGCTTCGCACCCGGTGCTGGTGCGCCAATGCTCATCGTCGAAACCGGCGCCGAGGAGATCGGTGGGCGTCTACACCGGTTGGCGACTAGCGGCGGCCTGCTGCGAGAGTCGGAGGTCCTGTCCATGGGAGGCGAAAGATTGCGAATCCTGAGCCTCTCCGCCGTGGCTGTGGGTCCACGTACGTTGCTGAGTCTGACAGATGTGACGGGGCGAGTCAGGATCGTCGAATGGCTGGACGGAGATCTGCGTCTGCGCGGTGCGGCGCCGATCACTGGGTCGGGGGCATCCCTTGCCGGCTCAGCCGGCAACCCGCAAATGTGGATCGCACCACGTCGCCCTGGGGAGCCGCTGCGGTGGTGGTCACCAGTAGAATTTTGATGCAGGCATCCTGATGCCGGAATTGCCCGACGTACTCGCCTACCTGACCGCCCTGGAGCGACAGATCGGTGGCCGCACGATCGACGCCATCCAGCTGCGATCTCCGTTCCTTGTACGCACCTTCGAACCAAAACTCGACAGCGCCACAGGCCGGCGGATCGTCGGCTTTCGGCGACTCGGCAAGCGCATCGTCTGGGAGCTGGAAGAAGAACTGTTTCTTGTCATCCATCTGATGATTGCGGGTCGCTTTCATTGGAAAAGAGCAGGGACGAAACCATCGAGAAAGATCGACCTCGCCGCTTTCCACTTTGACAATGGCACCATGTTGCTCACCGAGGCGGGTTCCAAGAAGCGTGCCTCCCTGCACGTCGTCAGTGGCCACGCCGGTCTCGCCGAGCACGACCCGGGGGGGCTGGAAGTGCTGGAGGCCGATCTGGATACCTTCTCCCAGGTGCTACAGGCCCACAATCACACGCTGAAACGAGCCCTCACGGACCCGAGGCTGTTCTCCGGCATCGGCAATGCCTACTCCGATGAGATCCTGCATGCCGCCGGTCTGTCTCCGGTGAAGTGGACGAGTCGTCTCACCGACGAGGAGATCGCACAACTGTATGCGGCGACACGTTCAACATTGATGGAGTGGTGTGCCCGTCTGCAGGCGGAGGCGGAGCTCGCCTTTCCCGAAAAGGTTACTGCTTTCCGCAAGGAGATGGCGGTGCATGGCCGTTATGGTAAGCCCTGTCCGGTATGTGACACGGAGGTGCAGGAAATCGCCTACGCTTCGAATGAGACCAATTATTGTCCACGCTGCCAGACCAAAGGCAAGGTGCTCGCCGATCGGCAGCTGTCGCGTATGCTGAAAAACGACTGGCCGAAGACCATCGAGGAACTCGAAGCCCGCCAGTCAATGAGCCCGGACGGTTCGTGATCGAAGCCGTCGACGTCGTCGGTGTCGGAATGATCACCACCGACTACCTCTATCGTGTCCCCCGCCTGCCCACCTTCGGCGCATCGTTGCGAGCTTCCGCCTACTCCCGTGCCTGTGGCGGACCGGCGGCAACGGCTATGGCCTGCCTCGCGCGTTTGGGTGTATCGACTCGATTCATCGGCAAGACGGGCAACGACGGGGAGGGCGATTTTGTCTGCGGCGAGTTGCTGAGATTTGGCGTCGACGTCTCTCCGCTGCTTCGAGGGGATGGTGCGTCGAGAGTGGCGACGGTGCTCGTCGATGAACGCTCCGGTGAGCGCGGCTTTCTCTCTTGGCCTGAGTCCTTCCAGCCACTGACGGGGGCCGACCTGAGACGGGAGGATTTCACTGGTGCGCAGGTCGTGCTGATCGACGATGCCGACAGTGCGGGCCTGCAGGCGGCGCAGTGGGCGCGACAGGCAGGGGCGGCCGTCGTTTTTGATGGCACCTGGCAGAACGACCATCTCGAAGAGTTTCTTCCACTCGTCGATCACGCCATCGTCAGCGAGTTCTTTGCCCGCCGCTGGTTGCCCGACATCGACGTCGACGAGATCCTGCAGCGCCTCATCGACATGGGCGCTGATACGGCGGTCCTCACCCTTGGAGAGCGAGGCTGTGTCAGTCTGCAGGAAGGAGTACGGGTGGACTGCCCCGCCTTCGACACACAAGTCGTCGACACCACGGGAGCAGGTGACGCTTTCCACGGAGGGTATGTCGCGGCGCTTCTCGAAGGCATGGATCTACCGAGCCGGCTGCGCTTCGCCGCCGCCACCGCCGCCCTCAACTGCCGGTTCCTCGGGGGGCAGCATGGACTGCCGACACGAGATGAGGTCGACATTCTGCTCTAGTGAAGAATTTGGCTGGTGGATCACAAAGGAGGACCGATTAGGTGTCGATAGTAGTGACATGTAGTAATACATGGAACTCCGTCCTCACTGGGTGAGATCAACTCATGTTCATACGCCCCCGGCCTCCAGCTTATGATCGGCGAACCGCCTATCATCGACTCGCTTTCACCGCCTTTCTCTACTCCATCGCCTTCTTCTGTCTGTTTATGGTGCGCGTCATGCTCAACTGAGGTTGCGTATTGCACGACCAGCCACTTTGTTGTCGGGAAGTTGGCTGGGAACGTCCGGGGTGTCGGTACGTCTCTTATGGCAACAGGAAAACGGGACCCCATGCGACGAGAACTCAACATTCTGCTGCTGTTCAGCCTATGCGGTACCGGTCCGAGTGCCGCCGAACGACTGGAGTTGCAGTTACTCACCGCACTACCCGTGCAAGGCCTCGACAACGCGCAGCCCTCCGGCCTGTGCTGGGTCGATGGCACGCTGTACACCGTCAGTGATCGCCATGATCACACCATCTGCCGCATTGAACTGCTTGACGATCACGCCCGTCTCCATCCATTCATCACCTTCAATGCGCCGTGGTCGGGAGCCTGGGTGTGGGGCCTCGACTTCGAGGGGCTTGCCTTCCGCAACGAGTCTTTCTTCATCCTCAGCGAGTCGACTTACCGGGTCCTTCGGGTACATGAGACTGGCGGTGATCTAGCATGGGTGACGCCCAGCGTCGAAGAGGCGGGCGCCAGGATCGGCCTGTTCAAAGAGAAGAATGCCCGGTTGGAGGGATTGGCCCTGCTGGGGGGTGGGCGAGTCGTGCTCGCCGCCGAAAGGGCCCCACGTGGACTGATCGACGTCGTCGTCGATACGGAGGGCGAGGCGCTGATCTCACCCATGGTGTGTGCCGAGACCGATCTTGTGATCGAACCACCACGGGAAGCGGATTTTTCCGATCTGTTCTTCGACGGCGAGAGTCTTTATGCGTTGACACGAAACGCCGACGCCATCGTCCGCATCACCTTCGATGAGAGTGGTCTGGAGGAACAGGATGTCTGGTCCTTCGGCCATGTCACCAATTCTGCTGAGTATCTCTACGAGGACATGACCTACGGCAAAGCGGAGGGTTTGACGATGGATGACGAGCACGTCTACGTCATCCTCGACAACAACGGACTGGCGCGAGTGAACGACGCTTCCGACACGAGACCGCTGTTGTTCGTTTTCGCCAGGCCCTGAGAATTTTCAGGGACCAAATCCCGCAGGACCATCAAATCCCGCCGCCTCGGTCCCGAGGCGGACGAAGGCTTCGGCGTATTGACAGCCTTGCATCCATGCCGTCGACTGCGCCTCGAAAGCTCGGTAGGCAGCCAGTGTCTCATAACGTTCAGCCAGACCCGGCTGCGCGGCCAGATGCCCCAAGGCTTCCGCTTTTCGCTGCTGTACCTGGCTGATGTCGACGAACAGATTCGGCAAAAATCTGGCGACAGGTGCCGTGCCGAGAGTGGTTTCGTACAGTACCAACTGTGGGGACGGACAGGGCGGGGACTCGATATCGAGCCCCGGACGAAAGCAATACCGACTGGCCCAGATCACGGCACGAGTACACTCCATGTGATCGGGGTGCAATATGTCATCCTTCCAGTGCGTCAACACGAGGTCCGGCTGGAAGGCACGGAATAGTTCGAGCAACTGTTGCTGCCTGTCAGCGTCGACGATCAGCGGGCTGTCGCCCCAGTCGAGACAGTCTATCGTGGCGCCAAGGGTTGCGGCGGCAGCTGACATCTCTCGCCCCCGGATTTCCTTGATCTGCTCGATAGCAGGGGGCGGCTGTTGCGCCCACAGTGCCGGGGACTCGCACTTTTCACCGAAACTCATGTCATGGATGTGGACACTCCCCCCGGCATCGACGAGGCGTGCAATCGTGCCACCGGCGCGGGAGCAGAAATCCGCTGCGTGGGCGCTGAATACCAGCACGCGCCGGTCCTCTGTAATCAGATCCGTCATACTCTTGGTTCCTTAGCGATTCGTGTGCAGGTTGCCCTCTACCCTCAACTACTCGACGCCAACACCGCGGACAGACCACCATCGACTGCGATCGTCTGACCGGTGATGTGCCCCGCTTCTTCGGAGACGAGAAAGCGGGCGATGGCGGCCACTTCGGTTGCGTGTCCGGGTCGATGATCCGGGACCCTGGCGCTCTGCGGGTAGTCTTTTGGTTGCGGTGGGTGGGGACTGTCGTAGGGCAGCGTCCACCCCGGCGCGATGGCGTTCACTGTCACACCGAACTCGGCCAGTTCGACAGCCGCCGTTTTGGTCAGCATGACAACGGCCGCCTTCGCCACACCGTATGCACCCTCGTTGGTTGCCACACTCAAAGCCGCTACCGTGCTCAGATTGACGATACGCCCCCAACCCCGCGACTTCATACCCGCCGCACAGCCAATGATGGTGAGGAAACTGCCCCGCACATCGGCCTCCATCAGTTCGTCCCACTCGCCGACGCTGGTGTCCAACAGCGGCTTTCCCACCCAACCACCGGCATTGTTGATCAGGATATCGATCGGGCCGAGGCCCTCCTCCACGTGCTGACAGACCGCTGCCGGTCCATCGGTGGTGCGTAGGTCGCCCTGCACGGTGCAGAGACGCTTTCCCACACCGCCAAAACGCTCGGCCAGGGCGATCGCTTTCTGCTCATTGTTATGGTAATGCAGCGCCACGGCGGCCCCTGCAGAGACCAGCATGTCGGCGAAGGCCGCTCCCAGACCACCGCTGGCGCCAGTCACCAGTGCCGTGCGCCCAACCAGTCCCTGCCCCGCAGTGTCACTCACTCCATCCTCCTAAAGGGCGAATGTGATGAACTCGCCGTCCGCATCCAGCCCGACGACTCGGGCGTTGCCAGCGTTCGGATGGGTTTGCTACGGGGCAAGTGTACGAAAAACTGAACCGGCCGAGCGAGTCCGGATGACTCGGATTCCACACGGGCTCTCGAGCCGAGTTGGACGTCACTCTGGTCCCGGTTGGACAGTGGGCTATCTTAACGCCTCCTCTTTTCTCTGCCGGGAATTTTGCTGATGAATTTCGACCTGCTTCTGGTTGGCGGCCACGTAATCGACCCCGCCAATGGTATCGATGGCCCCCGCGACGTCGCCATTCGCAATGGCCAGATCGCCGCTGTCGACACCACCATCGAACCTACAAGTGCGCGCCGGACGATCGACGCTACAGGTCTGTATGTGACACCTGGACTGGTCGATATCCACGTCCACCTCTATGCGACAGCCGGCAATGAGGGGGCCTGGGGGGGAGACAACAGCGTGCTACCCGATGGCTTCAGTTTCCGCGCCGGCACAACGACGATGGTCGATACTGGCTCCGCGGGCTGGCGCAACCTGGCCGACTTCCGTGAACGCGTCCTCGACCGCTTTACGACGCGCAAGTATGCACTCGTCAACATCGTCGGTCTCGGCATGACGACGATGACGACGGAGCAGAACATCTACGACATGGATGCCGCAGCCTGCGCCGCCGTTGCCCGTGAACACGAGGATGTCGTCGTCGGGTTGAAGACCGCCCACTACTGGCTGCCGGACTGGACTTCCGTCGATCGTTTGATCGAGGCAGGTGAGATCGCCGACATGCCCGTCATGGTCGATTTTGGCTTCTTCAAGCGCGAACGACCGTACTACCAGCTGGTCGGTGAGAAGATGCGACCGGGAGACATCTCCACGCACGTATTCCGTGGTCCCGTTCCTTCTGTCGACGCTGACGGCAAGGTGATGCCGTTCATGTTGGCGGCACGGGAGCGGGGCATTCTGTTCGACACCGGTCACGGCGCCGGCAGTTTCTGTTTTCGAAATGCCGTACCCTGCGTGGAGCAGGGCTTCTACCCCGACTCGATCTCCACCGACCTGCACCGTCTCAGCATGAATATCGGGATGCTCGACATGCCGACGACGATGTCGAAATTTCTGGTCATGGGGATGCCACTCAACGACGTCATACGACTGTCGACGGTGGAACCGGCACGCGTCATCGGCCGCACCGAACACGGTACGCTCTCGGTGGGCGCCACAGCGGACGTCGCCGTGCTCGGACTTGAGCAGGGCGACTTCGGTTATATGGACTCCTTCGGTGGCGTTTTGCGGGGGAACCGCAGGCTGGAGTGTGAACTGACTCTCTTCGGTGGGGATGTCGTCTGGGACCGCAATGGCCGTTCCGGCATCGACTGGCACGAACTGCCACCGACCTACGGCGTACGACCCGACGAAGAACTTATCTTTCCGGACAGCGAATGAGCCCACTGTACGGAGCCGTTGAGGCGGGTGGTACCAAGTTCGTGCTTGCCGTCGGCACCGGTCCCGATGATCTGCGGGCGCAGATTCGTATCGACACCGGCACGCCCGAGGCAACACTGGAGCAGACTTGCGCCTTCTTCCACGCCGCCACAGACGAGCACGGGCCTCTTGCCGCCGTGGGCGTCGGCTGCTTCGGTCCCGTGGACCTGGACAGAAGTTCGCCGACATACGGCTGGATCACGACGACTCCGAAATCGGGTTGGGCGAATACCGATATCGTTGGCCATCTGGCGGCTACACTCAACCTGCCCGTGGGCTTCGATACGGACGTCAACTGCGCCGCTCTCGGCGAAGCGCGTTGGGGCGCCGGGGTTGGTCTGCACAGTCTGTTGTATCTCACCATCGGCACCGGGATTGGTGGCGGCGCCATCGCCGACGGCGACATCCTTCATGGCCGCATGCATCCGGAGATGGGGCACATCCCGGTCCCCCACAGTCTGGACCGTGATCCATACGAAGGCTGTTGCCCCTACCACGGCGATTGCCTGGAGGGCCTCGCCTCCGGACCAGCCCTGCGGGATCGTTGGGGTACCCCCGCCGACGAACTGCCCGCCGATCATGCGGCCTGGTCGCTGCAGGCGGAGTATCTTGGCAGCGCGCTGACGACCTTCATCCTCACCCTCTCGCCACAAAGGATCCTGCTCGGTGGGGGTGTGATGGAGCAGGAGCATCTGTTCCCACGAATACGCGCAGAAGTCGCACGAATTCTGCAAGGGTATCTGAAACAGCCGGAGTTACACGAGGAACTCGACGCCTTCATCGCCCCCCCCGGCCTCGGTCCACGCGCCGGTATCTGCGGCGCTCTCGCCCTGGCTCAGAGCGCCGCCACATGACGATATCATCTGGCCGCTTTGGCAGCCACCAATCCATCGCGGGTGGTATTCACCTCGCCTTCGAACGAGGCGAATCCGCCACCTGCGACACCCTGCAGATCTTCAACAAGTCGAACAACCAGTGGGCGGCACGCCAGTTTACTGCCGAGGATCTGGAACTCTGGTTCGACGCCTGGCAGAGATCCGGCCTCGATGTCGCCTGCGCCCACAATTCCTACCTGATAAATCTCGCCTCCCCCGATCCGGCGCTACACGAAAAGTCGTATCAGTCCTTCAAGGAAGAGGTCGAGCGCTGCCAGACACTGCTGGTACCCAACCTGGTCTTCCATCCCGGTTCCCATGTGGGCTCCGGTGCCGATGCAGGCATGAAACGTATCAGTACGTCGATCAATCGGTTGTTCGACGAACTCGGCAACGACACCGAAGTCACTCTCTGTTTGGAGACGACGGCGGGAACGGGCAGCAATCTGGGCGCCACCTTCGAAGAACTGGCACAGATTATCGATGGCGTCGAGCACACCGCTCGGATGGGTGTGTGTCTGGATACGTGCCACATTTTTGCCGCCGGATACGCCATTACCGAGGCTGAGGACTATGAAACAACCATGCTGAAATTCAGCGACATCATCGGTCTCCACCGACTTCAGGTGATCCACGTGAACGACAGCAAGATGCCCTTCGACTCGCACCGCGACCGGCACGAAAATATTGGCGAGGGGCTGATCGGCTTGCAGGCCTTCCGACACTTCGTCAACGACGCGCGACTCGCTCATGTACCGATGCTGCTGGAAACACCAAAGGGGGAAGAACTGGCCGGCGACATCAAGAATCTGCGCCAACTGCGCCGCCTGCAGAAATCGGCCTCGTGAAAAACATCCTGTTCATCATGACAGATGACCACACGGTCAACGAAATGGGGTGTTACGGCGCCGAACTGCCACCGACGCCGAATCTCGATCGCATCGCTGCACAGGGCACACGTTTCGACCGGGCCTTCTGCACCAATGCGCTCTGCGCGCCGTCGCGGGCGACGGTACTCACAGGCTGCTTCTCACACGTGCACGGCATTCGCGGCAACTCCGAGGGTGCCGACGGGGTGGAGACCTTGAACCCCGACGTGCCGACCTTTCCCGCCCTGCTGCAGAAGGCGGGCTATCGTACGGGACTCGTCGGCAAATACCACATTCGTCAGGCGCCTGGTGGCTTCGATCACTGGATCATCCACCCCGGGCAGGGAGAGTACTTCGACCCGGTGTTCATCGACAATGGCGTGGAGCGTACGATCGAGGGGTATGCCACCGACATCACCGGCGATCTCGCCCTCGAATTCCTCGACGGCATTGCCCCTTCTCAACCCTTCTGCCTCGTCTACCAGTTCAAAGCGCCTCACCGTCCTTTTACGCCGGCACCACGACACGCGAATCTGTTCGCTGACGTGGAACCTCAGAAACCACCCACGTACAATGACGACTACAGCAGCAGAGCCCTCGCCGCTGTGGCTGAGGACATGCGCTTCGACGTCAGTCTCGCCCCCGACTATGGGGACGAGATTCCCACGGGGCTGTCTTGTGAGGCCCGGAAGGACTGGATCTTCCGTCGTTTCATGCAGGATCGCTGGCGCACGATTGTCGCCGTCGACGAGAATGTCGGCCGCGTATTGGACTGGCTGGACGAGAGTGGCCGTGCCGACGACACACTCGTCGTCTATACCTCCGACCACGGCTATTTTCTCGGAGATCACGGGTGGTATGACAAACGTTTCATGTATGAACCCGCCATGCGGATCCCGCTCGTCGCTTGTTGTCCGTGTGTCGTGCCCGCTGGCACCCACACCGAAGCACTGGCGATGAACGTCGACATCTGCCCGACGATCCTGGACTTTGCCGGCATCGACATCCCCAGTGCGGTTCAAGGGCGGTCTCTGCGTCCTTTGATGGCAGACAGCGGCACACCCACGCCCCAACACTGGCGTGAGTCCGTCTACTACGCCTACTACGAAGATTCCTGGCGTCTGCGCGACCGTCCGCAGTCCGAGATGGCGGAACCGGGGTTTCAGTACTTCACACCCCATCGTATCGGCCCCCATCGCGGCGTACGCTCAAGCCGCTATAAGCTGATCGAGTACTTCGGTGAGGGCCCCGATGTCTGGGAGTTCTTCGACCTGCAGGTGGACCCTGACGAACTCGTCAACCGCTACGATGATCCAGCCAGCCAGCACCTGGTGGCAAGACTGAAAGAGGAGCTGCGCAGACTGCGCCAGCAGTACGACGACGCAGACTGAGCTCCCGTCTTATCGCCAACACACTGCACCTGAATCGGAAGGACCACGTGTCCGACATGCAACGCCCCCTTGAGGAGCTGGACCAGACCATCGCCGCCCGTGCAGCAGATCCCAGCAGCAGCTCGTACACGACCCAGCTACTGACCAGCGGTGTGGACCACATGGGCGCCAAGATTTCCGAAGAGGCTGCCGAGGCCGTCGAGGCTGCCGCTGAACCAGGTACCGCTGGGCGCCAGCACCTGATCCGTGAGGCCGCTGACCTGGTCTACCACCTGCTCGTCCTGCTCCACCATCGGGACAGTTGTCTGGCGGATGTGGAAACCGAACTCGCCCGTCGCGCAGGTGTCAGCGGACTGGCTGAAAAGGCGTCGCGCGGTTCGACCTGAAGCTGCGACTTCAGGAAAAAAGCCCCGCCCTCTTTAGCCGAGGACGGGGCTTTTGTGTGTATTAACCTACGTCAGAAGCTGCTTATGAAAGTTCCCCGACGAGGGGGGCCAGAAACTGATACCTCTGGGGGTGTCGTAGCTTGCCCAGCGCCCGCTCCTTGAGTTGACGCACCCGTTCCCTGGTGAGACTCATCAACTCGCCGATCTGTTCCAATGTCAGTGGCTCTTCTCCGTCGAGACCGTAATAACAACGCACGATGTAGCGCTCACGGTCATCCAAGGCTGACAGGACGTTGTCGATCTGCGCGCGTGAGTCCTGATCCATGACGCTGTCGTCAGGATTGCCATTCGACTCGTCAGCGATCGTATTCAGCAGGCTGCGATCGTCACCCTCTTCGAAGGTACGATCCAGAGATGCCTCGGGGCGCCCCTTCAACATCGTCTCGAGAATCTCGGCCTCGGCAACCCCAAGTTCCTCGGCGATCTCGGAGGTGGTGACATCTCGGTGCTCGCCACCCAAGGCCTTGGTCGCCTTGGTGATATCACGGAGCAGACTCTGCCTGGTTACCGGCACACGGACCGTGCGCGTCTGATCGGTGAGGGTTTGCATGATGGACTGGCGAATCCACCAGACCGCATAGGAGATAAACTTGAAACCGCGATCACCATCGAAACGGTCTGCCGCTTTCATCAAACCCATGTTGCCGGCGCTGACCAACTCGGCCATACTCAGTCCGCGGTTCTGAAACTGCCGGGCAACGTCGACGACGAAACGCAGATTCGCCTGCACGAGTTCGTCGCGCGCCTCCATGTCGCCCTTCGTAATCCGGTCCGCCAACATGACCTCACGCTCGCGGGACAACGGTTGAGAGTCTTCGATATCGTGGAAGTAGCGCCGGAGCAACTCGGCGTCTTCGTCGATGTGAATGACCATAAGCTCCTGACTTTACAGGTACTTGAGGCTGAAACTTTGGAGCCCGGACGCCCCGACGAAACGTCGAAGGCAGACAGGGGGTTTGATAAGGTATCCACAAACGCTGTGATTTCGCAACACTTGT
>DPVW01000029.1:16134-17322 GCA_003529325.1 Candidatus Latescibacterota bacterium | reverse complement strand
CACAAAGGCCAACGGTGGCGCCCCCAAAGCCACAGAGACCAATGATCCGACTCAGACATGCACCTCGCGTAGCAGGGACTGCGAATCTCCGGCGTTATAAGCTTGACGCCCGCGCTGCAGGCAGGCGGGGGCGGAATTCTGAAACAACTCGACGAACTCGGTGACGTTGAACTCCGCCGATGTTTCCAGTTCGCGCAGTCGCTGCAGTGACGCCGGATCCAGGACGGATGGATGGTCCGAGTCTGATGCCTCCAATCGTGCGTCCTGAGGCGCTTGCTGCGAAGCAGGCTGCAACCGTGCGAGCACGGCGCGCAGATTCTGTTTTCGCACCGGCTTGGAGATGAAATCGTCCATCCCGACCTGCAGGCAACGGTCGCGGTCCCCCCGCATGGCGTTTGCGGTGAGAGCGACGATGGGAGTCCTCGGCAGGTCAGCTTCCGCCTCGAGCTGACGAATCTGCACCGTTGCCGCAATGCCATCCATCACCGGCATCTGCAGGTCCATCAGAATGAGATCAAAGGGTGGACCTTTGCGGAAGAGATCGACAGCGATGGCGCCGCACAGATCGCCGTCGTCGTCAGCAGCAGGGCGCAGATATTGCACAGGAGGTGTCCGCCGTGGGCAGTCTTCATCACGCCCCAAGATACGAAAGACTGGTGTCCTTTCAGAGGCAAGTTGACAGAGCACGGATCGCTCGATGTCCGAATGTTGATGCGCCCATGTGCGCGCTAATATCTACGCCAGGACACTGCGGTTGACGGGCGCGTGTACGGGCATAGTTTGACCGCCGATCCCCCATGACGGAGGCACCCGATGATCTATAACATCGCGCAGTTGTCCGCAGACCAGCTCCGTGCTCTACAGTCCTTCGAGTCCGATACGGGGCATACACTCATCGCCCTGAGTGGCATCGAAGCCGACCCCGCCCCCTTGAATGACGATGAGGTGGCCCGCGTACAGGCACTCGAAAAGGATCTCGATCTGACCCTGGTCGCTGTGGGCTGAGGCCCCCACCGTTGGAGGAAGCCGGTCAGCCGGCGCTTGGAGCCTACGGAAAAGTACGCCCGCTACGGAGCCAGATCGCGAACACGCCCCACAGAATGGCAAAGGCAGCGGGAAAGAGGAGCTCGAACAGCTTCTGGTGTCTGTCGCTGAACATCTTGTCCTCCCCTTCGTTTGCGAACTGTG
>DPVW01000029.1:15167-15755 GCA_003529325.1 Candidatus Latescibacterota bacterium | reverse complement strand
TGTGGCCTTCACCCGTGCCCAGGAAACATCTGCTACCGACGTCTGATCGGTCGTGAGAATCTCGATCTCGAAAAACTGTGCCGGTCCCTGGGTTTTACGGCGCTGCCAGGCTTGCCAGGTGAACAGCAGTGCCGTCGGAATGGCTGGGAGGTAGCCGCCGCCGCGGGGCACTATGAACGTGCCTCGACGACGTCCTGGACCCAGTCAAAGCAGGCGACGGCACCGGGCATGCCAATCGTGCCCGACGCCAACGCCACGACCTGCTGGAGCTCCTCCTCGGTGATCCCCAGCGCCAGTGCCTTGCGCACACCGGAATGCACGGAACCGGAGCGTAAGGCGCCCATGGCGATGCCAAGTTTGACCAGCCGTTGCGTGCGTTCGTCGAGAGGGCCGGCAGTACCCGCCTGCGAGATCAGCTCCCAGGCCTCCCCCAACTGCGGGTGGCGCTCGATGAACTGGCGATACGCCTTCGGTGCCGTCTGCTTGGGTTTGGCCTCCGTCATCCATCCTCGTTTTGTCGTTGTGCCGCGACGAACTTTGCTCGCAGCAAGCCTATGGTTCGATGCAGATTCTCATACTCTGACTGCA
>DPVW01000029.1:0-14834 GCA_003529325.1 Candidatus Latescibacterota bacterium | reverse complement strand
TGACTGCACCAAAGCCCTTGCCCAGTCGCTGCCAGTGCGAAAGGTCCGACGTGGCCGCTTTCCAGCAAGGGACGATTGCCACGCCGGGTCTGCCCTTCCGCCGAGGCGCTGTTGTCGGTCTGCGACCCACCGGCGGCGGCGATGGCAACACTACGCTCGTTGGTCCGCCGCTCCGCCTCCAGGTAGCCGCTTGCGGCGGCCTCGTCGCCCTGCAACAAGGCGATTTCTCCGAGTCTGACCTGCGGCCCCGTTTCGGCGCGATTGAGGACCAGCGCCTGCCCTATCTGCCGACGGGCCCGGGACAGATCGACGGGTGCCCCGGGCAAACCACAGGAGTATAACATACCGAGCTGAGCGTGCGCGCGCGCATTGCTGCCATCGGTCTGCAACAGCTGTTGCCAGCGCGCTTCGGCGACATAAGTCACCGCGCTGAAAGGCTGCATTTGCCGCGTGGTACAAAGCCATCAGCGCCGGGATGAACTGGTTGGCTCCTAGAAACCGATGGCTCCGGTGTGCACCGTCGCCGGCACTGCGGTTGTAGTCGGCGGCATCGCCGTTGGCCGGCTCCTGCGAGGCGTCGACCAGGTTGGGACTTTGCCCACCAGCCACCGCCACTCACTCACCTCCCGTCCTCCCCGTCCTCGCCCGCCGTTGCCCGTAAGGGTTGTCGACACCGTGCGGGAAAAGGTCGTGGTGCGTCACAGCGTCACCTACCGAGTTGAGCCGGAAGCGTGAGCAGATCTCGTGACCGTCGGCATCCCCGTTGCAGCCGGCGACGGCCTGTGCCTCGGTCACACGGGTGATGTCTTCCCGCACGTGCGACGTATCGACATTGCGCCCATCCTGCAGAGCCAGCCGCGGGATGCCATTGACGACCTCTGTGTACGTCGTCAGAAAGGTGAACGCTGGCCCCACGTACTCCAAGTCTGCATTGGTCAGGACCAGTCGTCACTGACTCGCATCGAGAAGCTCAGGGTCACGTCGTCGAGAGGCGGCAGGTGCAGCCGCGCGCCGCCGCCCGTGGGTTGAGTCGCCCCGGCCCTAGGCCAGTGCCAGTGATTGACCATGTCGCCGTCCGGCGCGGTGGCGTCAGCAACAATCTCCATGTGGGGTCCATCATACCAACCGCGTGACGTCCACGCCGTGTCTTCGAAAGATTCGTAGAACAGCAGTTGCCCCGGCTCTGGATCGGCGCCGGCCACGGCTGTGCTCAGAGCCAGCAGCGCCCAAGCGGCGATGCCGCGCGGGCACTCAAGTACTCAACTCGTAGCGGGCGCGATCCATGCGGAAATTCAAACTCTCGCCAGCGAGATGGCGGCGCACATTGTCGAGGCAGATGTGGTGCATCGGTTCGAAGGCATCCTCGGTGACGTAATCCTTGGGAAAGGGTTGCGACAGACTGTGCGCGGTGAGCACCAGATTCGGCCAGCGTCGCGCGGGGTGTTCCTCTGGCAGTTGCTCGGGTGGCACCAGCACATCGAGGCCGGCGCGCAGACGACCCCGCTCCAACTCGGCGAACAGCGCCTGCTGATCGACGATGGCGCCACGAGCGGTGTTGATGAGAATGCCACCGTCAGGCAATTGCGCCAACAACTCAGCCGTCACCGAACCGGCTGTCTCCTCGGTCCAACCGGCATGGATGGCGACGGCCCGGGAACCGGTGAACAACGCCTGCAAAGACTCGACCCGCTCAGAGTCGTCCGGCAGGTCTGTAGCGAAAGGGTCGAAGATGCGGATCCGGGGACCGAAGGGGCGTACCATGTCGACGAAGGTTCGACCGATGAAACCATATCCGTAGACCCCCAATGGAAGATCCCACATCATGCCGGAGTGGAACCCCTCTTCAGGCGGACGCCAGTCCCCGGCCTCGATGGTATCGATGCGCTGACGCAACCCTTTCAGGCTGGCCAGCAACAGCAGGACGGCCCCCTCGGCGACGGCCCGTGCCTGCGCGTTGCCCCAGTTCGTCACCGGAATGGCGGACTCGACCAGTTCCAAGGGGATGAATTCTCTCATACCGCCGGTGAGGTGGCAGATGTATTGCAGACTGCCAGGACCGGCGGCGAGTGCCGCGGGAGTCGTCCGCGCCCCCCAACTCGTGATCAGCACGTCATAGCCGCGAATGCAGGCGGCGGCCTCGTCGTCACAGAGTTTGTTTCCGTCCTCGATGATATCGAGATCACCAAGCGCACGCAGAGCCGCCACGAAGGGACTTGTCCAGGCTCTTGCCTGTGCGCTGTTGGCCGCCATGTGCAGGAATCGCGCCATCTTCACTCCCTTTCAATCCGTAGTTGCCAACGTCCGGATCGCGGTGGCTCGTCGACGGTGAAACGCAGGCGGAACAGCGCCTCACCCCAGGCGCTGCGCAGACGTTTATCCTCGAGGTCGAGCCGATCGATGGAGAGGGCGGCCCCCGGGATGTTCCACAGTAGTTGCGCGGTGCCAGCCACACCATATCCGAGATCACGAGACACCAGGTGGATGCGCCCATTGCCCGCATCGAGCACACCGCAAGCCGTGATCAGGTTCAGCTCAAGGGGACCTGAGCCCTGATCACCCAGTTCGAACTCATCGACCAGGATCAGGGCAGCGCCCCGGTCGAGGCGTAGCAGGCGAGTCCAGCAGGTGAGCACGCCCGCCGGGTAAGCGCCGGCGATATCAAGCTTCAGTTCGGCTGCCTGGTCATCGGCATGGTACTCGACATCTCGCGCCGCATGAGTCCCCCCCGGCAACTGCTGGACGCCCCCGATGGTGGGTAGACTGTGATACGCTGACTGCATTGTCCAGATGTCGTAGCGTTGGGCGCTGAAGGTCCTTTTCGTGTACGTCTCGACACCGGCGTCGACGATGACGGGCAGACCATCGATGGACAGCGTGAAGTGGCCGATGTCGTTGTGATTGTGGCTTTCGTCGTTGTGCCCGCCCTTGGCGGCGACGAAGAAGCCTTGTGCCGAACCAGGACTGTCGCGAGCAACCATGACCTGAATATCAGGTAACCACACATCCCGCAGTTGTGGCGCCTTACCCGAAGCAGCCTGCAGATCGGCTTCGCTGAAGAGCCTGCGCAACGCCCGTCCCGAGCTGTCTGCGACACCACCGTGACCTGCTTCACCCCGCGCCAGCCAGGCACCCATGGCGATCATGTCGGCGTCGGCGATGGCCTGACCGAAACGAAAGACGAGTGCCGCGTCGGGGGAGACGATGGCGGGCGCATCGGCGAAGTTGACGTAATAGTCACCGTCGATGTGCACGCCGTGGAGAAAGCGACCGATGGCACCGATGAGCGGTTCGTCGAACAGGTCGATGCCGCCCGCTGTGCTGCTGTGCAACAGCTCCAGACAGTCGAACAGGGAAGCGCCGGCGCGTCCCCAATAACTCGGTCCCTCGTCGCAGCCACCGTCGACTGGGTAGGGATCGATGAAGCGGTCCAGACAACGCATGGCCTTCATCACGTGGGCGGCACGCAGAGCCTCGTCCTGTTCCAGCAACAGTGCCGTCGTCAGCCAGTTTGAGCAGATCCATGGATTCCAGTTGTTGACGCGGCGATGCGATTGTGAACCGAGTCCCATCCAATGGAAGTCATCTCGCTGCAGGCACGGATCCAGCAGACGACGGCGCTGTTCATGGAGGATGCGGGCCCGCAGCAACGGCGAAACGGCATCGAGCTGCTCCCCGAGCAGATAATGTGCCCATGCGAGGTGGCTCGCCGTCTCGGCGGCGAACAGGTCCACCGTGGGTTCCGCCGCGTCGGGCAGACCGATCCCGGCTGCCTGCGGATGCAGATGGGCGGGCACGCCCCAGTAGGTTTCCTCGCAGATCGCCCAGATCCCATCGATGATGGCATCGACAAAACGCCCCTCCCCTTCGACACACTCGGCCAGCACAAGATCGACGAAGGCGCGACGACGGGCGAAGCTCAACTGCTCGAAGCGGGCGCGATCCCCATTGCGGGCAAAGTCGAGCAACACCGTCGCCGGCAGTGTCGGCCAGGCGAAATCGAGTCGACCCTCGCCAGCATGGATACGCCGCTCACGTGCAGCCTGTGGCAATTGCTGCCAGGGCGACCGCTGTGTCGCCTTCGGATAGGGCCGCCACTCACTTCCCGGTAGTAGCAGACGAGTGACCTTCTCTGCGTTGTAGCGCTCCGTCAGCATCCCATCAGCCCTGCACCGGTATCTCGTCGCCATCCGGTCGCGCATTCTGCGGCCAGTGGCCCCCAGGGTCGCCACCGCGACAGATGATGGCATTGCGATTCCAGCCCTTGTGGGCACGCACGTCGGGGGGAACGTAACGCATGGTCAGACCGCACCGGCGCCTGCTGCTCAGATTCGGCTCGGAGCCATGCAGCAGCAGGTCGGTGTGCAGCGAGATCTGCCCGGCACGCATGACGAAGGGGGCCGGCGCGGCCCCGTGACGCTCAGGGTCCAGGACCGTCTGCCCGAGGACGTTGTTCTCCGCTGCAGCACTCTTCTCGAAGGGGATCTGTCCCTGCAGATGGGACTGAGGCACGACGGTCATGGCGCCATTCTCGAGATCGGCATCGTCGATGGCAAGCCATGCCGTCACCGTCTTGCTCGGCGTCAGCGGCCAATACGAGGCATCCTGATGGAAGCTCACACGGCGTTCGTCCCCCGCCATCTTGCAGAAGAAGTGCGCCCCCCAGCAGATCAGATTCTCGCCAAGCAGATCCTGCACGTAATCGAGAATGCGTGGTTCGACGATCATATCGTACATGCCGGCACAACGCAGTTGCCAGCCATTGATGGAGTATGCATCCCAGCCAGCGGCGGTTGCCTTGGCCATCAACTCGTCGAAATAGACGCGGTTGGCAGTGGCTTCGGCGGCACTGTACACGTCGAGGGGAAAAACATATCCCTGCTCGTTGTACTGGTTAACCTGTTCGCCACTCAGATGTTGAGGGGATTTATTGTCGGTGGGAAAGAAGCGCAACTCACGTGGTATATCGGGCAAGGCGTCGGTGATCGGTGTCATGGTGTTAAATCAACGGGACCGGTGAGTCCTCGACAAACCCTTGCCCATCGCCAGACAGAGGACGACATTTTCTGGCCCTCTTCGCTGGACTGGATGCTGAACCCGTGAACACGACACTGACCGCTGGGCAGATCACCGCCTATCGCGACAACGGCTTCCTGCTGCTGCCCGATTTCCTCTCGGCCGACGAATTGACCGAATGGCGTGATGCCATCGAATCCGCCATGGAGGCCCGTGGGGATGCCGTGTTGCCACGCCCGGATGACCCGTTGTTGGGTGCCAGCCGTACCGTGTTGTATCAGCGCATCAATCTGTGGATGGATCACCCGCAAGTCCGGACCCTGATCCTGGACGAGAAGATCGGGCAGATGGCGGCACGGCTGGAAGGGGTCGACGGCATCCGCGTCTGGCATGACCAGGCGTTGTACAAAGATCCCTGGGCGAATCCCACCTCGTGGCATCAGGACAACACGAAGTGGTCATTTTCGGCCCAACACGCCATCACGATCTGGGTTGCCCTCGACGAAGTCGATGCACGCAATGGCTGCATGTTCTTCCTGCCGGGAACGCACCGGCGCCGATTGGAGACCGACTTCCCAATCGGGGCGCCCATGAACGCCATCCTCGTCGACAACGAGGACCTGACCGCCATCGATCCGATTGCAGCCGAACTGCCCGCCGGCGGATGCTCCTTCCACAATGGCCTCACCATACATGCAGCTGCCGCCAATATGTCCCGCCACCCACGGCGGGCCATGACCTGTGCCTTCATGCCGGATGGCGCCACCTTCAACGGCACGCAGAACGTGCTCCCCGAGCGCCTGGTGCAGAACCTGCAGGTGGGTGACGTATTGGATGACGATGAGCAGAATCCCCTCATCTGGCAGGCGACGGACAAAACGTGAGCGACTGGCTACCGATCGACGCCATGGACAGCGCCGGCGCCCGGTCACAGCAGCAGGACCCATTACGTGCCCTGGCGCAGGCCGAAATCCCCGCCATCATCCTGCGTGGCGCCTACCCCGCCAAAGATTGCGCCGGTCTTGTGCGGCGCTTCATCGAGCGTGATCTGATGCGTGACCCGCAGGCGCCGACGTCGGCACAAGATCGGTCGCGCATCGACATCGGCACCAGTCTCGGCAACCGCGGCGCTGACCCGCAGGACTTCTTCACCCACGCTGGTGCCACCGAAACCCTCTTCAACGATCTCTTCGACGGCTTCATCAGCCCCATCGCCTGCATCTACGACAACCTGCAAGCCCTGGCGGGGGACAAGCAGGTCGTCACCGCCCACGAAGCGGATGGTCGCCGTTACGGCCCGGCCATCTTCCGCGTGCACTACGACGGCCACGCCTACAAACCCCATATCGACCACGTCGTTCTGCGCGAAAAACGGGTCGATTATGCCGTCGCCCGTTTCACCAACCAGTTCGCCGGGATCCTGTGCGTACAGAATGCCGCCTCGACGTCGACGACACAGGGCCTGCTCCACCACTGCGTCTGGACCGAACAAGTCCAGCCTCACATCACCGCCGGCACCTTTCACGACTATGCCGAGCAGCAGCAGATCGGTCATTGTCGCGTCGAGTTGGAACCGGGGGATCTCTACTTCTTTAATACCAGACTCATCCACGAGGTCCCCGCCGTCATCGGCGACGATCCACGCATCGTATTGGCCGTCTTCATCGGCTACGAACCGGACGATCCAGAGATTTTCGTCTGGTCCTGACCGGCATCGAGCCATCCTAGCAGAGAAGGAACTTGCCGTGACTCCTCCACCCACCCTGTCCGTCAACGGCCGGCGCACGTCCCCGAATTGGGCGATCCGCCAACGCGACCTGATCAGCCTCATGGATCGAGCCGCCCTGCCCTTCACCGAGCATGCGACGCGGGCGGATGGCACGCTGATTCAACGCAGCAGCTGGACGAGCATGGATGGCACCGACAACGGTTACGAAGCGTTTTTGTCCTTCCCCCTGGCCTATCTGTTGGGCGGTGCCGAGCATCTACACGAGCTGGCGCGCAAAGAGTGGGATGCCATCACCTGGCAGTATGGCAATTATGGCACGGTGGATCGCGAGTTCGTGGCTGGTTTCGATTGGTTCCACCACAGCGAGAGTTACACCTACATCTACTATCTGGGACTCGCCGATCCCGAGCACTACATCGACCGCAATCGTGCGCTGCGTTATGCGCGTATGTACACCGGCGACGATCCTCTGGCGCCCAACTGGGATGCCGAGCAGCGCCTCATCCGTGGTCCGTTGAATGGCAGTCGCGGACCCCGCCACCCGACGACGAAAGCCGATTGGGACTACCATCGGCCCATCCTGTCCGGGTATCTGGCTCCCTATGAAGACATCGAGGCACCCGGGGTGGACAAGACGGACCCCCTGTTCCGCCTGGACTGGACCGACGACGAGACCTACGACCGTATCCTTACGCAGATCAACGAGCGCATGACGCGTTGTGACGTACCCCTCAACATGAGTGCTGCCAGCCTGGTGACCAACGCCTTCCTCTACACGGGGGAGGAGCACTACCGTCAGTGGGTACTCGACTATCTGCAGGCCTGGGTCGAGCGCCGCGATGCCAACGATGGGATCGTGCCCGACAACATTGGACCGAATGGGCAGATCGGCGAGTTGATGGGGGGCAAATGGTGGGGGGGATATTATGGCTGGCGCTGGCCCCACGGGGCTCGCAACATCATCGAACCCGCGTTCGTAGCAGGAAGTTGCGCCGCCTTGATGACCGGGGACATGTCGCACCTGGATCTGTGTCGCTCGCAACTCGACCTGCTTTGGGCGCAACGCAAGGAAGTAGATGGAGTGACCATGGTGCCGGCTCGGCATGGCGACACGGGCTGGTTCGACTACCGGCGACCCGATCCACTGTACTACATCCACCTCTATTATCTGACACAGAGCGAGCAGGACCTGGCACGACTGAATGAGATCTTCCCTGATCGTGACGGATTCAGCGACATGCCTCCCGGTTTTGGCCGGGGCAAGGCGGGGATCTTCTCGCCCAAACCGTGGCTTGCTTTTATCGAAGGACGGGACCCGACCTATCCGGAGCGCATCATCGAGGCAACTGCCGACACCGTAAACCGCTCCCTCGACAGTCTCGAGGCCGACGACAGCGACCCGGAAGAGCGCCACTGCTACCACTTTGTGGGACTCAACCCGGTGTTGCCTGAGGGTCTGGTGCAGATGGCGATGGGCACACCCGCTGCCATCTATAACGGCGGCCTGTTACAGGTGCACGTATTCTACTTCGACCCCGTCCGCCGGCGCCCCGGACTACCCGAACATGTGGCGGCCCTGGTCGACGAAGTCAGCCATGAACATGCACGAGTGACACTGATCAACACCGACCCCGTCGCCGCTCACCCCGTGCTCTTGCAGTCCGGCGCCTTCGGTGAGCATGAATTCACCGAGGCCACTGTCGAGGACGGCGACGACGGCGCCACGCAGATCCAGGGCAAACACCTGCGCATCGACCTGGGCCCAGGCGCACAGATCCGGCTACGATTGGGCCTGCGTCGCTTCGCCCACACCCCGACCTATACGATGCCCACCTTCGACTGACCCGATCGATCGTCGTCGCCTCGCAAAGCGAGATGATCGTCGAGTGCCGCGTGCAGATGTGCGAGCACGTCGGCGTGTTGTGCGGATACGTCCACCCGCTCGTTCTGCTGCAGGTCAAACAACAACTGGGGGCGCTCGCGGTGGCAACGTGCCGTCTCATCAGCCGACATGTGGTGCGGCTCGAATCGATCACCACCGACGCGTTTATCCGGATCGTAACCCCGGACCAGCTTGAAGCGCCCATCGAAGGCCATGCGCCAGGCACTGAGACCGGAAAACACGACCTGGCGATGAGATTCGGTCGCCCCTTGCAGATACCCCACCAGTGAACGACTGTCGAGTTCGCTCGCCGGCGTCAATCCCGCCCATTCGAGAAAACTGGCCGTTAGATCCAGGGTCGTCATGGGCGCATCATCAGCTTCCCGGTGGCTGACACCTGGGCCCGCGACGATGAGAGGTACACCGACCGAGGCCTGCAGAGGAGAGACCTTCTGCCACTGGTTGTAATCACCAAGCATCTCGCCATGGTCGCTGGTAAAGATGACGACGGTATTGTCGAGTTCACCCCTCTGGCGTAGACGCTCAAGCAGCAGACCCATACAGCCGTCGAGATGCTCGACGGTGGCCGCCCAGTTGCGCCGCACCTCCTGGTGCACTTGCGGGGTGATGTCCTCGGTGTTGTAGATCGGCTGTGGAAAGTCAACAGGGGGGTCCCGATACCAGCCATGCATCAACTCGGTCACATCCCACGGGTGGTGTGGGTTCTGCAGATTCACCTCCAGATACCAGGGACAGTCAGCCGGTGCACGATCGAGGAGGATGAGAGCATTCTGTGTGATCCAACTGTCGAAGTACGCATCATCCGGCAGTGTCGTGGGAAACGTAGCTGTCCACACGCCCTCCTGATTTCGGCGCTCGTAGTCGGCCATGTGCTGTTCGGCGAGTCCCCGTTGGTGCAGGAACGTCATATACGTATCCTGTGGTACCATGTCATGACGACGCATCAGGATCGTCGCCTGGTTCAAACCCGCATTGAAGATCGCATCACTGAAACCCCAGGCCCTCAGACCCTGACGCCCATCGACACCACGGTGAAGCTTTGGCGGAATTCCACTCTGGTTATTGCCCACATGATGCTTGCCGACGGCCATCACATGATAGCCTGCCTCATCTCGCAACCGCAGGTGATACCTGGGAAGGCCATCGGGGGCATAGGTGTCGTTGCCCCATACCTGCGTCCTGTCGTATTGCTGCCCGGCGACCAGACAAGCGCGTGAGGGAGCACACAGAGGTGCGGGGCAGACGGCATTGGTCAACCAGCGGCCTCGAGCCGACAGTTGACGCAGATGCGGGGTGCGCACCGGAATGTCCGGATTCATCTCCAACCAGTCCGGCCGCTGCTGGTCGGTGTGAATGAAGAGGATATTGGGTTTGGTTGCCATTTCGAAGTATCACCCGTACTATGTGTGGCTCAAACATAAAAGCAGCGCCAAAGGCACTGTTCATCGAATCAGGGGTACGCATGTCCATAAACTTCAGCGTTGAGCTTTCCGACGACGAGCCCTTCGAGCGCGCTCTGCGTCGCTTCTCGTCCAAGACCAAGCGCACGGGACTGATGCGCGACATCAAGCGCAAGCGCTTCTACACCAAGCCCTCCGTGCAAAAGAAGCTCGACCTGCAGAAGAGCATCCGTCGGCGCAAGAAGGCAGAGCGCATCGCACACCTCGCCGAACAGGGCCTCGACCGCCGCGGCCGCAAACGCCGCTAAGCGAAGCACCAGTCCAGCACTGGCCTGCCCCGAAAGAAGAAAAACGCGGTATCGGTAGCCCGATATCGCGTTTTCGCGTTCTACGCGCGCGGAGAATCCTTGACAAGATCCGGCGCAGCCGGAGCGCGCACGCACCGCACTCCTAAACTCCGGGCGGTTGGTCTTAGTCCGGGGGCGGCGGCGCCGGGGGGCTGTGGCGCATTACGCCGGCCAGCGCTTCGTCCAATTCAGATTTCCCAGAGACCGAAGGGCTCGACAGCCGGACAGATTTCTCATTGGCCGACCCAGATCACCCGCCCACCCCCGGCGTACGCGCCGCGGCCCACCGGACGCCGCCGCCAACCACCAACCTCACCCCCGAAAAAACTCCTCAACCAACCCCTCCCCAACCAACCCCCACCTCCAACCCCGCATCAATCGATTCCCAGAACCAACCTCAGGCCCCTCCCGCACCAACCCCCGCACATCCGCCCTCGTCGCCACCAATCCCGGATCGACACCCCGGTCCTCAGCGACCTCCCGCATACGCTCCATCGCTGCCCGACAGCGGCTCTCCAACTCACGATCGTGTCGCTGGTTGGGTGGCCCACTCGGCCATTCTTCCTTGTCGAGGGCAACGGCGCGACTCACGGCATCAATGATCTGTTGTCCATGAAGTTCGATATCGCGGCGGCGAAAGGAGCGCACCTCGGCGAGATCATCAATGTGGGTCGGTTGCCGTTGCGCCAGAAAAAGCAGCAGCTTGTCGGAGGCGACCCGGCCTCGAGGTCGATCGAGGGAACGCGCTGCCCCTTCGCGCCACTCGGTCAGCTCCCGCAACGCCGCAAGCTCGAGACCACGCATCTTGCCATACCCCTTGACCCGTCGAAACTCCTCGCGTGGATCACGCTCCTGGTAGAGAGCGGCATCATCCAGCGTCGCCATCTCCTGGCTCATCCACGCCTCCACATCCCGCTCCTTGGCGCGGCGCCACAACTCATCGTAGGCGTCGACCAGATAACGCACGTCATCCTCGGCATAACCGACCTGGGTATCGGCCAGTGGCCGCCGCAGCCAATCGGTGCGGGTCTCCGTCTTATCCAACTCGATGCCCACCAGGTCCAGCAGCAGATCTCGCAGAGAGATGGTGCTGCTAAGGCCGACGAAACCAGCCGCGATCCGGGTGTCGAATAGATTGACTGGAGAGGCGGAGGTCGCGGCGCGCAGAATGGTCAGATCCTGGACTGCATCATGTAGAATCTTCACCGTATCCGCGTCGGCGAGCAGATCACCAAGGGGCTGCATCTGGCCTTCGAGAGCGACGGCGTCGAGCAGATAACAGCCTTCGCGGGAGACACCGAGTTGCACCACACCAAGGGCCGGATAGAATGTGCGCTCCCAGACCAGTTCGGTATCAACTGCTACTTTGCCCAGTTGTCGCGCTTGCTCCAGGCGCGTACCCATTTCCTGCGGTGAGTCGATCATCCGCCACGTTCCCCCGGCGACTCGACGCCAGTACGTTCGGTGATGAGTCCGTAGTGCTCGATGCGGCGATGCCGGGCGAAATCGAATGTGCTCTCACGATAGAGCCGCGCCAGGTCGAGATCGCAGCGGGCGACGACGAGTTCGTCGGTGAGACTCGTCGCTTCGGCGACGATCTGACCCGAAGGCGCGACGATGCACGTACCACCGATCTGCTCGACCCCTTCCTCGGTGCCAGCTTTGGCGACGGCAACGACCCAGGTTGAGTTTTGATAGGCGCCGGCCTGCAAACTCAGATGGTTGTGGAACGGTGCCAGATGGTCGGCACCGGGGTTGGCAGGATTGTGCACCGGCGTGTTGTATCCCATCAGGATCAACTCCGCCCCCTGCAATGCCAACACGCGATAACTCTCCGGCCAGCGTCGATCGTTGCAGATCATCATACCGACGACACCATCAAAGGCTTTCCACGTGCGGAAACCGAGATTGCCAACGCGGAAGTAGAGCTTCTCAAGATTCTGAAATGGCTGACCACGCTGATACCGATCGTATCCTGGTAGATGAATCTTGCGATAGTGACCGATGATGGCACCATCTGGACCCACCAGAACGGCGGCATTGTAGCGCCGGATTTCGCCCTCTTCGGCGGCCAATTCGGCATATCCAAGGTGGAAACCGACGCCGAGTCGCCGGGCCTCATCGAACAGTGGTTGCGTGTCCGGCCCGGGCATCTCCCGTTCGAACCAGCGGTCGATCTCCCCTTCGTCGGTCATGTGCCAATGAGGGAAAAAGGGCACGAGGGCGACCTCGGTGAAAACGATGAGATCGCAGCCCATGGCTTGCCCCTGCCGCATGAGGGCGATGAGTCGCTCGACGACGTCGGCACGAGATTCATCGCGCGACACCGGGCCCTGCTGGGCGGCGCCGATGGTGAGCACGCGAGCCATCAGGCAGCGCTGCGGATGTGGGCGATATCAAGACTCAACATGTGATAGCCAAGATAGACGCACTGGGCCCTCTCGGCTACTTTGCACGCATGCCGAATCTTGATTTGCGGGAAGAGGAATTTCGCGATCGCTTCACGATGCGCGATTTCATCGATGCCGGCCGCCGGGCCTTTGAGTTGCACGGTGGCGGTGACATCATCAATCCACCGCGCCAGCAGGTGATCGAAGAACGGGACGGCTGCAGCCACTTCCGCCTCGACATGCCCGCCGAATGGCCCGGCCACTATCGCGTGCGCAAGATCATCGAGGAAGTATCCACCCTCGGTTCGGGTAACCTGGGCGAGCGCCGGGCCTGGATCGAGCTGCAGGATTTACGCGCCGATACAGCCGTACGGTTGGACGCCGGACATATTACCGACATGCGCACAGGGGCTGCTGGCGCCCTGGCAATCGAGTTGCTCGCCGAGGGCGAGGTACAACGGATCGGCATTCTGGGAACGGGTCGAATCGCCCGCTGTCTGGCGCTGGCATGTGATGACCTGTTCGAGCTGGCGGAACTTCGCTGTACGAGTCGCAGCGCCAGCAATCGCGACGCCTTTGCCGCTGGCCTGGGACCGCAATTGCAGTGTCAGAACCTGCAGATGTCCCCCTCCATCGAGGCCTGCGTTGATGGCGTCGATGCGGTGCTGACGGCGGCACCAACGACGACACCCATCCTCGACGCCAATCTGGTCGCCCAAATAGACACCGTTGTCGCCATCGCCGGGGATGCACGCACGCGGCAACTACATGCCGAAGTCCTCGAAAAGCGCCCCGTCATCGTCGACGTGCTGGAACAGGCACAGGCATCGGGGGAGTTTCAATACGCAGTGCAGCAGGGCACCGAAGCTGGGATCAGACTGGCGCGCCGTGCAGATGGTACCGTGCTGACCATGTCAGATGCGGCCTGCCATCGAGTCTCTCGTGGCGGCGTCACGGCGTATCTGACAGGCATGGCGGCGCAGGATTTGTGTGCGGCGGTCATGATCTACGAAGGTTCCCGGCCTTGGGCTTCTGAACCGATGGTGTGATCATGCAGGCATTTGACCCGCGGACTGCTGTGCACTTTCAGACCGACGATCCCGGGGTGCACTTCGCTAAGGATCTTCGCATCGCCATCGACCTGGATCGGCCACTGGATGCAGAGCGGATTCTGACACCCAACGTCATCCACCTGCCAAGCGGTGGGTATCGCATGTACTACACGGGGCTCGGTCCGGCGCGACGGCACCGGGATGCCCTGGGATACATCCTGAGTGCGTCGTCGACGGATGCCCTCTCGTGGCACAAGGAACCCGGTGTACGCGTAGATCTATCTGCACCCCACGCGTCGGCGCGCACACTCTGTCCCGATGTCATCCCCCTGGCTGACGGCCGCTTCAGGATGTACTTCGAGGCTCGCTCACCGGATCGTCCAACCGTGATTCTTAGCGCGCTGTCGGCGGATGGTCTGCTCTGGAGTGCGGAAGAAGGCGTGCGTTTCGGTGACTCGACGTGGTCGTATGGCACACCCCGCGTGTTGTATGTGGGGGGCGAAGGAGGCGGACCACTTCGATATCGCATGTACTTCCACCGCTACACATTCCCCCTGCGCTCCGGTCTCGACGCCGGCAACCACATCATCAGTGCGCTGTCGGTGGATGGCCTCAGCTTTGCGCAGGAGCAGGGCGTGTGCATCCCCCAGGAAACGGCGCGGGAGAGCTTCTCCGTATATGCCCCTGAAGTCGTGAGACTCGGCGATGGCTCGTATCGCATGTACTATTCGGCTTGGAGCGACAGTGTGCGCGGCGGCATATTCACGGCCACATCAGAGGATGGCCTGAGGTGGCACAAGCAGAGCGAGCCGTGCATTGAACTGGGTGACCGCTGGGACGGCGACATGGTCTCGGAGCCCTGCGTGATCGGCCTCGAACATGGACGCTCCCGGCTGTTCTACGAGGCGTGTGACGACGAAGGCAACTACCGCATCCTGTCCGCCACGTCGGCGCCTGCTAACTCCTAGTCGAAAGTCCTAGTGCTGGGCGGCGGAAGTAG
>DPVW01000268.1:8014-12035 GCA_003529325.1 Candidatus Latescibacterota bacterium | reverse complement strand
GGAGCGCCGGTCGGGGGCGCCGCACTATGGCAACTTCACCTGGGAGCGCGAGGACGAGATGGTGGAAGATATGAATGCCGTCCACTTCACCATCATGCCCTTGATCAAGGCCATGTTGCGCTGCGGCGATTCGATGCCTGCGTCCCTGCGGAACAAGGCGCTGGAGGGTATCCGCCTGGGTCTGGAGGCGATCGCCCGCATTGACGTGCATCTGCGTTACACCACGATTGCTGCGGCCGATGTCTTCGATACCTGCATCGGTGGCGAATTGCTCAACGACGAAACGCTCATGACGCGGGGCCGTGATAAACTGCGGCGCTGGTTGGCCTTCACCGACCGCTCTGGGACGTTCTACGAGTACAATTGCCCCGGCTATACGGGTATGTCCATCGAGCGTCTGGCCGAATTGGCCGCGCTGAGCAACGACAAACAGACCCGCACCATCGCCCGGGTCTTTGCCGCGCGTGCGGGACTGAGCGCTCTGCTGCACGGGCATCCGGGTACCGGCCGCTGGTCCGGACCTTTCAGTCGAGCCTACCAGCCGCAGGTAGAGGCCAAGACGCTACCCGAGATCGACTGGATGCGCCATTGGGTCGCTTCGGGCATCCTGCCTGAATGGGCCGCTGCCGCACTGGAAGACAAACCCTTTCCGCTGGAGGTCAAAGAGACCTCCGACGCGGCCGGACAGCAGACGATGACGACGTATATGGACGAGGCATTTTCCTTAGGCGTCGCCTCCAAGGATCTGAGTAGCCAGGCCAATCGTTTCGTCGAGGGCGAGTCGAGTGTCTTCATCGCTCATTTCACTTGCGGCGAAGAGACCGGCGTCCTGCTCAGCAAATACATCCTGGATGAGAAATGGCTGGGTGATTTCCGCACGACCCCATCCCGCTCCAATACGCAATTGCAACCCGATGAAGGCCGTTTCTGGGGCGTGCAGGACAAGACGCGGGCCATCGGCCTCTATGCCCCGCGCGTCATCGGCGCCCGCCAGCCGTGCTCGGGGCTTAAATTGGCATTGATCTGGATGCGCCGCGACTTGGTTGACGAAATCTGGATCGGCGATAGCAAGGTCGAGGCATTACCTGCTGACGTGCCCGAAGGCGAAACTGTAGTCGTCGGCAGCGGGCAGATGTGGACGGCCGTCCGGCCGCTGACGCGAACCCATCTGAGTTACAATCCACCACTACGATTGGTAGAACACCAAGGGAATCTGGCCTTGGAGGTCTACAACTACCAGGGACCGGCCAAGACCTTTTGGGAATTGGGCTGGCCCGGCTCGTTTTACCAGGGCATGCCCCAGTGCGGTTTCTACGCCGAAGTGGCGGAGCGGGCCGCTTATGCCGACGGGGCGGCGTTTGCGCAAGCCGTCGCTGGTGGCCAACTCAGCGACGAGGCCGAGGCGGCGTTCACTTACGACGGCGGCGATGAAGAGCGCTTATGGAAGATAGAGTATGGGCGCAATGGGCGCGGTTTGGGCATCGAGGTCGATCTGATGCAGTGGAAACTGAAGCGGCGCTGGACTGAGGGCGGAGACCAGGGATGGCCGATGCTGGAATCGCCCCTGGCTCAGCAGACTTGCAATGGCAAAGTCGAGGCCGGAGGTGCCACGCTCGAGTGCGGCAAGGCGGCGGCCTGGATCCTGGCCAGCCCGCAGCGCCGATGTTGGGTTGCCGCGTACCACGGCCCCGGAGCGGCACCATTGTTTTTTGCAGTGCCGGAGGGGAAAGTGGAAATCGAGTCGATGACGACAGGCATGGTGGTTTGGGACAATGGCCGCGTCAGCGTTGAAGCCAATGATCTGCGAGGAACACCCAAAATCCAAGGCGGCGAACTGAGATGAACGAGATGCGTGTAAGGAGGAGCGATCTGCTGATCGCGGGCCAAATGTGTCCCCCAGCATCTGGACAGTACTATCCACTGCATAGTCCTGTAGACGGCACGTTGGTCGCTGAAGTCGCCGATGCCAATGGTGCCGACGTAGATCGGGCCGTTGTCGCTGCTCGCGAAGCATTTTACGCTGAGTGGAAGTTCTGCAGCGTTGAACACAAGCGCGCTTTGTTTGTCAAACTGAAAGACGTGCTCTATGCCATGGCCGACGAACTGGCAGCAGCCAAGATCCAGCCCCAGGGCGGGGCGGGCATCCCGCCTCTGATAGAGCATGTTATCGACTACTATGTAGGTAAACTAGACGACGGGGCGGGCGCACTCATAGAGCACGGTGACAAGGGTACCAACTATGTGTATAAGGAACCGCTGGGCGTGGTAGCGATCTTTGCCCCCTTCAATGGACCGATGTTGGGTGCTCTTCTGGCGGCCGTACCGGCACTGGTAGCCGGCAATACGGTCGTCCTCAAAGCACCCGACCAGGAAGCGCCACAGGCACTCAAGACCATGCAGGCATTCCACGAAGCCGGTTTTCCTGCGGGGGTGGTCAATGCGCTCAGTGGCAAGGGGCCAGAGGTGGGGCAGGCACTGGTGGCGCATCCGGCGACACGGCTGATCAGTTTTACCGGCAGCACGGCTACGGGTAAAAAAATAATGGCTGCCGCCGCTGAAGATCTCAAGCGAGTACAACTGAATCTGGGCAGCAAGACGGCGCAGATCGTCTTTCCCGACGCCGACCTGGAAGCGGCAGCGACTGCAACCGTGGGGTCCGGCTTCCCCGGGCAGGCGTGCTCGGCAATAAGCCGGGTCTTGATACACAAGTCGCTGCACGACGAATTCGTCGCTCTTCTAGAAGAAAAAGCGCAGGCCGCGGGTCCCAGTCTGCTGGTCGATCGAGCGGCGGTTGAGCGCGTCGAGCAGTATGTAGAGATGGGAAAGGCGCAGGGCTCGCTACTGTTTGGTGGCACTCGTCCGACGGGGGACGAGTACGCAAAAGGCTGCTATTTCGACCCTACGGCTTTTGCCTTCCCAGATCAGTCCAGTCCGGTTTGCCGCGACGAAATTTTCGGACCGGTCGTATCCGTGCTGAGCTTTGACAGTGACGAAGAGGCGTTGGCGTTGGCCAACGATACCGACTATGGATTGCTCGTTTCGCTCTGGACTCAAGAACCTGTGCGTCAACGCCACTTTGTGCGGCGATTGGAGGTGGGAGTTGTGACCATCAACAGTGGCAGTGCGCTGAGCCATCGCACGCCCTGGGGCGGTTTTAAGCAGAGTGGCATTGGCCGGCGCTATGGAGAGATGGGTCTGGAGCCCTTTTTCGAATACAAAACAGTGTGGATCTCTTGAGATGGTGATACAGTACGAGCCAGGTGAAATGATCTACGAGAATCCATTGGCCGATCCGACGGACACTGTCGGGTTTCGGATGGAGGGAGACGCAGTAGTGACTTTCCCTCAGGGCCGGATGCGTATGGAGAACTGTCGTGATCCCGGCCAGGGGCAGGCAGCCAATTTTGTTTACTGGTGCCCTGAGGATCTTCCGTCGAACATCTCGATATCGTGGGACTTCTGGCCTATCCGGGAACCGGGCCTGTGTATTCTGTTCTTTTCTGCCGTCGGCGTGAAGGGTGAAGATCTGTTCGATGCCGGACTGGCTGAACGGAAGGGGGAGTATCAGCAATATCACTCAAGCGATATCAATGCCCTTCACGTTTCGTATTTCAGACGCAAAGCTCCCAGCGAACGTGCTTTTCAGACGTGCAACCTGCGCAAGAGCCACGGATTCCATCTGGTCTGTCAGGGGGCGGATCCCTTGCCATCCGTGCAGGACGCCATTCCACCCTATCGGGTTCAGCTCATCAAGTGCGATGACCATGTCGTCTTCTCGATCAACGATCTAGAGATCTTCGACTGGGTGGATGATGGTGCAACGTATGGACCGCTGCTGGGTGGCGGGAAGATCGGATTTCGACAGATGGCGCCGCTGATTGGAGAGTATGCTAATCTCGTGGTTCGGCGTGCAGGGAGCGTTTAGTCAAGACCGTCGCTCCCAACGGCACTCAGCATTATGGACGACGCCAGCGCCTAAGATACTCTTGGTCTGTTGGCTCCGTTCCTCTCGGCCCCACAG
>DPVW01000268.1:5549-7640 GCA_003529325.1 Candidatus Latescibacterota bacterium | reverse complement strand
GTCCGATATCCCACCTCTGACCTGGGAACCGGCGGTGGCCCTGGTCTCCACCCGGGATGCGGCCTTGCCCGATGATGTTGAGGCGACGGCTTTCAGCCGATCTGTCTCCTGGTTTCGCGACCAGGCCCTCTACAGTATCGACTGGAAGAAGGGAGTGATCGAAGGCTTTGAGGCGGGTATCGATCATCGTGGGCGTCAACTGCGGCGCCTGGCTACGCGGCGATTGTATCGGCGAGTGGCGTTGGTGTATGGCTCGGAGTGTAGGCAGATTTCCCGTGGCCTGAATCAGATCAAGCAACTTTTCAGCTGTCGGGCATTCCAAACAGCGCCATTCGGTTGAGAATCTTACAGCCTAGCTGTACCTCCACTTGTTGCCCCTTTATGCATCGACTCCTGATGTCTCCTCCGAGGATCGTCTTGTATCGGTAGACGGTGTTCTCCACCATGCTGCGCTGGGCTGTAGCCTGACTGCTTGTGCCATTTTCGTCGACCCAGTTCTCGGATGGAGCGCACGTTCCGGTTCCTCTCCTTCATGGCTGTTGACGGCGCGGACCTCAGCCGGGCGCTGCGTGCCGATGGGATGCTGGAACGGAATCTCACCCAGCGTCTGCAGACGCCGGGACAACGTCGTGTGATCGGGGATCGGTAGGTCAATGTCCAGCAGCTGCATCAAGGAATACATGAAGCCTTCGGTCTGGCGCAACGGCAGATGCAAGACCATGCGAATCATCAGCGCTGCCTCGATGGCGATATCCGCGTAGCGACGTTGGCCTCCGGGCTTGCCGGAGGATGGCGCCCGCCAGGCGTCCAGGGCCTCATCGGAGAGCCAGACGGTGAGATCACCTCGCCTTCTCAGACCAGCCTCGTACGCAGCCCAGTTCTTCTGCCGATATCGAGATTTTGCATACTTGTACTGGCGGCGCTTCGGACTCTGCATCGGGTTTGGCTCCGGGTCGGGGACGGCATTATCATAAAGCCAAACCGCGAGCCATGCACCAACGCCGCTCGATGGCACACTTCGTTCTGGGATGCTCTGATCCTGGCCGCCGGGCGAGGGCGACGGTCATCTTGAGCGAGGACTTCAACACCAGCCAGGACTACGACGGGATTGTCGCAGTGAATCCGCTGGTCAGCTAAGAAACTAGAGAAGTCGGCGTTCGAGCCTGGAAACTACGAGGCGGGTTTACGAGCGCAGAACACAGAAACGCCCGGGCGCGGGTGCCACCGACAGCCCGGCCCGGACGTCTCCACGTTATCGTCCATCACGTCGCTTTGAGACCCAGGGCGTTAATCTCATCAGGAATTGACCTTGCCATCGCCACCAGCCCTGCCCGAAGAATACGACGCCCAAGTACACATGGTCACCCATCAAGTGCGTGGGCGCATGTTTCACGCCACCATACCCTCGGTTTATCTGGCAGCTGAGCTGATGGCCAGCGGCGCAACCGCTGACATCGCCGAAGCCGCAGCCATCTTCGGCGCTGTGCTTACCTGCCAGGAGGTGCGGGGCACCGATCCGCACTGTGGCAATTTCCGCTGGGAGCTGGAAGACGAAGTCGTCGAAGATCTCAATGCCGTGCAGTTTGTGCTCTTTTACTGCATTCCTGTGTTGTGCATAGCACAAGACGCCCTGCCCCGGGACCTGGTCGCGGCCATGCGTCGCGCCGTCGCACTGGGCCTGGAGGAAATCGCGCGCATCGACGTGGCCCCGGCCTACACCAACATCGTCCTCAAGGACATCGCCAACTCCTGCCTCGGTGGCCAGTTGCTGGGCGACGATGACATCGGTCGTCGTGGCCGCGAAAAACTGGTGCGCTGGATGGCGCACGTGGATACCTACGGCCTGCCTGCCGAGTACAATAGCCCAAACTACGCCTCTGTCGCCGTACGGGTGCTGGGGCGCCTGGCCGAATTGACGGAGGACGAACATACCCGCATCCGCGCCCGCACCATGCTCGCCCGACTCGGTCTTTCCGCCGCACTGCACGTACACCCAGGGATCGGCTGCTGGGCGGGGCCCTTCAGTCGCGCCTACAGCCACGCCGTGTTCAACGCCGACGCCTTTGGCGCCGATGACGTGCGCGCGTGGGT
>DPVW01000268.1:0-5138 GCA_003529325.1 Candidatus Latescibacterota bacterium | reverse complement strand
CCGTGGCCCTGAGCACCTATCACAGTCCTTCTTTCTGCCTGGGCGTGGCCTCCTGCGAACTGAAGACCCAGGAAGTTATCTTTATCGCCCTGCAGTCCAGCGTATTTCACGCGCAATATCGGCGCCCGCTTAACGCGCGCTGCGGTGTGCTCTTTTCGCGTTATATACTCGACGACCAATGGCTCAGCTTCCAGACGACGCCGTCGCGGGAGTCTGGACAGGTTGTTCCCGAAGAGGGCCACTTCTACGGCGTGCACGAGCGGGGTCGCGCCATCGGCCTCTACGCCCCGCGTAACCTCGACGCCTGGACGCCTCGCACCAGTGCAAAAGCCGTGCTCGTGTGGACTGAGATCGAGCAGGTTGACGAGATCTGGATCGGTCAGCACAGAGTAGATTCTCTACCGGCCGCAGTGCCCCCGGACGAGGTGATCGTCGTCGGCAGCGGCGGGCTGTGGACTGCTGTGCTGCCGCTCGAACTGACCGACCTGGGCGGCGGTGCCCCCATCCGTTTGGTCGAACTGGCGGGTCATCTGGCCCTGGAGATGTACAACTATACGGGACCGGCCAAGACCTTCTGGGAAATGGCCAGACCCGGCTCCTTCTACCAGGGCCAGCCGCGGTGCGGTTTCTACGCCGAACTGGCCGAGCGCGCCGACTACGCCAGGGGCTCCGATTTTTCCGCCCAGGTAGCGACTGGCACACTCGTCGACGAGGCGCCCCCGCCTGGCACCTATGCCGCGGGCGGCGAGCGAGCGCTGCTCGTGGAATACGCCCGCGACGGCCGCGCGCTCGGTATCGAAGTCGATCTGTACGAGTGGTCGCTAAAGCGGCGCTGGACCCAGGATGGACCCCTGGGCTGGCCTATGCACGAGTCGCCCTACGCCCGGCAGAGCGCTTCCGGACGGGTGGCCATCGGCGGTGCAAATCTCATCTGCGACAAGGGCCCGATATGGCTCTGCGCCTGCCCAGGGGGGACAAGGTATGTTGCCGCCTACAGCGGCATCGGGACGACCTCGCTCAGATTGGAGGTGCCCGGCGATGTAGTTGAGGTAGCTGCAATGGGTGCGGGCACCGTGATCTGGGACGAGGGCCAAGTAACGATTGATGCCATCCTGTAGTCACGGGTGGAGCAGACAGTGCCGCGGCGACCTTGTGACGGCCGACGACCAGGTAGAAGCGTTCAGATGGGTGGTCCGGCAAGGGGGGACAGTCGTGTTCGAGCACAGCAGTCACTTCCCACGAGCGGAGGAATCGGCGCGTTACGCCCAGGTCGTCAGCGACTTCACGAGGGCGTACAGCTATTCGAACTGTAGCTCAGCCGTAGGCGCCCTTGGTGTGGCGCCCGAGAAAACGCTGCAGGCGGGGACTGGCCCCTTCCCAGACATGCACCGGCATGTGGTAGTCGATGAAGGGGTAGAACTTCTGCGAGACAAACCGCCGACCGTATGTGACACCGCCCAGAAGCCGCCGTCGGTCGGACCGATTCTTCGCCCCCTGATGCCAGATCTGGTTGTGGAACAGATACGCCTCGCCGGCACGAGCCAGGATCGGTACCGATCCCTGGCCTTCGAAGGTGGGGTGCTCCTTGTCATTCGGACCACGGCCCGAATTGTGACTGCCCGGCACCACCTCCGTGCAGCCGAACTCCACCGAATCCACATCAGAAAGGGGCGTAAAGATCTGCAACACCATACAGGGTACACGGATCCGTGGATCGTGGCGATCGACCCCGTCAGGCACAGGGAAATGGAGCAGGTCGTCGATGTGCCAGCCGCCACCCATCCCGGGTTCGTAGATCAGGGCGTTCTGCGACATGAGGTGACAGTCGTCGCCGAGCACGGCCTCGGCGAGACTGGCGAAGGGCTCGCGCACGATCAAGTCACGAAAGGCATTGTCGTATTCGAACATGCGCATGTAGCTGATGCCGCGTACATGGTCTCCATCCTCGTCGGCGAGGATCTGTGGATCCGTCGCCTTGCGCTCCAGCGCATCGCGCAGAGCGGCAACTTCGTCTGGTTCGAGGACCGGGCCCAGGTGGACGTAGCCGTCGGTGTACAATCGTTCGATGATGCTCTGCGTCTGCTCGGCGTCGTATGGCGTGCCGCTTTGCATAGGACTGCTCATGGGGTTAAGGGTAGGGGCATGGGACCTGTCGGGGCAACCTCCTCAGTCTGGCAGACTCAGGGCGACCCATTCGGCGGCGCGGAAGAATCCACCGATCGGCACGACGATGAACTGTTTGCCCTCTACCAAATAGGTACTGGGTGCCCCACGAGCGTTGCCGGGGAGCTCGAATCGGCCGACCACCTCGCCATCCTCCGGATCGAAGGCCCACAGATACGGGTCGTCTATCCATCCCTGGACCGTCACGTCCTCCGTGAACTGGCGTCTGGCCGCAACCAGCGAGGACGCTGAGTTGTTCACTGTGATCGGAGTACGAAAATAAAGTCCACTCTTCAATCGGGAGAATGACCATGAGAATGTTCGAATTCATGCCAGTCTTCGTTGGCCTGGTAATCTATGTCGGCATCGGTGGATTCGTCGTCGAGAAGCTCGCCGACAGTGTGGAAAGGATCTCGAACAAATGAATGTCATCGTCATGGTGAGCGACACGTTCCGCTACGACTATCTCGGCTGCAATGGCAACGACTGGATCGGTACCGAGGCCCTCGATCGATTCGCCAGACGTTCCATCTCCTTCGATCGCCATTATCTGTCCAGTTTCCCGACGATCCCGAATCGAACCGACCTGTTCACTGGTCGCTATTCTTTTCCCTTCCATGGTTGGCAGCCGCTGGACCCGTCGATTCCCGTACTGAGCACCGCCTTCGCTCATGCGGGGTACAATACGCAGCTGATCTGCGACACCCCACACCTGATGAAGGGGAGACACCATTTCGATCGCGGGTTTCAGGGGAGCTGCTGGATCCGCGGCCAGGAAGGGGATCGGCCACTGCTGAAGGGAAATCTGCCGCCGCGGCATGTCGTGCCCGCAGACAAGACTCGCGTCGACGCCAACATGCGTGATACGCGATTCGGCAATCTGGCGACGCTGCACACGTGGACGAACCGCGACTGGGCCTGGGAAGAGGACCGGTTCTGCGTGCAGACGGCGCGCACGACCAGCCGCTGGCTCGAGGAGAATCATGACGCCGGGCCCTTTCTGCTGTGGGTCGATTTCTTCGACGTCCACGAGCCGTGGGATCCACCGGAGTACCTGGTGTCGCGCTACGACGCCACCAGCCCGTACGACGGGCCACCGATGATCCACCCCAATTATGGACCCGCGTCGGCCTACACGAAAAGGGAGCTGGCGAATCTCAAGGCGCACTACGCCGCCGAACTCTATCTGGTCAACAAGTGGATCGGCTATGTGCTGCAGAAGGTGGAGGAGTTGAATCTGTTCGACGACACCATCGTCGTTTTCACCAGCGACCATGGCATGCATCTGGGGGATCACAATCGTACGGGCAAGTCGAATATCCACGACGAGGATGATCGCATCTGGCCGCTCTACGAAGAGCTGAGTCACATCCCCCTGATGATCTCCGTTCCCGGGTTGCAGGGGGGGCGACGTACCGGCGAGCTGACACAGTCCGTCGACCTGCTGCCCACGCTGCTGGATCTGACGGGTGTGAAGGGGGAGGGGTTCGACATGCACGGTCACACACTGGCACCTCTGATGAATGGCCGGGCAAAGGGATGGCCCCGGCGACAGGCCTTCTCGTCAACCTTCCTGCGCAATGGGGGACCGACGGTGACGGACAAACGCTGGACGTATCTGGCCTATGGTGAGAAGGGCGGACGGCCCGAACTCTACGATCTGCGAGAGGATCCTCGGCAGAAGCACAATCTGGTGCGTAAAGAGCCGAGGGTGGCGCGGCGCATGGAGAAGAACCTCGCCGATTTCCTCAGTCGCGTCGGCACCCCGGAGGAGAACTACTCTCTGCTGGGTCCGGTGGGCGGCCCCGACTGGGGCGTTCTACGTCAAGGCAGATCCACCAAGGTTGAACTATGATCGAACGAATACGAATCGAACTGGCGCCTACCGGCGTCCTGCGAGCGGCCATCAATCTGTCTAATTTTCTGCTCGTATCAGGCAGATCGGCCGCCGGGGTTCCAGAAGGTGTCTCACCGGACATGGCGAGGGCCGTCGCCGAGCGTCTGGGCGTGCCCGTGGAATACATCGAATACAAGACGCCTGGGGATCTGGCCGATACGGCCGAGCAGGATGTGTGGGATATCGGCAACCTGGGAGCGGAACCTGAACGTGCGCGGACGATCCGCTTTACTGCTGCCTATGCCGAGATCGAAGCGACGTATCTCGTGCCACCGGATTCACCCATCCAATCTATCGATCAGGTGGACGAGGCGGGTAAGCGGATATCTGTTTATGGCCGCAGCGCTTACGGTCTGTGGCTCAGCGAGCATATCCAACATGCCGATCTGGTGACGTCAGACGGTGTCGACGCCTCGTTGGAATTGTTCGTGCAGGACAGGCTGGATGTGTTGGCAGGGCTCCGCCCCCGTTTGCTCAAGGATGTCGAGCAACTGCCGGGTAGTCGCATTCTCGAAGGTCAGTTCACCGCCGTGCAACAGGCGATCGGCTGCAAACCGGATCGCGCCCTGGCTGCCGAGTTTCTGCGTGACTTTGTCGAGCAGGCGAAATCGACGGGTTTGGTGCAGGAACTCATCGAGCGTCATGGTGTGCAGGGTCAGCTCACCGTCGCGCCGGCAGCACCCATCGACCATCCGTGACCGAGTGGTACGTCGTTGGCTTCACGGTCAACCCCTGTGTCGCAGCATGCAGCGCGCACAATCACGATCGGGTTCGTCTCGCCGGAGCTGAAGCTGGTCTCCGAATTGCCTGTCCGTGACATGTCGGGTCAACGCAACAGCAGCAGCTTCCGCGTCCGCGTCAGGCCAGCACCTTCGAGTCGATAGATATACGCTCCCGAACTCACGAACCGACCGGCGCTGTCGCGGCCATTCCAGCGGATGACGAAGTCACCGGAGTCTTTCCAGCCATGGGCTAGTCCTGAAATAAGCGTATTGTGTGGGACATATGGCATTTTGGTGAGGTCTGAGTCGGATCATTGGTCTCTGTGGCTTTTGGGGCGCCACCGTTGGCCTTTGTG
>DPVW01000123.1 GCA_003529325.1 Candidatus Latescibacterota bacterium | reverse complement strand
TGGGTTGATCATTCGAGGTTTCCCGCCGAGCCCTTCGACGCGGCGGGCAAGGTCCATACCTCGATCCGGGAGTTCCAGGGGAAGATGTACTTCGCCACAGCGACCACCATGGACGCGCGCACCTACGGGCTCGAGTTGGAGGTTTACCCGCAGTTTTTCCGCGGTTCCCACCTGTACGAGTATGATCCGGCCAACGGCAGCCTGCGTGACATGAACGCCTGGGACAAATCCGTCATGGCTCCCGGCAATGGGCAGCAGTATATCGCCATCGACTATCATCACGACGCGATTTTCGGTGTCGGCTACCCCACAGGCCACGTGTTCCGATACGATCTGAAGACGGGCTAGAGCCGCATGGTCTGGCAGTCGCCGGATAATATCCCCAATCACAACGGCGGTTACGTGACGCGCAATCTCATCATCGACCGCCAGGGCGTGCTCTGGTTCGCCAATGGCGGTCACCTGGTGGGTTACGTCCACCACCTGGATGAGATCGAGGCTGGTGCCAACATGGTCGCCCCTTTCCCCGAGCAGGAGAGCAGCGAAACGGGCCATCTGCAAGCGTTAGCTTTCAGCGCCACAAGGGACACCGTGGTCTCCAGTCGACGACCTGATCGCTTTCATCAAAGAAGGGCAGCTGCTGCTCATGGACTCCTCGGGTCAAGCTCTGGTCAATCTGTCTGACAGGGTCCCTGAGCTGTATGGGAGTCGGGTTGCAAGTATCTCATGGTCACCGGATGGGACGCTGATGGTGATCGCTGCCAGTTTGCCGGAAAGTTATTGGGATGGCATTCACGTGCTCAATCCATTGACACTCGAACTGACCACCATCACAACAGAGCAGGGATCCAACTTCACTCCCACATTGGGCCCACCTCGGTAGGCTCATGCAATCGGTGGCATTGGCTTGACCGGCCTCTCGTAGAAGTGCTTACTCCTTCTCCATGAGTCGAATCGATCAGTTCGAAAGTGTGTTCCGCGCGGCGGGTCGTACCGTTTTTGGCTACGAGCCAATAGCCCTTGGCAGAGTACTGGTAGTGACCGATCTCGATGCCGACGGCGCCGCCCGGATCGGGGGGCAGGTGGGCGAGTTCCTCGATCAACATGGACTCGACGCCAATGCACACCAGCGCAACGTCAGTGGTGTCGAGTTCAGCACCGTCAAGGGGTTGCTCGACCTCGTCGAGGCGGAAACACCGGATCTCATCTGCACATACCGACACCTGCACAGTGAGGCCTGGCATTGGCCATTCAGCCTCGGTGAATATGTCGACGTACTCGCCCAGGCGACGACGACACCGGTGCTGCTGTTGCCACACCCCGAAGCGGGGCGGATCGCGGATCACGCCATGCAGGACACCGGTGTTGTCATGGCTATGACGGATCATCTTGCCGGAGATCAGCGGCTGGTCAGCTTTGCGGCACAGATGGTCGATCGTGATGGACGATTGCTGCTCACGCACGTGGAGGATGGTCACACCTTTGAGCGCTATATGGAGGTGATCTCCAAACTGCCGCGCATCGACACCGACGAGGCAAGCCAGGATATCCTGCAACAACTGCTGGAAGAACCGCAGCAGTACATCGACTCCTGCCGTCAGGTGCTGGCCGAGACGCGCCCCGACATGACGGTGGAAGCCGTCGTCAAGGTCGGTCACCGTCTGGCCGAGTATTCACAGTTGATAGAAGAGCACGAGGTCGATCTGCTCGTGCTCAACACCAAGGATGCTGAACAGTTCGCCATGCATGGGATCGCCTACCCCGTGGTGATGGAACTGCGGCAGATTCCGTTGTTGCTGATATGAGCGAAGTCCACCACGTCTCGCCTGCGGTGACCTGGTTCTGTGCCGCCCTGTTGCTGGCCCTCGTGTTGTGTCTGGCGCTGGAGGAAAAGCTCCATATCAAGAAGTCGATCCTGGCGGGCAGCTTTGCCAGTGTCGCCTTGTTGCTCGGCGCCGCCCTCCACCTGCTCCCATTCGAGCCGGTCCTGATCGGTGGCCACGAGATTCATCTTCCCGTCTACATTCCCGCCGTCGACTGGGAGGTGATCGCCATCATTCTCGGGGCGTCCATCTTCGTCGACGTCACCTCCCGCTCCGGTCTGTTCACCTGGATCGCCATCCGTCTGACGAAAAAATCAGGTGGTGATCCCCGACGACTGCTCTGGTACTATGGTGGTATGACGGTGGTCTTTTCGGCGGTGCTCAACAATGTGACGGCCATGATCATCGTCGGCTCCCTCACAGGTGTCTCCCTGGAAAAACTGAAGCGACGGGATATCCTGCTCGGGTTCCTGCTGGTAGAAGGTCTGCTCACCAATGTGGGTGGACTGCTGACGCTGATCAGTTCGGTACCCAACATCATTGTCGGCAACGCGGCGGGTATCAGCTTTGTCTCCTTCTTTCTCAAAGCCAGCCCGTATGTGCTCGTCGCCACCATCATGACCCTTCTTATGGGGGCACGCATCTTTGCCATCCGCCGGCTGGAGACAGATGAGGAGATCGCCGACGCTGCCCGCGAGGTCGCCGCCTTCGATGAACGGGATGGTATCGAGAGTCAGGGATTCTTCTGGTTCGGCGTAGCCATGACCCTCGCCTTCGTCGCTGTTATGGCCACGACGAGTGTGCTCCCCTATCTGCGTGATCTGGGTATGGGTTATGTGGCCATGACCTTTGCCGCCATCATGCTGCTGCGCTACAAACACGAAGTGGACCAGTTCTACCGAGCGGTGGACTGGGATCTGCTCGGGTTTTTTGTCGCCCTCTTCGTATTCATCAATGTCATGGAGCATGCCCAGGTACTGGCCCTCATCGGCGAAGGTCTCAAGCTCATCATCGCCCTGGGGGACATTCAAGGGACGGCGGCGGTGCTCGTTGCCGCCGCGGTTTTCAGCTCGGTTACGGACAACATTCCGTTGGCGGCGATGCTGGCTAAAATCATCGCCGTCCTGCCCGACGCGGCCGGCAATCTGCGCGGGCCAGAGGATCCGATCTGGTGGTCGGTGATCTTTGGCGCCAATCTCGGTGGCAACATAACACCCATTGGTTCCGCCTCGACGCTGGTGGCGGTGACGATCATGCACAAACAGAAGCTGAACATGTCCTTCGGACGTTTCGTTTCCAGCGCCGCCATCTTTGCCGCCGCCCAGATCTCACTGGCGACACTCTATGTGCTCGTCGTACTCATGTAACACAAGTCGGTCTCTATGCTGGCCAAAGGGTTGGTCGCAGCATGTCGCGCCGTTGACAGTGCGCCGTATGAGTTTGCTGGCGGACAGTCGCCGCCGTGGTTCAAGGCACATTTCGGACTCGCCGTCATGGCTGGCTGGTGGATGACACACGAGTTTGATCTGGACTAGGCTACGAGTGACGCCATCGGTAGACAATGCGACGCCGTAATCGAAGCATTTTCTGACCTGTTCGAACCGCTGGATC
>DPVW01000003.1:24738-33796 GCA_003529325.1 Candidatus Latescibacterota bacterium | reverse complement strand
GGTGTCGTCATCTCCTTTCTGCCCGATACCATGGTGGGTACCGTCGGCGAGTGGTTGCTCACCGCCCTGTGGGTGATAGGTATCACCAATGCGGTCAATTTCCTTGATGGCATGGACGGGCTCGCCGCAGGCTCTACGGCGATCAATGCCATGTTCTTCGGGCTGGTGGCCTGGCAAAACTCACAGTATGACATGATGTATCTCGCGCTGCCCCTGCTCGGTTCCTGCCTCAATTTTCTGGTCTATAATTTTCGCCCCGGGAAACGGGCGTGGATCTTCCTTGGCGATGCGGGCAGTACCTTCCTCGGTTTCATGGTGTCAGCACTGGCGGTGATGGGGGACTGGGCTTCTCATCAAACCGCTTATCGTTCCCATCCTCATCCTCGGCCTACCCATATTCGACATGACTTTCACCACCGTCATGCGAGTCGGTACCGGCGAGGTCCGCAGCTTCCGCCAATGGATCGAATTCACGGGGCGCGATCACATCCACCACCGCCTCGAGAGCCTACGAATCGGGCGTGTTGGAGTTGTCCTCATCATCTATACCGTCACCATCTGGCTTGGGCTGTCGGCGCTGGCCCTGAAGAACACCTCTGGCATAAATGCCCTGCTGCAGGTTGGACAGTCGGTGATCATTTTCCTGCTTTTCGGATTCTTTATGGTTTTTGTCAATCGGCAATACACTGCCATTGCAGATGGTGCGCTCGATGATGCCTTTGCCGGGCTCAGTGAGCAGGACGAAGCCGATGGTGATGACGGCGCGGATTCCGGCCCAGCCGGCTAAAGAGGAGACAAGGTAGCCCCGATTCGCACTCGGCGCGATGGTGGCCCTGTTCCTGGCGTTGGCGCTGCCGGGCGTGCAGCAGCCGGTTTCCGACGATGAGATCTACGAGGTCCGCAACGCCGAGCGTCTGTTGGCGCACGAGCCCATTCACCTTTACGTGCCGCCCGTATTTCTAATTCTTGCCGCTACCATCGTCGTCTGTGGGCCATCGGAGTTCTCCATGCGCCTGCCTGGACTGCTCAGCTGGATCCTTGGGATGGCGCTGACGGCGCGTCTCGCCCGCAGGATGGGATTGGATCCGCCGCAGACTCGTCGCACTGTTGTTGCTGGCCGCGTTGCCTGCGGTGACGCAGGGAGCTTTGCTCGTGCACATCGACAATACGCTGCTGGTTCCGGCGGTGCTGTTATTCGTCGATCGGTCTCTGGCCTGGCGTGACGGCACGGCGAGCAACCCCTGAGCCCTCTCCCACCGCCTCCATGTGCCTGTAGGTTGCTACCCATTCTCCATGGTGTGTAGCTTATCTGGTCTTTGTTCTCTTTCTACTAAGCCCGGAGCCCATCCTCTTGAAGCGCATAGCCCAGCCACTCTTCACCCTCTTGTGTGGCACGTGGTGCGGATTCGTTCCCGACATCGTCGATGCGCAAGGCGATTTTCCAGCCGCTCCTGTCATCGTCACCGAAATTCAGCAACGCGCCATCGTCGATCACGTGCAGTTGATCGGCACCGCTCAGCCACGCCGTTCGAGCCGTGTCGCCAGTCAGAGCGAGGGCAAGGTCGTGGCGCGTTACAAGGAGCCGGGGCAGGCCCTCAAACGCGGTGAGGCGATCCTGCGACTCAGCAACGACGAACTGCAGGCGCAACTCATCGAAGCCGAGGCTGACCTGCAGCTGCGCACCGCGCGTCGAGATCATGACCGAAAGCTGCGCGACAGCGACACGATCTCCGAGGACGAGGCGATCGAGACGGAGTATGAGTATGAGCGCGCCCGTTCGGAGCTGCAGGCTCTGCGCTCCCGCATCAACAACCTCACTGTCCGTGCGCCTTTCGACGGCGCCCTCGTCGAGAGTCTGGTCGAAATCGGTGAGTGGGTTGGTCGGGGCCAGGATGTCACCCATGTCGTGGCCCCCGACACGGCGCGGGTCTACGTCAATGTTCCTGAACGTTACGTCGATCGCCTGCGTCTCGGCGACCGTGCCGCCGTGACGATCTCCGCCCTGGGATCCGATTCCGTTGATGCCGCCATCGTCGCCATCCTGCCTCAGGGGTATGAGGACTCCCGGACATTTCCCGTCATCGTCGAATTCCTCAACCCGGGTCGTCGGGTCCGCGGCGGTATGTCGGCCTCGGTTCGGCTGGCGATCGTCGAGTCGCAACAGGATCTGCTCGTGCACAAAGACGCGATCGTCACCGGTGTCCGGGGCAGCCATCTGTTCGTCGTCCACGAAGAGGCGGCTGTTTTGCACACGGTAACGACCGGCCAGGCCTCGCAGGGGGATGTCGCGATCCATGGTGATGGCCTGAATGCTGGTGACCTGGTCATCGTCCGCGGCAATGAGCGCCTACGTGACGGTCAGGCCGTGCGCGTCGTGCGCAAGTTGCAGTAGGCTGGCCACGTGAAGCTTGTCGAGTCATCCATCCAGCGCCCGGTCAGCGTCATCGTCGGTGTCCTGCTGGTCGCGCTATTTGGTCTTATCGCCCTGTACCGAATCCCCGTACAGCTGACCCCCGACATCGATCGACCGGTGGTCACCATCGAGACGAGATGGTCGGGGGCGAGTCCGGAAGAAATAGAACAGGAGATCATCCAGCGTCAGGAGGAGCAACTCAAGTCCGTTGAGGGACTTGAGAAGATGACGAGCGAGTCCTCCGACAGCCGTGGCAGTCTCGTGTTGGAATTCGGCGTCGGCCTCGACCCGGACGCCTTGTTGCTGAAGGTGTCGAACAAACTCGATCAGGTGACCGACTACCCCGTTGATGCCGACAAACCGGTACTCGCCTCCGGTTCTGGTGGCAACACCAATGCCATTACCTGGTTGATCCTGGAAGCCTTGCCAGGTTATGAAGATATCGACATCGAGACCCACCGCGACTACCTCGAGGATCTGGTCGAGACCGGCCTCGAACGGGTTCCCGGCGTCGCTCAAAGCAACACGATTGGCGGTTTTGATCGCGAACTTCAGGTCATCGTCGATCCCGTCGCCATGGCCGCCCACGCCGTCACCGTGACACAGATGGCGGCAGCGATCAACTCCGAGAATTCGAATACCAGTGCGGGCTCCTTCGACGAGGGCAAGAGACGTTACATCGTCCGTACCGTGGGTCAGTATACGACGCCGGCTCAGATCGAGGAGGTCGTCATCCGCGATGGGCCCGGAGGCTTGGTTCGCGTCGCTGATGTCGCCCACGCCCGGCTCAGCTACAAAGCACCCAGCTCCACGGTGCGACAACGTGGCAGACAGGCGATTGCCGTCAATGCCACGAGAGAGACAGGCGCCAACGTCCTGGAAGTGATGGATGGAATCCGGGCCGCAATAGAGGAGTTCAACGCTGGCCCACTACAGCGTGACGGCCTGGTCCTGCGGCAGGTCTACGACGAGACGGACTACATCATCTCTGCCATCGGTCTGGTGCGCAACAACATCTTCATCGGTGGCGCGCTGGCAACCCTCGTCCTGCTCGTGTTCCTGCGCTCCGCTTCGAGCGTCCTCATCATCGTTACGTCGATTCCGATCTCCATCGTCGGCACCTTCCTGATCATGTCCCTGATGGGTCGCAACATCAACGTCATCAGCCTCGCTGGCATGGCCTTCGCCGTGGGCATGGTGGTCGACAATGCCATCGTCGCGCTGGAGAACATCTATCGCCATCGGCAGATGGGGAAGGACCGTCTGCGCGCTTCGTATGACGGCGCCACCGAGGTCTGGGGCGCCATGCTCGCCAGCACGCTGACGACGATTGCGATTTTTCTACCCATCCTCTTCATCGAGGATGAAGCGGGGCAGCTATTCCGTGACATCGCCATTGCCGTGTCCTCTTCGGTGGCACTGAGCCTCGTCGTCGCCCTCACGGTGATTCCGATGATGTCGATGCGCCTCATGGGCGATCGGGCGCGGCTACGCAACGGGGCGAGTATTCTCGATCGCTTCGGCAGCAGTGTCAGTCGTGTCATCTCGAGCAGCGTCTATCACATCAGCGGCAGCACACCCCTTCGCATCGGTGTCGTCGTCCTTCTCATCGGTTCTTCGCTGCTGTCGGTGTGGAGTCTGCTGCCAGAAGCCGAGTACCTGCCCACGGGCAATCGCAACCTGATTTTCGGCATCCTGCTCCCACCACCCGGATACAATCTTGACGAGTTGATCAAGGTGGGCCAGCAGATCGAAGATGCCCTGCGCCCACGCTGGGAGGCACGCCCCGATTCGCCCGAAGCGGACGCATTGGACGGGTTGCTGGTATCGCACATGTTCTACGTCGCCCGCGGGCGGTCTGCCTTTCTGGGCGTTCGTGCCGGCGACCCCTCGCGGGCGAAGGAATTGATCCCTCTCATACAGAATCCACTATTCGCCATACCAGGCATGATCGCCATCGTCCGCCAGGCCGGCTTGTTCCAGGGGCTCGGTGGTGGCCGCTCGATCGACGTGGAGATCAGTGGCCCCGACCTGGGACATCTGCTCGGTCTCGGTGGCCGGATTTTTGGTCTCGTCAGGCAGGTCCTGCCCCAGGCCCAGGCGCGACCGATTCCGAGTCTCGACCTGGGAAACCCCGAGGTACGTGTCATTCCTGATCGCACACGCGCCGCCAAGGTGGGTCTCACTGCGCGTGAAATAGGCGTCACGGTAAATGTGCTGATGGATGGTGCCGTGATCGACGGATATCAGTTCGAGGGAGAAGAAATCGACATCATCCTCAAGGGGGAAGACGACTGGTTCCGCACGCAGGACATCGGCCAGCTGCCGATCTACACGGCGACTGGGCGCACGGTGCCACTGCATTCGGTTGCTGACGTCATCGTCACCAGCGGCCCCGAGCAGATCAACCACATCGAGCGCAACCGGGCGATCACGATCCGCGTCGTGCCGCCAGAGACGACGCCACTGGAGATCGCGCTGGAACAGATCGAGACCCAGATCGTGGAACCACTACGCGCTTCCGGGGAGTTGTCGCCGCCATACGACCTGCACCTCGCAGGGACGGCGGACGACCTGGCCAAGACCCAGCAGGCCCTGCAGTGGAACTTCCTCCTCGCCCTGCTCATCACGTACTTACTGATGGCCTCTTTGTACGAGAGTTTCCTCTATCCCTTCGTCATCATGCTGAGTGTTCCCCCCGCCGCCGCAGGGGGCATCCTGGGACTCGCAGCCGTCAATCTGTTGATCGGCTACCAGCCTCTCGACATTCTCACCATGCTCGGCTTTGTCATTCTCATCGGCGTCGTCGTCAACGCGGCGATCCTCATCGTCCATCAGACCCTGAATGTGATGCGCACAGAAGAGGGCATCGAGCAACGAGAAGCGATCCGTCGTGCCGTGGAGAGCCGTGTACGGCCGATCTTCATGTCGACTATTACCAGCGCTCTCGGCATGCTGCCCCTGATCCTGTTTCCAGGTGCAGGTTCCGAACTCTACCGCGGCTTAGGCAGTGTCGTCATCGGCGGTCTGCTGGTATCGACGATCTTCACTCTGGTCCTGGTACCTACCTTTCTCAGTCTCGCCATGGACATGCGCACCTGGGCAGGCTCTGGTGGCGCGATTCAGAAGCGGAAGCCCATGATCGGCAGATGAAACCCTTCGCTCTTCGTCATGCTCTCGGCATGATCGTGAAAGGCCCCATTGTCGGCATTGACCTGATCACGCAACTGCGCCAGCGACGCCACCTTGGTCCAGGCGGCGAAGGGCAACCATCCTGCGGCGCCGTCCCCCCCAGTAGCCAACGCCGTGCCCCCCACCAATGCCGCGAAGCCGAGCATCCTGTAGCCGTTGGATATGTCTCCGACGTAGAAGAATCCAGCCCCTGGAATCACCAACTCGAGTCCGAAAGCAACCTTCGTCGAGCGTGACCTGCGGAAGGGGGCGGTGCGTTGCGGGATCCGGTAGACCCCGATCTCCCGGGCGGAGCGGATCTGGGCGACCGAGTAGATTGCGGGTCGCACGTGTAACGCGCCGATGACCTCGCGTACGACCACGGTGTCCGCCGTCAGCGACTGTACCTGGATCTGGCGGATACCGCCAGATTCCAAGGTGATCTCCCCCCACAGTGAGTCCTCATGCAGACTCTGCAGGGTAACGGCCACATCTGCGGCCCCTGCCGTCGAGGCGGACAGGGCGCAGCAGAGGATGGCCCCCACGAGGCAGCTGTTGGTGTTCATCGGTTTGCTCTCCATACAGGTAGGCCAAGCACCAGTGTCATAGCGCCTGTCCAGTGTACGGATCGGCCTACGAGGGGGTCAAATTCCAATCGGGCCCACAACGGCCTGGCTCTCACACTGGAGAATTTCTCACGACTGCCGATAGTAACGGGGAACGGGTGGACCGGCCACGGCTGCGACGCCCAATCCCGCCGGACAAGGACGTACGGTGACGGGCCTCGCCCCTGCTGAATCGCGAGTCGGACACCCGCCGAGTTTCAGACCCCACAGGGATGTGGGGTTTTCTTTTTTACCCTACTTTCTGCCTCCATGAAAGAAGAATTTACGGTCGCCATGGACGCCGCCCGTCGCGCCGGCTCCCTGATCCTCGAGTTTTACGAGGGCGACTACGACGTACGCGACAAGCAGCAGGATCGCGACGACGGGGGCACGGTTACCGGCGCCAAACAGCTACGCGACGCCGACTACGATCCCGTCACGTCAGCCGACCGCGCCGCCGACGACAGCCTGCGACGAGACCTGTTACAGGCCTTTCCTGAGATCGGTTGGCTTTCCGAGGAAACCGTGGACGACGCGGTGCGCCTGGAGCATGAGCAGGTGTGGATCGTTGATCCCATCGACGGCACCAAGGAGTTCCTTAGCGGGATTCCGGAGTTCGTTGTCTCCGTCGCCCTCGTCGCCGACGGCGTACCCGTGGTGGGGGTGATCTACAACCCGTCCCGGGATGAACTCTACAGCGCCGTGCAGGGCGGCGGCACGTTCCTCAACGGCAAACGCGTCTTCTGCACGGACACAACTCGCCTCGAGGAGGCGACAGTCATCGTCAGCCGTTCGGAGGATGCTCGCGGGGAAATCGATCCCCTGCGCCAACACCTGAAAGAGATCCACCCGATCGGTTCCGTCGCCTATAAGCTGGCCGTCGTCGCCGCCGGTGGCGCCGATCTCAACGTCAGCGTGCAGCCAAAAAACGAATGGGATGTCTGCGCTGGCGATCTGCTGGTGCGCGAAGCCGGGGGCCACATGGTCGATCTGAATGGTGCAGTGCGACGCTACAACCAGGCCGATCCGTTGATCGGTGGCGGTCTGGCGGCGGGCAATGCAACCCTTGCCGATGCCTCGGTAGAGCTCATCCGCCGTGTCTGCGATCCAAGCGGAGAGCGCCGTGGCTGATCAGACTCCCGACAATGCGGAGATCGTTGCTTTCCTGAAGCGTCACGCCGCCCTGATGCAGCTTGCCGGCCAGAACAGTTTTCGCGTGCGCGCCTTCGATAATGCAGCACGCATGTTGGAGGAACTGGAAGTCGATATCGCTGACATGTCGACGGCAGGCACTCTTACCGAAATCGACGGCATTGGCAAGGGACTGGCCGACTTCGTTACGGAGTTCATCGATTCAGGAACGACGGCAGCCTATTGTGAGCTCGCCGAAGAGGTGCCGGAGAGTCTGCTCGAGATTCTGCGCATTCCGGGTCTGGGCACGAAAAAAGTCAAGGCGATCTACGACGCCCTCGGTATCGCTTCGATACGACAACTCCAGGCGGCATGCCAAGACGGCCGGCTGGACGGTCTGGCGGGTTTTGGCAGCAAGACCCAGCAGAACATCCTCAAGGGCATCGAAAGTCTGTCCCGATACCAGGGACAGTTCCGCCTCGACCAGGCCCTTGAAGATGCCCGGAATCTGGTCGAGAAACTCGACACCCACCCCGCCACAATTCGCGTCAGCATCGCCGGCAGCCTGCGTCGCCACAAGGAGGTGGTGAAGGATGTCGATATCGTACTGAGCACGGAGTCCCCCGCTGAGGTCGCCAGGGCCTTCACCGAGTTCACCGAGGTCATCGAGGTCCTGTCCCAGGGGGATCGGAAGACGGCGGTGCGCTTGCAAAGCGGCATCCAGGTCGATCTGCGTCTCGTCGCCGACGAACAGTACGCATCGATGCTCCACCACTTCACCGGCAGCAAGGACCACAATGTCGGTATGCGCTCACGAGCGCTGGCGCGCGACCTGCACCTGAACGAATACGGTCTGTTTCATGGCAAGAAGGGGGACGGTGACCGCATCGACACGGGAGATGAAGCGGAACTATTCCGTGCACTCGACCTCTCGTATGTCGCACCAGAACTCCGCGAAGGACTCGGTGAAGTGGAAGCCGCCGACGAGGGTGAGTTGCCCGTCCTGTTGCAGGCTCAGGATCTACGGGGCATTCTGCACGTTCATACAGACGCCTCGGATGGGGATGACACTCTGGAGGGGATGATCGACGCTGTACGCGAGCGCGGCTACGAGTATGTCTGTATCTGCGACCATTCGAAATCAGCAGGGTACGTTTTCGGCCTCAAGGTCGCCGATATTGAGCGGCAGCATGCCCAGATCGACAGACTCCAGGCAGAGCACCAGGACTTCCGCATCCTTAAGGGCATCGAGTCCGACATCCTGCGCAACGGCTCCCTGGACTACGAGGATGAGATTCTCGCCGGTTTCGATCTCGTCGTCGTCGCCATTCACAACAACCTGGCCATGGACGAGGCAGCTCTGACGCAGCGTATCATCCGGGCCCTCGAGCATCCGGCGACAAATGTCTTCGCCCACCCCACGGGACGCCTGCTACTCGAACGGGAAGGTGCCAAGATCAATCTCGAAGAGATCCTCGCCGCCGCCGCCGCCAACGATGTCGCCTTGGAACTGAACACACACCCGGCAAGATTCGACCTCGATTGGCGCTGGTTGCGCCGCGCGAGGCAGGTGGGGTGCCGAGTCGCCGTCAACCCCGATGCCCACAGGATCTCCGATCTCGACAATCTGGAAATCGGCACCGGTATCGCCAGAAAGGGCTGGCTCGCCAAGGCAGACGTCATCAACACGATGACCGCAGAGCAGCTGTTGGCCTGGGCCAAGTCCTGAACCATCTCC
>DPVW01000003.1:11430-24403 GCA_003529325.1 Candidatus Latescibacterota bacterium | reverse complement strand
GCCAATGGCCCGAATACGGAGACGATCACACTGCTCTGCAACGACGGCCGAGGAGGCATGAGTGCTGGCGCCGTGTTGCCTGTGCAAAGCGGTCCGCCTTGAGCTGTACGATGTTCTTGGCCAGAGGGTTCGCAGTCTGTTCAACGACCCGCAACTGCGTCCAGGGCGCTATCGGGTCCCTTGGGATGCTCGTGACGAGAGTGGTGCAACCGTGGCTTCAGGGTTGTATTTCGCCCGCATGACGGCAGGAGCCACACAGGCAACACAACGTCTGCTGCTGGTGCGCTAGATTCTCCGTTGACCAGAAGGCGGGGGGTGACTACGTTGCCCGGTCGGTGCATTTCGCCATCCGGGAACCCACTCAACTGCTCATACGGTCTACATGAAAAACGGCTTCTTCAAGGGCCATGGTCTGGGCAATGACTACATCGCCCTCGACCCGGCCGATCTCGAATTCAAGCTGACGCCCAAGCGCATTCGTGCCATCTGCGACCGTCATTGGGGTGCCGGAAGTGACGGAATCCTCGCCCTGTCCGCCTCGGACAAGGCTGATTTTGGCGTCCGCATCTACAATCCCGATGGCTCTGAGGCGGAGAAATCCGGCAATGGCCTGCGTATCTTCGCCCGGTATCTGTATTCTACACGACGTACCCGCAGGACGAAGTTCACGGTAGAAACACAGGGTGGTCTCGTCGCCATCGATCTGCATATCGACGCGCACGGAGACGCCAGTGCCGCCACCGTGGAGATGGGTCGGGCCACTTTCGAGCCGAAGGCATTGCCCTGCAGTCTGCAGGTGGCTGAGCTCATCCAGCAACCGATCTGCGCCGCAGGTCAGTCTCTGACCTTCACCGGCGTCAGCGTCGGCAACCCGCACTGCGTGTTGTTTCGCGAAAAGGGGCAGCCGTGGACGCGCGACGAACTGCTCGCCCTTGGACCGGAACTGGAGCATCACGAACTGTTCCCACGCCGGACAAATGTGCAGCTCGCAGTGCCCGTGGGGCGGCGTTCGCTCTACATCCTGATCTGGGAACGAGGCGCCGGCGAAACGCAGGCCTCTGGTTCCTCCTCCTGCGCCGCTGCCGCCGCGGCTGTCCGTCTCGGCTTGGTGCAGAGCCCCGTTACGGTCAAGGCGCCGGGAGGCTCGTTGCACATCGATGTTCGCGGACATGACTTTGATCTCACCATGCAGGGCCCCGTCGCCGAGGTCTTCAGCGGCCGACTGACGCCCGCCTTCGTGCGCGAACTCAAGTAGCTCCTATGGGGTCAACCGCCCCCCATGATCCCGCTGAGTTGGAGCGCGCCTGGGGGCGTGCCCTGTACCGTTGGTGGGAGTTCTATGACCGCGAGTATCTTCATGGTTCCATGCAGCGTCCCCTGATCCAACTTGGGGAGGGTCGTCATTACCTTGGCGAGTGGGACCCCGCCATGCGCCGCATCACGATCTCGCGCCAGCATATCCGCAACGATCCGTGGAGTGAGGTGCTCGATACGTTACGACACGAGATGGCGCATCAGTACGTATGGGAAGTCCTCGGCGCCGGCGCCGAGGCACCCCATGGCGCCGCTTTCGTTGAGGCTTGCCGCAAAGTGCGGTGCGACGCACGGGCGACGGCACGCCGCATGGGGACTGCCACCGACAGCGACAAGACGGAGGCACGTGTGGCGCGGCTGGTGAAGAAGCTCCTCTCTCTCGGCGACAGTCCGAACGAGAACGAGGCGCAGGCTGCGGTCAACAAGGCACAACGTCTGTTGCTGGAATACAACGTCGATCTCGTCGAGACCGACGCCGAACGCGGCTTTGAACGTCGCCAACTCGGCCAGGTGAAGGGCCGCCATCCCGCCTGGGAACTGTGGTTGGCGATGATCCTCAACGAGTTTTTCTTCGTCGAAGTGTTGTGGACGCGCAGTTACCAGGCGGTGCATGATCTGCAAGGAACGGTCCTGGAGGTGTACGGCACGCCGACGAATCTCGACATGGCGGAGTATGTGCACGTCTATCTGTCGCAGTTGTTGGAGCGACTGTGGGATGGTTATCGGCGGCAGCGGAAGCTGCGCAGCAACCGTGAGCGCATGCGTTATTTCGCCGGTGTATTGCAGGGATTTCACGACAAGCTTGACCGGCAGCGAGTCCAGGTCGAAGAAGGGGTGCAGACGAAGGCTCTCGTGTGGCAAGGAGATCATCGACTCCAATCCTACTATCGGTTTCACAACCCCCGCATCCAGACACGGCAGACAGGGGGGGTGGCTGCGAGCGAGGCCTTCCGTCACGGCGTGGAAGCAGGTCATCAGGTGACCCTGCGCCAGCCCGTGAGTGTCGGCGGTTTCGGTGGCCATCTGTCCAGGGGTGGCCGATGACGGCGCGCGCAACCCGGAATGGAGTTTGGCTCGCCCTGTTGTGTGCCCTCTGGGCAGTCGATGTCTCGGCGCAGCTCTACCACTTCGGCAAGAACAAGGTCCAGTTTGACGAATTCGACTGGCAGCGGCTGGAGACCGAACACTTCGACGTCTACTTCTACCCGGAAGAGGCGGAGTTGGCTTCCTTTGCCGGCCAGATGGCGGAGGAGGCATTTGCCCATCTCGAAGAGCGTCTCGGGCATACGGTACGCCGACGAGTACCACTGATCCTCTACGCCTCGCACGTGCACTTCGAGCAGACAAATGTGATCCCCGGTCTGTTGCCGGAAGGCGTGGCAGGTTTCACCGAGTTCATGAAGGGACGGGTGGTGCTGCCATTGAGCGGCTCCTATCCCGAGTTTCAGCGTGTCCTGCACCACGAACTCGTGCATGTGTTCATGTTCGATCGAATTCGTCGGGTCCTGTCCGATCGCGGCAGCCACGACGTCTGGTTCGGTCCTCTGTGGTTTTCCGAAGGGCTTGCCGAATATCTGTCCGGACCATGGGATAGCTACGGTGACATGGTCATGCGCGACGCCCTATTCAGCAGCCGGCTGGCATCGATCGCCCAGATGTATCGCATTCATGGCAGCTTCCAGATGTATAAAGAGGGCCAGTCGATCTGCGAATTTATGGCCAGCCGCTATGGCTCGGATGTCTTCGCCCGGATCCTCGATAACTGGTGGCGGGCCGAGACCTTCCCGGAGGTCTTCGCCCTGACCACGGGGGAGGCACTGAGCGAACTCGACGAAGCCTGGAGTTACGATCTGCAGAAACGGTATCTGCCGATGATCGGTGACGCTGATCCTCCCAGTCAGATGGCGGAGGCCTTGACGAAAACCGGGTTCAATCTGAAACCGGCACTGATTCCGGCGCCCGCAGGGACACCGGTCGACTCGATTGCCTATCTGTTCTTCCGCAACGAGCAGGGCTATACGCAGATTTTCCGTGGCCAGGTCGGCGGTGGTGAGGCCACTCTCCTAGTCGCCGGCGAGCGTGAGCCGGAGTACGAATCCCTGCACCCCATCGAGGCGTCGTTGGCGCTGTCACCAGATGGTGCAAGTCTTGCATTTATCGCCAAGCACAACGGTCGTGATCGTCTCATTCTGTGGGATGTCGTGAGTGGCCGTCGTCGGCGTCGATTCTCCTTCGATGAACTCGTGGCACTGTCCTCTCCCACCTGGTCTCCCGACGGATCGCAACTGGCGCTGGCGGGGGCGAGACGATCCGGTCGCTCGGATCTATTCGTCGTCGATGTCGGCGATGGGGCCCTTCGTGAGTTGACCGACGATCTCTACCACGACCGCGATCCGCACTGGCATCCAAGCCGGAATCTGCTCGTCTTCAGCTCGGACCGGGCGCCGGGACATGGTCGTGATGGCCAGTACAATCTGTTCACCATCGGCGTGGGGGAATCGGGGGACGCTGTGGTGCGGCAGTTGACGGACGGTGATCACGACGACATACAGCCCGCCTGGTCGCCCTCAGGCGAATGGCTAGCTTTCACTTCGGACCGGGAGCGGTTTTACGACCTCTACGCGGTGCCCGTCCATGGCGACAGCGTCGGCACGGCCGAGCGTCTGACCCACACGCTGACGGGGGCCTTTGATGCCGCCTGGATGCCGGCGGCTGACGAGTTGCTGTTCACCGGCTTCGAAGGGGCACGTTTTCACATCTATCGCCTTGATCTTGCCCAGACTGGGCTAGAGGATTCCACAATAGCAGCGACAGCAGACAGGGCGACGACGGCAATCGACAGTTCCTGGGACCTGGCGAGCCTGCCGGATGCAGGCCAGGTGACGCGACGGACCTACAACAAGCGGCTCAGCCTCGATATCGCGCAAAGCCAGATCTCCCAGGATCCCGTGTTCGGCACCTCTGGCGGAATCCAGTTAGGCCTGTCTGATGTTCTCGGCAATGACCAATACTACTTCGTCCTGTCGCACATCTCCGGTTCCGAGAGTGGCTTCTTTGATGGTCTGAATCTTGTTTTCGGCCGACAACACCTGGCACGGCAGCTGAACGTTGGTTGGGGCGTGTTCCGCCTCAATGACCGGCTGTCGAGCAGTTTCGGACAATTCGTGCGCGAGAAACGGACGGGCGCTTGGGCGGAGATGAGTTATCCCTTCAATCGCCATGATCGGTTGGAGACGCGCTTTACGGCACGGCACTCCGATCTCGACCGACAGTTTGAAGGGCGCCAGCTGACGGGTTGGCTGCTGTCCAACCACATCAGTTTTACCCACGACACGAGTCTGTGGATCTCTACCGGCCCCTTGGAGGGAACGCGGTATAGTCTCGGTCTTGGCCATACCTTCGATGTCAAGAGTTCGCGCCCCTTCCACACGACCTATTTCGCTGACCTGAGGCACTACGAACGCCTCGGTCAACGGTCCAGCTTCGCCGTGCGCTATATGGGGTTGCACAGTCGCGGTGACGTACCGGAATTTTTTCCGCTGGGTGGTAGCTGGACACTCCGAGGGTATGGATTCCGCTCCCTCTGGGGGCGCAATGTGGTGTTGGCCAACCACGAACTGCGCTATCCACTGCTCGATCGTTTCGTCATCGGCTTCCCCTTTGGTAACATCGATCTGAGTTCTCTGCGGGGCGCCTTGTTCGTCGATGCCGGCAACGCCTGGAATGATGACTTCGGCGATTGGAAGGGCAGCTTCGGCGCCGGTGCCCGTCTCGGACTGGGTGGTGTGTTCGTCTTCCGTCTCGATGCTTCGCGTCGAACCGACTTCGACATGATCGAGAATTCGACACGGTGGGATTTCTTCTTTGGCTGGGACTACTGAGATGCGCCGCAATCACAAGTCGGAGTGGGTTCTACCGCTGTTGCTGATTCTGCTGTGGCTGGGTTGTGGTCATGGGGTATTATACCTGCCTTCCTCTTCGACCGAGTGCGGCTGGACCCAGGCGGGGGGCGATGCCCACGGCGGGGGCCTGCTGGACCCGGGTCCAGAGCCACCTCTGAGACTACGGTGGCAACAGAAGGTGGGTAAGCCGCCCCTCGGAAGCCCCCTGTTGTCGGGATCGCTACTGCTGCAATGGTCTAAAGCTCCGGATCTATACGGTTTTGATGTTGCCTCGGGGACACGCGTCGGCAAGTGGGGCTTCGATGATCCTGTCTGCGGGCCCCCGGCATTGGCCGGAGCCGGTGGACGTCTCATGCTGGTGTCGATCCTCGAAGAACGGTCGCAGTTGCGTGCGATCGACCTCGCCTCAGGGGACATCCTCTGGCGCCAGGATGGCGTGCTGTGTGCCGCCGTCGTGGTGCGCAACGACACGGTGTACGCGGCGATGGAATCGGGACAGCTAATGGCACTTGCCGTGGCCGATGGTCAGCCGTTGTGGAACCTGGCACTGGAGCCACCCCTGACCAGTGCCCCGAGCCTGGCCAAAGATGTGCTGTATATAGCGGATGGCGACGGTGAGTTGGTGGCGGCGGGGATCGACAGCGGCCATGTGCGCTGGCGCCGCAATCTTGGGACTCGCCTGCGTTCGCGCCCAGCCGTCGATGTGGCGCGAAAACAGGTCCTGGCTGCCGTCGATGGCAGCCTCCACGCTTTGTCCGCCGACACTGGTGAGCCGATATGGGAAGCAGATTTTGCCGGACTTCCGTCCATCGGTCTGTTCCTCTCGAAGAAGGTTGTGGCCGTGGGCTCCACCGATCACAGTCTGTACGGCTTCGATGCGGCGTCGGGACGTCGAATGTGGCGCTGTGACACGGATGGCATCATACGGGCCGCCCCAGTGGGCACTGACAACACGATCTACTTTGGCGCTGGCGATGGCTGGCTGCATGCCGTCGATATCAGCGATGGATCGATGCGCTGGCGTCAGCAACTCGACGGGCCCGTGCTGACGAGCGCCGCTCTTACGCGGCGGTCGTTGGCGGTGACGACGGAGCTCGGTACCACGTACGTTTTTTCTCCATGAAGCACACTTCGAGTCAAATCCTCATAGCAGCCCTCATCCTCCTGCTGGCCCAATGGGCATCCGCTCAGCCGGTCGCTGACCCGGATGATGTCGCCGATTCGCCATCGGTTGTATTGCCGCAAATGTTGCCCTCCTCCTCCGCCTTTGCATGGTCGACAGGAACCGTCCCGTCAGGCCGGATGTCGGTGGCTCTGCAGAGATCACAGACTCCGCCTGATTCCGAGGAGGGTCGGGAGTCCGGTCACTTTCGCCCGGCGCTGGTGGCCAGTGCCGGCCTCGCAGTGACCGGTGCGCTGCTGGCATACTGGAGCACGAACGAGGCGGAGCAGGCTTACGAGCGCTATCTGCACTCCGCCGGGGCCTCGCGCCAGCAGGATGCCCTGGACCGAGCCGAACGTCACGATCGCATCGCGGGGGCGGGCTTTCTCCTTATGGAAGCGGGTCTGGTGCTGACCGCCCGGTTCGTGTTTTTCTGATGCGAGCTCTTGGTTTGCTGCTGGTGGCGTGCATCCTCAGCGCCGGCTGTGCCGACCGTCCTCGGCGCAATCCGCTGGATGTGCGGGCCCGTAGTCCTATCGACATCGCCAACCCGCTCGAGGCCCTCGCCGGTGATGGGTTGGTTCGTCTGCGCTGGGACTTCACTGAGTTTACCGACTTGCGAGCGGTTCGCATCTGGCGCAATGGGGGGACACGGTCTGAGCCCGTCCTCTACGAGCGGGCACCAGAGGACACGAGCTTCATCGACACGGATGTTATCAATGGCACGATCTATACCTACTGGCTGACGCTGGATGTCGTCGGGGAGGAAGAACTCGCCATCGCCGGGGAAGAGCTGGCGACACCCGGGCGGGAGCATGGCTGGATCGCCGATGCCGGCAGCGGTCTGGTCTGGCGTCTGACACCTGATGGTCGGCGCGGATTGTTTGCCCGAGGCCGGTTCCCGTCCCTGGAGGGACTCGCCGTCGATGCACGAACGGGTGCTGCCTGGGTCGGTGACAGTCGGCTGACCGCACTGCATCGCATCGACACTGCGGGTGTCATGCAACGCTTCGGCACGCTCATGACAGCGGGAGGAGACATCGCCCTCGACGCCGTCGCCCGAGTCGGTTGGGTTGCCGACTCCGAGGAGGGCGCCGTCTACCAATTTTCCCTCGACGCGGAGGGAGACAGCCTCGAGCTGGTCGAGATCGACGCGACTCTGGCACAGCCGATTGCCATCGCACCCTCGCCGAAGGGTGGGGTCTGGGTCGCCGATAGCGAGGATGACAGAGTTCTCTGGTTTGATGAACAGGGACTTCGATCTGGCCAATGGGAGGGGTTGACGGGGCTCGTCGATCTCGATGCGTCGGACACGGTATGCTGTCAAGCGTGGGCGATCGACTCCGATGGGCTCAGGGTGTTGCGCCTAACACCGCGAGCACCGGTACGCGTCGTCAGCTTTCCTTACGGACCGGCGACGGCAATCGATGTCGCCGACGACTCGGGTATCGCCTGGGTGCTGGGAGCAGGAGGCGTCGTGGCCTACGACGACGAGGGTGGCATACTGCTACAGATAGAGGATCTCCCGGGGGCGATCTCTATCTCTGCGGACGAACGAAATGGGCAACTCTGGGCGGCTGGGGAGTCGGAACTCGTAAAGATCACGCTCGGAGGGTTGACGTACCGCACGCAACTCACGGGGTTTACCCGCATCGTACGGGTAATTGTCGATCCCGGGTTCTAACGCGTGGCAAGAGGAGAGGAAGTTTGGGACAGATCACAAGCATGACTGGCTTCGGCAGTGGCAGTGCCGAGACGGAGACGGAGACGGTCCGAGTGCGTGCCGTGCTGCGTTCGGTGAATGGCCGCTTCCTGGATCTGTCGCTGCGTTGCGCGAGTGCCTTACAGGAGTTGGAGCCACGCATTCGGGAGCGTGTGCAGAAGCGGCTCAGTCGCGGCAAGGTGACAGGCACGATCGATGTAGAGGAAACGGCAGACCGGTCCGGACTCCCTGAACTCAATGTCGAAGTGGCGACTCAATACGCTCGTGAGTTGCAGCGTCTTGCCGAATTGGGCAATACGGGCCCGGTGAGCCTGGAAGTGCTGGCTCGCATGCCGGGGCTGTTTCGCTCCGAAGCACCCACACCCGATCTCGAGGAGGTGGGGCCCCTGGTCATGGCCGCCGTCGATGCCGCCCTCGACGATCTGGAGCAGATGCGAAGCACTGAGGGGGAGACGCTGGCCGCCGACCTGCGCACCCGTCTGCGACTGTTGGGTGAGTTGACGGATCGCATCGAAGGGATCGCCTCCGGTGGGCGTGAACAGGTGCGGCAGCGTCTGCGGGCCAAAGTTGAGGACCTGCTGCGACCTGGGGAGGTGAACGAGGAACGACTGGCGACCGAGGTTGTCCTGATTGCCGAACGCGGCGACATCACCGAAGAAATCGTCCGTCTACGCAGTCATCTCGAGCAATTCTTCGAGGCGCTGGACAAAGGTGGCGAAGTGGGGCGTCGCCTCAATTTTCTACTGCAAGAGATGCACCGAGAGATCAACACGATCTCCTCGAAGTCCGCCGACAGCGGCATCATCCACCATGCGGTGGATGTCAAGGAAGAGGTCGAGCGCCTGCGCGAGCAGGTGCAGAATCTGGCCTGAGAATCAGCATGCGACTCGTCACCATCAGCGGTCTGCCCGGAAGTGGCACCAGCACGCTGTGTCGTGCCCTGGAGGCGGAGACAAAGTGGGTTTACCTCAACACGGGGCAAGTATTCCGAGAACTTGCCGCGGAGGCAGGACTGTCACTGCAGGTGTATGGTCGGCAGGCGGAAGCGGATGCGGCCATCGACCGGCAACTCGACGCACGCATGGTGCAGTTGGCATGCCAGGCGGAGCAAGGCTGTGTGTTGGAAGGTCGATTGATGGGCTGGATGGCTCAGCGGCGGCAACTGGTGGCACTCAAAGTGTGGTTGCACGCTGATATAGAGATCCGGACGCAGCGGGTGTCGGCACGAGAAGACCAGACGCGGGAACAGGCGATGGCGGCGATCCTCGAACGGGAGGAGTCTGAGCGCCTGCGCTACGCCACACACCACGACATCGATCTTGCGGACATGTCGATCTACGATCTGGTGCTGGACTCCGATCAGACGAATGCAAACCGACTTTGTAATCAGGTGCTGATGGCACTGGGACAGGGGTGATGCCGTGAGGCTGCAGGGACGACGCGTTCTGCTCGGTGTCACCGGGGGGATTGCTGCCTACAAAGCTCCCCTGGTGGTACGTCTGCTGCAAGAGGAGGGGGCCGAGGTGCGCGTTGTGCGTACCCGGAGCGCGGCGCAATTCGTCACCGACACGACACTCGCTGTGTTGTCCGGGCATCCCGTGTACGCCGATCTTTTCGCCGCCACAGATGAGTTTCCCGTGTTGCACGTGGGCCTCGCAAAGTGGGCGGAGTTGTTCCTTGTGGCACCGGCAACGGCGAATCTCATCGGCAAGTTCGCCGCCGGGATCGCCGATGATCTGTCGACGACGATCTATCTGGCCACACAAGCGCCGGTCCTGATCGCACCGGCCATGGAAGAGGAGATGCTCGCCTCGGCCAGCGTGCAGGCAAATATAGACCGCCTGCAGAATGAGGGCGTCTGTTGGGTCGAGCCGGAATCCGGATATCTGGCTTCCAGGGCGTCCGGAAAGGGGCGCATGGGATCGCCGGAGAATATCCTCGATGCTGCCATCGATATCCTCGGCGATGTGGGCGGAGGAGATCTGCTAGGTCGTCACATCGTCGTGACGGCGGGACCTACCATCGAAGACCTTGACCCGGTTCGATTTCTAACCAATCGCTCCAGTGGCAAGATGGGATATGCCATCGCCCGCCGGGCTCGTGCGCGAGGTGCCACCGTGGACCTGATCACCGGACCCACGACACTGGTACCGCCATCCGGTGTGCGGCTCACACCGGTTCGTTCAGCGCTGCAGATGTATGATGCGGCAATGGTGGCCTTCGACTCGGCGGATGCGGCGATCATGGCCGCCGCCGTCTCCGACTACCGGGCCTCGACGGTATCAGCACAGAAGCTGAGGCGAGGTGATGGGGAAGGGTTGCGTGTCGAGTTGACGGAGAATCCTGACATCGCGGCAGCCCTTGGGGCAAAAAAGGGTGCGCGTGTCGTCGTCGCTTTCGCCATGGAGACGGAAGATGGGCTTGCACGCGCCCGTCAGAAGCGGGTGCGCAAGAACGCGGATCTGATCGTATTGAACAATCTCACGGAAGCCGGCGCCGGATTTGCCACGGATACCAATGTTGTGACACTCATGGATGCCCAGACCGAGACCCCGTTACCCCTGATGAGTAAAATGGCCGTCGCCGATCGTATCCTCGACGCCGTGGGTGATTGCTTCTCCCAGCCGCCGTCGCGTTGACAGCCGTTCCCGGGGCTGACATCTTCACGCCTCCCATGGCCGATTCTTCCAATCAGGATTTCGACGTAGACGAGACGCTGCGTGATGTGCGCCGCTGCCTCGAGGATCTGCTCGCCTTTGAAGGGCGATACTTCATCGTTCCGCCTGCCAGTCTGGCGCTGGCGCCTGTCGACAGCGATACGCCTGCCGCTGTCGTCGAGGCCGATGATGGCGGCTCACTCGAGAGCTTCCAGCAGCAGATCTGCGACTGCCTCCGTTGCCCATTGGGGCAGACACGAAAAAATTTTGTCTTTGGCTCCGGCAACCCTGGAGCGGATATAATGTTTGTGGGGGAGGCGCCCGGAGAGCACGAGGATCGGCAGGGCTTGCCGTTCGTCGGTCCCGCAGGGGAACTGTTGACGAAGATCATCGGCGCCATGAAACTGTCGCGGGAGGAGGTCTATATCTGCAACGTTCTCAAGTGTCGGCCGCCGAACAACCGTGATCCGCAGCCGGACGAGGTCGCCAGCTGCGAGCCTTATCTGCAACGACAGATCGAACTGGTGCGTCCGCGCATCATCTGTTGCCTGGGTCGCCACGCAGCTCACGCCCTGCTAAAGACGGACAGTTCTCTGGGACGCCTGCGGGGGAGGCTGCACCAATACCAGGGAACTCCTCTTGTCGTCACCTACCACCCGGCGGCCCTGTTGCACAACCCAAGCTACAAGCGGGATACCTGGGAGGACATGAAGTGGTTGCGCAAGTTGCACGACGGCACCGAGTTATAGTCCTATGAATGGACCTCCCGGAAATGGTCACGACGACTACGGCCAACCTGGATACGGACCTCCCCAAGCAGGGCAGGGAGGGGCAACTTCGGACGCTCAGAATCTGGACCGGATGCCGCCACAGGCGGTTGAGGTCGAGCGGGCCGTACTCGGTGCCATGTTGATCGACGGGCGCGCTGTGGGTCGTGGCATCGAGCTACTGGAAGAGGAAGCCTTCTACCACCGGCCTCACGGACGCATCTACGCGGCCATGATCAATCTCTACGAGCGCAATGAAGCCATCGATCAGTTGACGGTGAGTGAGGAGTTGAAGCGTCGAGGTCAACTCGACGAGGCCGGGGGTGTCGTCTACCTGGCGGAATTGGCAGGTGGCGTGGCATCGGCAGCCAACATCGAACACCACGCCAAGATCGTCGTCGAGCGGGGCCTGAGTCGCGGCCTTATCGAGGCTTCGTCGGAGATATCGAGTCGAGCCTACGAGGGCAAGTCCGATGTCCACGAACTGCTCGACTGGTCGGAAGGGCGCATCTTTTCGCTCTCCGAAAAAAAGCTGACGACGGGCTTCGAGTCGATCGAAGTCGTCATGCAGGAGACCTTCGAACACATCGAAAAGGCGCACAATCAGGATAGCGCCGTCACCGGGGTCAACACGGGGTATTCCGATCTCAACGACCTGACGTCGGGGTTCCAGAATAGCGATCTGATCATTCTCGCGGCCCGTCCCAGTGTGGGGAAAACGGCCTTGTCTTTGTCCTTCTGTTGCCGTGCCGCCGTCCAGCACGGAGTCGGTGTCGCGTTCTTCAGCCTGGAAATGTCGAAGCTGCAACTTGCCCAACGTCTGCTGTGTATCCAGACGGGCGTCGATCTGCAAAAATTGCGTACCGGACGCCTGAGCGAAGAGGACTGGATTCATCTGACGCGCAATGTCGGTCGCCTCGCGCAGGCACCGATCTATATTGATGACACGCCGGGGATCACGGTACTGGAGGCACGGGCCAAGTCGCGTCGATTGCAGCGCGACCATGGTATCGGCATGGTCGTCGTCGACTACCTGCAGTTGATGAGTTCCCACGAGAATGTGCAGAGCCGGGAGCAGGAGGTGTCCCGCATCTCGAGGGGGCTGAAGGGACTGGCCAAGGAGTTGAATGTGCCGGTGCTGGCGCTGTCGCAGTTGTCACGCGCCTCTGAGGCACGTACCGACAAACGTCCGCAATTATCCGATCTGCGCGAGTCCGGTTCGATCGAACAGGATGCCGATGTGGTGATGTTCATCTACCGGCCCGATCTGTATGGCCTCAAATCCCCAGATGGCGCCAGTCTCGAAGGCACGGCGGAGATCATCGTCGGCAAACAGCGCAATGGTCCCACCGACTCCGTGCATCTGATGTGGAATGCAAATAGCGCCACCTTCGAGAACATGGCGCCCGGATTTCGGATTGAGCAGGAAGAGGACGAGTTTCCTTGAT
>DPVW01000003.1:3418-11092 GCA_003529325.1 Candidatus Latescibacterota bacterium | reverse complement strand
CGGCGGTTCTGAGTCGACGGTGGGCCAGAAAATGATCGAGACGCTGGGTCTTCGTGGACGAAACTCGTTCGAGTTTCCTTGATCTTTGGTCGTGGGTTCTGAAGATGGCTTCTGGGATCTGACATCGGAGTGTCTACCGGCTACCTGTACCCCGCGGCCGAATCTACAGCTGAGATCAGCGATCGAGGGTCTCGTTTCCTCGGTATTTGCGCCTGTGTTGAGTCTGTACCGGCGGCGCGGGAGTTTTTGCGCGAGCTTCGGGGTCGATACGCGGGTGCTTCCCATCACGTGTACGCTTTCGCCGTCGGTCATGGCGCATCGGTGACCCATGGGATGAGTGATGATGGGGAGCCGTCGGGTACGGGGGGACGACCCGTGTTGGCGGTGGTGCAGGGCGCCGGGCTCGGGGACCTTGTCGTCGTCGTCGTGCGCTGGTTTGGCGGCACCAAGTTGGGCACGGGGGGCCTTGTGCGAGCCTACACGCAGGCGGCGCAGCAGGTTCTGGCCGTGACACCCACATTAAGACGTGTGCAGACGACGACACTTGTCGTGCGGCTACCGTATGATCGGTACGATCCATGTCGCGAGGCACTGCGCCGGGCGGCCGAAAAAGATCCAGAGAATGCGGTCTGTGTTGTCGACGAAGTCTTTGCCGAGGACGCGACGTTGCATCTGTGTGGTCCGGAGGCCGCCGTCGAATCGATCCTGGCGAGCTTTCGCGATCTCACCTCGGGGCGGGTCGTCGTCGTCGATGTGCCATGACTGTTCGGCTCTGCGAGCCGACTATATTCGCCTAGAACGGTCTTCAAACCTGATCACGGAGTAATTTTGCTCATGGCCACCAGTTCTTCTGCTCCGGAAGTAATTCTCACCGGTTTCGCCGATGAAGGGCCTGTCGACAAGAAGGCGGAATCGCAACTGACGATGCTTTCGGCTCTGGGAATGTCATGGTACAGCTTGCGCTTCGTCGACGTCGGCTCCGGTGTCCGAAATGTCATGAAACTCACCAAGGCGGAGATCAAGCGATTGTGCCGCCTGCACGCAGACTTCGGCATCCGCGTGTCTTCCGTGGGATCCCCCATCGGCAAGGTGAAGTTGCATGACGTCGAGGATGGTACGACGAATGGTTTTATCCCCTTCGACAAATACTTGAAGAACGATGTGCAGCGTGCTGTTGATCTGGCCGGCGCCTTCGACACGAAGTTGATTCGTGGTTTCTCCTTCTATCACCCGCGGGGAACTGCCCCCGAGGATCACCTCGACGAAGCCGCCGAGCGACTTGCCCGAATTGCAGAAGTGTGTGCGAAGGGGGGCGTCTTGTTCGGCCTGGAAGTCGAGGCCAATCTCATCGGTCAGAATGGCAGATTGCTATGCAGTCTGTATCGCAAAGTTGACCATGCCAACCTGAGCCTGATTTTTGACGGTGGCAATCTGTCGAGTCAGAATCTGCGCCCTGATCAGACATATTCCGAATACGAAGCGATGAAGTCAGGGATCGGTTGGATGCACATCAAAGACTACAAGATCGACCCGAAGTTGGTGTGGACCGGTGTTGTCGACGAGGCGCGGCTGAAGAACTTCGTACCCTGCAACGCGGGGGACTCCGCCCACGAGGCGATTTTGCGCGACTTCCGTGGTCGCATCCCGGCGTTGGCGCGCAAGCTGAAGAAGCACGGCGTACCCGGGGTGTTCCTCGATCTCGAGCCGCACCTGAAGGGGGGTGGTCAGTTCGGTGGTGTCTCCGGCACCGATGGTTTCGGTGTCGCCCTGCGAGGGCTGACCGATCTGCTCGATTATGTCGACATTGGCTACAATCTCACTGGTTTTGGGGACATTCTCACTCGACGGGGGTGAGGACCGCAGTGGCGTGTACCGATCCCTGCTACCGTCCCTGCGCCTGGATGGCCGCATGTTCACTGGCAAAACCGGCGGAGCCGTCGTCCTCTGTCACATCCAGGTGGGCACCCTCTTGAAAGGGGGGCACGCTGCCATCATAGAAGGCTCGTTGGTACTCTGCCTCGTCCGTGAAGGACCATTCGCGCAGACGACCGGAAATGGCCGGCCAGCGCACGCGCAGGATCCGTTTTCTGGCGCGGTATTCGGTTTTTGGTGTGGCTGTCGCCGGATCGACGGTATACTTGCGCAGCGCTTCTTCATCGACTTCAACACCCAGACCTGGCCCCTCGGGTACGGCTGCGTAGCCATCGATGACGCTGATCGGCTGAACGAGTAGATCATCCTCAAACAGTTCGAAGCAGGTGATGTAGGGCAGTTGCGCGTGCGACAGGACCGACCCGAGGTGTAGGGCATAGGCAGTCGTCAATCCCGCACCGACCAGTTGCAGCCAGAAGGGCTTGTTGAACTCCGCTGCCAGTGCTGCCTGTCGTCGCACACCCTCGATGCCGCCGCCGATGACGAAACCATCGCTGCAGTGAGCGTGCAGGACCTCCTCACGAAAGTGCTCGACGATCGGTTTCTTCACACACCCGCGCAGGATGCTGGCGCCGGTAAGGTCCTTTTGCAGGTAGAATGGACTTTCGTACATGCCAACGTTGACATGTTCGTCGAGACGGGTGAGATGCTCCTCGGCTCTGGCAGGGTTGAGCAGGAAGCCGTTAAAATCAACGTCGAAGCGATAGTCACGGGGTACCACCTCGCCAACGGTGGCGATCTGCTCGTGAATGTCACGCCAGGGCCGGGCTTTCATCTTGAAGGTCGTGTACCCCCGAGCCAGCGATGCCTCCGCCTCCTTGACCCAATCCCCCGGTGGCATGTCGATATCCCACCAGGACAGGGGGCAACGGTCGCGTAGCTGACGGCCGAGCAAGGCGTGCGCCGGTGTCTGGGTGGCACGCCCCACAGCGTCCAGCAAGGCGATCTGCAGGGCGAAGCCAAGACTGTCATCGTACAGATGCAGAAGGGGGTTGGCCCCGGTAAGGCTCGCAAGTCGCGCCGGGTCGGGCGCAGCGCCGCCCTGGGTGTCGCCATACCCGACGGTGCCGTCATCGAGTTCGACGCGAATGACAGAAACGCGTTCATCATGGGTCTGGGCACGGTGCATGGCGGCGACCACGTGGTCGGCGTAGAACGGGATGTGCAGGACCAGGGACTCGACGCGGGTGATCTTCATCTCTACTCTCCCGATGGGTGTCAGGCGAAAAACAAACGGAGCTTAAGATGGGCAATTCGGCAGCACAATACGAGCGCTTTGTAGTACTGGTGAAAGAATTGGCGGATGTGAGTCATGCGCAGGATCTGCTTGGCTGGGATCAGGAAGTCAACATGCCGGCAAAGGGCGTCAACCCACGGGCCAGAGCCCTGGGTACACTGGCCGGTATACGCCACGATCGGCTCACGGCGCCTGAATTGGTCGACCTCGTCACAGCTCTGAGCGAGGCCGGCCTGCAGGGGGACCAGGCCGTCAACCTACGTGAGTTGAAACGAAGCCAGCAGCGCGCTCAGCGGATCCCGAAGGCCCTCATTGTTGAAATGACGCAGACGGAGTCGTTGTCCCACGAAGCCTGGGTCGAGGCGCGCAAGACGGACAACTTCGCCACATTTCAGCCCTGGCTGGAGAAGGTCTTCGAGCTCAAGCGTCAGATCGCCGAGTCTGTGGGGTATACGGGATCCATCTACAACGCGTTGTTCGACGAGTATGAACCGTATGCCCAAGTAGAGGAGGTCGAACCCGTGCTGGCCGATTTGCGCCAGCGACTGGTGCCGCTGGTGGCGGGGATTCGTGACAGTGGCCACGTGGCGGACGATTTATTGTCCCGCACTTTTGACGTGACCGCCCAGCAGACCTTTGGCCGCCAGGTGATGACGGATCTGGGTTTCGACTTGCAGGCGGGACGCCTGGATGTGGCGGTACACCCATTTTGCTCCGGCACCTCGCCGAGTGACGTGCGCCTCACGACCAGATACAGTCCCGCGCAGATGCAGACATCGCTTTTTGGCATCATCCACGAGACCGGTCATGGTCTGTATGAGCAAGGCCTGCCCGACGCCGAGGGCATGCCGGTGGGTGGCGCGATCTCGCTGGGCATTCACGAGTCGCAGTCCCGCATGTGGGAAAACCTGGTCGGCCGCAGTCGGGAGTATTGGCAGCATTATCTACCGGTGCTGGGTGAGCACTTTCCCGAACAACTCGCCGGCGTCGATGTGGACCGGTTCTATGCTGCCGCCAACCAGGTGGCAGCATCGCTGATCCGGGTGGAGGCGGATGAAGTCACCTACAATCTGCACATCCTGCTGCGCTTCGAGTTGGAGAAAGCGTTGATCGAGGGAGAACTGTCGGTGCAGGATCTGCCAGGTGAGTGGAATGACCGCATGGAGAAATACGTCGGTATCCGACCAGATAGCGATGCCGACGGGGTCCTGCAGGACATCCACTGGTCGGTGGGACTCATCGGTTATTTTGCCACCTACTCCCTCGGCAACCTCTACGCGGCGCAGTTCTATCGCCAGGCTTCTGCCGATCTCACAGATCTGCCGCAACAGATCGCGTCAGGTGAATTCTCCGGACTGCTTGGCTGGCTGCGAAGCAACATTCACGCCGTCGGCAAGCGACGCACGGCGGCTGAACTGGTGCAGGATGTAACGGGGGAACCACTGAAGGTCGAGTATCTGATGGACTACCTCGAAGGCAAATTCAAGCCGCTCTACGGACTCGACTGACTAACAGGGCCGTCGGTCAGCCGATGATGCCACGCAACAGTCGCAGGTGGTTGGCCCCGAGAATGCCACGCACAACATCCTCATCGATGCCGCGGCCCAACAACGCCTCGGTGACAAGCGGCAACTCGCCGCCGTGGGTGAGCAGGTCACCACCACCGTCGAAGTCAGATCCCAGGCCGACAGCGCCTGTTCCGGCGACATCGATGGCATGCAGGATGTGGTCGACGAGACGGTCCAGTGAGGGTTGGTTGCTGTCGATGAAGGATGGCACGAAGGTGATGCCGACGACACCCCCGGCGTTGCCGAGAGCTCGGAGCTGCTCATCGGTCAGGTTGCGGGGATGGTCGCACAAGGCGTGGCAGCAACTGTGACTGGCGATGACAGGCTCGGAAGCCTGTTCAAGGGTGTCCCAGAAGCCGCGCTCGTTGAGATGGGACACGTCGACGAGCATGCCCAGTTCGTTCATGCGTTGCACGACACCTCGCCCGAAGCCGGTCAGACCACCTCCGGCGATCACCTCGCAGCCGTCGCCGACGTCCGTTCGAGCGCTGTGCGTCAGGGTCATGGTGCGCACCCCTAGTTCGTAGAGTGCGTCCACGGCATAGAGACTGCGCTGCAAAGCCGCCGTGTTTTCTACCGCCAGGATGACGGCGATCCTTGCTGTCGCCTTTGCCGTTTCAATGTCTCCCGCATTGCGTGCCAGCAGCAGTTCGTCGGCGTGCGTGGCGATTTCCTGCTTCAGGTATCCCAACGCGTCGATGGCGTATACGAGGTGGTTGCCCCAGGCGCGCGTCGTATCGACGGCGAAGAAGGCGGCGTCGACGGCGCCCTCGCGCAGACGGGGCAGGCTGAACTGAATTGCCTCCGGACCATTCGGCGTCAGATACTGGCGCAGATAGGCAACGGCACCCGCCAGGGCATCACGCTCTGGCCCCGTCTCCCCGCCAATGCCGACATTGCCACGGCGAATCAAGGCGACGACGGTGTCGTTGTGAGAATCGATGACGAGGCTGTCACGGTGCAGGTCGGTGGGGTCGGGCATCTCTATCACTCCATGTCTAGGTGTTGCCGATATACGACGACCTCTCTGAGATTGAGGTCTGCCGGGCCGTAGTACTGAAACAAGAACCACACGAGGCCCTGTTGTCGCACGCGGAAACTCAATTCGTAGGCGTCTCCGCCAAGGACTGGCACCGACGCCCACCACGGGGCGGCCAGCACCTCCCGTTGGGCCGCTACGGCGCCAGACTTGGTGCTGATGTCAGTCATCCGCCGACGGCTCTCGAACCATGGCTGCAGATTCTCAGATGGGAGTTCGGCACCATCGGTGACGACTACGGCCATCTTCACCGGTACAGGCTGGCGTTGCGTCAGGGTCCACAGGGCCCCTCCACTAAGATGGAAACGGGCCAGGTATCGTCCTGGCGCGAGTTGGCTGGGGAGTGCGGGTGACCCCGTCGTGTCGCTCACGTCCAACCTTGCCACTTTTTCGAGACGGAGTGGCAGGCGTCTGGCGTGGAAGTCCTGTGTCGTTTCCCCGATCTGCAGCGCGCCGGCTCCGTCGTAGAGGAAGTGCAGGAAACCGAAGCGCAGTCGTTCATGATAATAGTCGAAGCGGAAGGTGCCATCCTCGCCGACCCCAATCGGGAATCGCAGTCGTTCCGTCCATGATTGCAGGGCAGCCGGCGTACGTTGAAGGCTGACATAGGCAGCCTGCTCGCCGTCGGCGACGACGTCACGGGCGATGATTCGATACAGGCCGGGGGGCTGAATCGGCATGAAGTAGGCGACCAGCGTACCCATCTGCGAATTTCTGTCCGTGGCATAGGTGCCGTCCTCCCGGCGCACCCCGGTATTGGACTCACGGAAATTTCGATAGGTGGAATGCAGCGTCGTGTGGCCTTCGATCCGGCCTTCCGTCACACCTTTCAACTGTGGGGACACACTCGTGCCCAGGCGTTCTGTTGCACCCTCTGACAGACCCCAAAGGGCGGGTATCAGCAGGGCGAGGACTATTGCCATCGTCGGCAAGACAGCGCCACGTAACGACCGCGGCGCACGGCGCCAGACAGGTGCTGTCACACTGAGGGCGGCGGTTGCCCACACCAGCAGATCCACCCAGATCAGCCGGTCCACAGTGGGCAGGAACCCGTGCACACCGAGGGGATAGAAACCGGCCACCGAAGCTAACGGCAGATGTTCACCCTCGAAGGCCAACTCCGGGATCTGCAAGGCGATGCCGATGGCGTCCCAACTCACCGCCAGGGCACCACAGAGCAGTACGCCGAGCCAGGGTGAGCGACGGATCGAGTTCAGGCCCTCGGCGGCGCACAGGGCCAGCGCCGGCAGGGCGGTTACCAGGAATCGAACGGGCAGGCCATAGCCAAAGGTCCAGTCCGGATGGAGCCCATTGACGACAGCCGTTGTCAGGTATAGCGCCGCCGCCAACAACAACCGGCGATCCCTCCTGGCGGCGAGTGCGACGACACCGGGTACGACGGCGATGAAAAACCACGGTGCGTTGAGCGCCAATCCCTTGGTGGCGTGGATCCAGTGTCCCGGCATCGACATCAGCCAAGTCCCTGGTGACAGCGCATCCGCGTCCCAGGCACTGCCGGGACGAAAGTTTCCGAGCCAATCGCCGCTGAAGGAAAGGTTGTGCGCCACCAGCGCTGCCAAGCAGATGCCGCCGCCGGCAGCGACGGCGCCCATACCTCTGTACCCCGCGGACCCTCTTGCCTGCCACAGCAGTCCCAGGCCGAGAAGGGCGGCGAGGGGGGCGTAACGTGGGTGCAGGAAGGGCAATGTGCCCACCATCAGCGTCAGAGAGCCGAGTTCCCAGACCGAAGTCGCACCGGCGACCGAAGTCGCACCACTGGTGGGCAGCAACCAACGTGGATCGACTCGCAGCAACAGGATCAGCGTGACCAGCACAGCCGGAAGCTCGGGGTAGATCTGGGTACTGAAGAGTGCCAAGGGGGCGGTCGTGGCACAGCC
>DPVW01000003.1:0-3065 GCA_003529325.1 Candidatus Latescibacterota bacterium | reverse complement strand
GTGGCACAGCCAGAGGAATAACAGCGCCAGGATGGCGGCGGCGCAGACCGCCATGGTGAGGGCTGCACCCAACCTCGGGTTGGCCCACAACCGCAAACCGAGGCTGTAGGCGGGCATCAGCATTACGGACAGACCCACCGGGTGCTTGGAGTAGAGCTTGTCCGCCGGTGATCCCGGTGCCTTGTGCACACCCACATCGAGCACGTGAAACACGGTGACATCTCCGTCCAGATTGTTCGCCAGATCGATGTCACCATCCTGCAACAGGCTCTGCGTGACGCGGAGATACTGCGCCTCGTCGCCGTGCATCATCACCATCTGGCAGACATAGAGCGTGTAGCCACCGTACACGGCGAGGGATATGGCAAACAGCACTGCGGCGGTGCGTCGCCGGATCGCCATCGATCGATCGCGAGCCCCGAGAAAAGGTACCAGTGCGAGGGCGATGCTGGCGTGAGGTGACCAGGTCAATCCGAGCCACGGCAACAAGGCGCCGACGGGATTCCACAGGGACAGCAGTCTCAAGAGCAACAGTGCCATCGTCGGACCGGCGATCCATTTCAGCACGTTGCAGGCCCCGAGCCATGCCGAGGCGAGTCGCTGGCCCTTGTCGGCGCCGAGACCGGCACGGGCAGCGATCAACAGCACACAGATCAGCGGCAGCAAGCCCCAACCGGGCAACCGAGCACCGCCGATATCGACGGCGACCTGCATGGCATCACGGGAAAATCCGAGATCCGGGAGGATGATATCGGCAGCGACCCACACCAACACGGGGGCCGACAGCCATGGTGCAGCCGTTGTCACGCCAAGTGGTCGGTCATCGATCGGTATCCAGCCGGATGCGGCTGCCGGTGGCGCCTGTCTGCCCCTGGTACTTGCCGTTGTACGGAGTGTGGGCGGCTTGATCCATGCGTGCGAAGACGAGTTGACAGATGCGACGTCCGGCCTGCAGTCGGATGGGCAGACGATTGGCGTTGAACAACTCAAGGGTGAGATTGCCCTCGAAGCCAGGATCGACCCAACCCGCGTTCTGGATAAAGAGGCCAATCCGACCTATCGAACTGCGCCCCTCGACGAAGGCGGTGACATCCTTTGGCAGCCGAATCCATTCGCGCGTCGTCGCCAGCAGAAACGAGTGCGGTGGAATGACGATCTGCTCCTGCTCCAGTTCCATGTACTCCACCTCGGCATCCAGGCGGATCACCTCGAGTCGGTTCTCGTCAACTTTGAGAAAGTGGTTGGAGAGTCGCAGATCGATGGAGGCAGGTTGGATCTGTCCTTCGTCGACGGGCTCGACGACGAGCTCGCCTGAACTCAGCATGTTGCGCAGGGTGCCGTCTGAGAGGATCACGTTTTGCGCGAGCCCCAGCGACGGGCGAGTTCGACGAGGAGACGGACACCGACGCCGACACCCCCACGGGGGATATAGGGGCGGGTTTTCGATGTCCACGCCGTGCCGGCAATGTCGAGATGAACCCAGGGCGTCGAGCCGACGAATTCCGCCAGTAAGGCGGCCGCCGTGATGGCACCGCCATTGCGGCCCCCCGTGTTTTTCATATCTGCCACGGGACTCTTGATCTGCTCACGATATTCCGGCCACATGGGTAGACGCCAGACTTTCTCTGCCGTGACCGCGGCAGCGGCCTCGACCTTGGCGACGAGGTCATCATCATTCGACATCAGTCCACTGGCATGTTCACCAAGAGCGACGACGCAGGCACCGGTGAGGGTTGCCAGATCGACGATGCCCGCCGGTTTGTAGCGCTGGGCGTACGTCAGTGCGTCAGCAAGAATGAGGCGTCCCTCGGCATCGGTGTTGTCGATCTCGATCGTTTTGCCCGACATCGTTTTGAGCACGTCCCCTGGTTTGACGGATTTGCCATCGAGCAGATTCTCCGTGGCGGGCACGATACCGACGACGGGTTGCGAGACGCCGATTTCGGCGACGGCCTGCATGGCGCCGATCACGGCGGCGGCGCCGCACATGTCGAATTTCATGTCACCCATGCCGCCGCTGGACTTGATCGAGATGCCCCCTGAATCAAATGTGACGCCCTTGCCGACGAAGACGAGGGGTCGGCGGCGAGTCTTGCCGGCGACGATGCCGTGTTCGAGTACGATAAACCGAGCCGGCTCGGCACTACCAGCGGAGACGCCGAGAAGGGCACCCATGCCAAGCTTGCGCATGGCGGCTTCATCGAGAATGCGGCAACGCAGTCCCGTGCGCCGCGCGATGCTGCGGGCGCGGGTTGCCAGATAACTCGGCGTCGCCGTGTTGCCGGGGTGATTGCACAGGTCCCGTGCCAGGCAGACCCCGGTGGCGATCTGCGAACCGCAGCGGATGCCGCGCCGCAGTGGTGCAAGTCGACGCTTGTCATGCTCGATCACGGTGAGTTGCTGCAGAGTGCTCTTGTTGTTGTCGCCGCTGCGGTATTCGTCGAAACGATAGCAGGACAGCATGCTACCTTCGGCCAGAGCTTGTGCAGCGACCTCGACGTCGAGGCCCCCGGCCCCGGCTCCATGCAGCACGGTAGATGCACTGGTCACACCCAGATTCTGCAGTTTGCGGGCTGCCGTGCCGGCAACCTGGCGTGCCACTTCCAGATCGAAGTCCGCCTGCTTGCCGAGACCCATGAGCAGCACTCGTTTTGCCGGGAAATGCCCTTCGGGATACAGCAGCACGAGGCGGTTCTTTTCACCCCTGAAGTCGCCGCTGTTGAGCACGCGGCGCAAGGCCCCGCCCAGGGCTTTGTCGACAGCTGCGGTGGCGCCGCTGAGTTTGACACTGGCGCTGCCACTGAAGAAAAAGTTGACGACGAGGGCCTCGTCGCGCGCCTTCTGTATCTCACCCTGGCGAACCGTTATCTTCATTATCTTCATCTTCTTTCGAGACAATCCCAATGGCCGCGTAACCTACTCACCTCCCTCGAGGGCTTCAAGTAACAGCAAAAAATCATGCACATATTCTTCATACGCCACGGCGAGTCCTTCAACAATGCGCTTACTGACACCAGCCTCCGAGTCGCTGATCCACCGTTAACGGAGCGTGGCCGGGCGCAGGC
>DPVW01000481.1:20363-21065 GCA_003529325.1 Candidatus Latescibacterota bacterium | reverse complement strand
CTTGTGCAGCCAGTAGCCGTTGTCGCGGTAGAAGCCCAGTGCGTCCATGTCAGCCAACTTTCCTCGTCATAGGTTGGGGAGTCGCCCTCGTAACAATCGCAGTTGGGTCTGTCGGCGTTCGTCGCCTCCCATCAGCGTGTACTCCTCGTCGCTCAATCTACGTCCAAGGATGCGTTCCACCGCCAACAGAAAGCGCAAGCGTACATACGCATTGGGTTCCTCGAGATGGCGGGTCAGTGCCGGCAGGGCGGTGCGTCCCAATGGGGATCTGGCGTAGGCGCCGGCAGCCAGTTCGAAGTTTGCGCCAAATTCCGGCATAAGAGAGGGGGACAACGTTACCCTCGTTCCCCATCGACTTGCGATCGTATCCCGGGTCCATGCCAGGGATCGGTCGAGATGACAGAGATTGCAGGTATTCGGCATGCCTGTCGCCAGGATTTCAGGTTCACTGGGAGAAGAGATCCGGTGCGAGCGATTGTATCCGGTGAAACCCTGAACAATACGTGGCATATGACAGTCCAGGCAGGAAGCCTGGTCAGCGTCGTGGTGACTGTGAGATCGGGCCCCCGCCAGGGTGGCCAACTCCTGGTGGCCGAAGAAATCGTCTCCCTGGCGCAGAAATACAGCTCGACGACCACCGTACTCAACACCGACACCCGAAAAATCGCCGAGGACGGACGCCACCGTGGCAAGTTGATTCAT
>DPVW01000481.1:0-19991 GCA_003529325.1 Candidatus Latescibacterota bacterium | reverse complement strand
CCGCAGACCTCGGGGCCGACGTAATCCTCGACACGGATGTTGCTGTACCCTGAGTCGAGCTCGGGCTCTTTCGCGCTGGACGGGATACACGACAGCATCGTCACGATCAACGCCATAACCTGATAGCATCTCATCGATGGATCATCTTGTAATCTTGGAACCCCGTAGCATTGTTGACACCTCCGCCGACCGTGGCCATTCTGACCCGCAAAGATAGTTGCCAAGCAGAACGGAGATTCAAATGTCCAGCCTGAACTTCGACGCACTCGTGGTCGGCGGTGGCATCATCGGTCGCTGTGCCCTCTATCACCTGCAGCGCCTGGGTCTGGAACGAGTCGGCCTCGTCGAGCAATTCGGCGTCGAGCACAATCGGGGCAGTTCACACTCCCACTCACGGATCACGCGCTCCGCCTATGTGAATGCGGGATACGTGCGGCTCATGCAGGTGGCGCACACGCAGGAGTGGCCACGAATCGAAGCAGAGGCAGGACAGACCCTCATCCTGCCCACGGATGGGTGCTTTTTCGGGGCAACAGGCAGCAAGATTGAGAAATATGCTCAGGCCGTCATCGACACAGGAGTCGACTGCGAAGTCCTCGATGTGAAGAATGCGCAAGCCCGGTTTCCCATGTTCCGTTTCCCCACGGCGGCCGGCGCCATACACGATCGCACAGCGGGTGTTATCGCCGCGTCGCGTACCATGACCGCTCTGCTGCAACTCGTCACAAAGTCCGGCGCAACGCTGCTGACCGACACCCGCGTGCTCGATCTCGACGTGACGACCGATCCGATCCGACTGACGGCGCAACAGGGGGAGGAGCGCCTGGCGCTGCACGCCGACCGCGTCGTCATCTGTCCCGGTCCGTGGGCGACACAATTGCTGCCCTTCCTGCAGCCCCGTCTGCAGGTGATCCGGCAGACGGTGGGATATTTCGTTTTGTCAGGGGCGGCAGCAGACTTCGAGATCGGGCGGTGGCCGGTCTGGGGCAATCTCGGCGCTCCCCATGGGGAGATATTCTATGGCCTGCCCGCATTTGGCCGCGAGGGCATCAAGATCGCACGCCACGTCATTTCAGGTACCGACGACACGCCAGATCAGGGCGCTGACGAGATCGAACCAGCTGAGATCGACAAACTGCGGCAGTTTCTGGAGAGCGAGTTCGTGCCACCCGTGGAACGTCTGGTTGGCGCTGAGCACTGCTACTACACAAATACCAAGACGGAGGATTACATCGTCGATCTACATCCCGACACGGAGCGGGTGGCTGTTGGCGCTGGATTCTCCGGTCATGGTTTTAAGCTGGCCCCCCTCTGCGGGCGTGTTCTGGCGGAACTGGTCACCGAAGGCCGCAGCTCAATTGCCGAGTTTGAAGCCATGCGTCGCACCTTCTCTATCGCCGGTCCTTAAGACCAGCGGAAAGGCACCGTCATAGCAGACAGAAATGACGCGTGTTTTCTGGTTCAATGGCTGCTTGACAGGCCCCGCCACGGCGGCGAATCTAGCACCCTCCTATCATCATCAAAGGGTCAACTCCATGGCAGACAACGACAAGGACACATTTGGGGCACGCACCACGGTGACCGCAGGCGGCGCCGAAGGCACCGTCCATCGGATCCAGAAACTCGAGGAGGATGGCATCGCCGAGGTTGCGCGACTGCCATACTCGATTAAGATCCTGCTGGAGGCGGCCCTGCGGCAGTGTGACGGCTTTGAAATCACCCGTGAGGATGTGGAGCGTATCGCCCGTTGGAGTCCGGCGACGGCCGGCAAGGAGGAGATTCCCTTCAAGCCGGCGCGTGTCGTCATGCAGGATTTCACCGGCGTACCTGCCGTCGTCGATCTGGCTGCCATGCGCGATGCCATCGTCGAGCTCGGTGGCGATCCGAGTTCGGTGAACCCGCTGATTCCCGTCGATCTCGTCATCGACCATTCTGTACAGGTCGACTATTACGGGTTGAAGAAGGCTCTCGAGCTCAACGCCGAGCGTGAGTTCGAGCGCAATCGTGAACGGTATGAGTTTTTGCGTTGGGGCCAGGAGTCCTTTGACAACTTCAGCGTTGTGCCACCGGCGACGGGTATCGTACACCAGGTGAATCTGGAATACCTAGCCAACGTGGTACAGTCCGTGGCCGGAGAGGATGGTGATACCTGGCTGCCGGACAGTCTGGTGGGCACCGACAGTCATACAACCATGATCAACGGGCTGGGTGTGGTAGGTTGGGGTGTCGGTGGGATCGAGGCAGAGGCCGTCATGCTCGGCCAGCCGATCTACATGTTGCTGCCCCACGTGGTTGGCTTTCGGCTCGATGGCGAACTACCCGCCGGGACGACGGCGACGGACCTGGTGCTCACGGTGACACAAGCGCTACGTGCCCACGGGGTGGTCGGCAAGTTCGTCGAGTTCTACGGCCCCGGTCTCAGCAAGCTCAGCCTCGCCGATCGCGCCACCATCGCCAATATGGCACCCGAGTACGGTGCCACCGTCGGCCTGTTCCCCGTAGATGAAGAAACCCTCGAGTTCATGCGTCGCACCGGCCGCAAGCCTGCCGTTGTCGAACGGGTCAAAGCCTTCATGCAGGCGCAGGGCATGTTCTACGATGCTGACGCAGCAGATCCGGTATTCAGCGAAACCCTGGGTCTCGACATGTCGACGGTCGTACCCAGTCTGGCCGGTCCCACGCGGCCCCAGGATCGTATCGCTTTGACGGACATGAAAGCGGCATTCAAGAAAAATCTGACGGACGTGCTGAAGCGGCAGGACGAGGGCCGTTCGATCTCCGTCGATCTGGGCGACAAAGGCACCGTTGATCTGCCAGAGGGCGCGGTGGTGATGGCAGCAATTACCTCGTGCACGAATACGAGCAATCCCTCCGTCATGCTCGGCGCTGGTCTGCTGGCGCGCAATGCGGTTGCCAAGGGCCTGACCGTACCGGCCTACGTCAAGACGAGTCTGGCACCGGGGTCCCGCGTCGTCACCCGGTATCTGGAAGCGGCCGGTCTCGATGGCGATCTGGAGGCCCTCGGTTTCCACACGGTGGGATACGGTTGTACGACCTGCATAGGCAACTCGGGTCCCCTGCACGAAAATATCGAAAAGGCGATTGTCGACAACGAACTCGTCGTCTGTTCCGTGCTCTCAGGAAATCGCAACTTCGAGGGTCGCGTGCACCCACAGACCCGAGCCAATTACCTGGCTTCACCACCATTGGTGGTGGCTTACGCCCTGGCGGGTCGAGTGGACTTCGACTTCGAGACCGATGCTCTTGGCAGTGGCCCCGAAGGGGATGTTTTTCTGCGCGATATCTGGCCTAAGCAAGAAGAGATCCGGCAGGAGGTCGGTCGCTCCGTGCAGGCCAAGATGTTTGAGGAAGAGTACGGCAATGTCTTTTCGAGCAATGAGACCTGGAACCAGATCGCCGTACCCGAAGGCGAGCGTTACACCTGGGACGAGGCCAGTTCCTACATCCGTCGGCCCACATTCTTCGAGGGACTCAGCCGCGAGGTCGGAGCCATCCAATCCATCACGGGGGCGCGGGTGCTGGCGCGGCTCGCCAACAGTGTCACCACCGACCATATCTCACCCGCCGGCGCGATCGCCGTCGATGGTCCGGCGGCGACGTATCTCGAAGCTCATGGCGTCGAACGTCGGGACTGGAACAGTTATGGCTCCCGTCGTGGCAACCACGAAGTTATGGTGCGTGGCACCTTCGCCAATATCCGCATCCGCAATGAGCTCGTTCCCGGTGTCGAGGGCGGCTACACCCGTCATCATCCGTCGAAAGAACAGATGACCATCTACGAGGCGGGCGAGCGTTATCAGCAGGAAGGTGTGCCGACCATCATCCTCGCCGGCGCCGAATACGGCACAGGCTCCAGCCGTGACTGGGCCGCCAAGGGACCGTTCCTGCAGGGCGTCAAGGCAGCTATCGCCGAGAGTTATGAACGCATCCATCGATCAAATCTGATCGGCATGGGCATTCTGCCACTACAGTTTGCTGCGGGCGATACGCGTGACAGCCTGGGACTGACGGGAGAGGAGCTCTTCGATATCGCCATCGGTGATGACCTGCAACCTGGCCAGCAGGTCGAGATCGTCGTCACCGGCGGCGCCGGTGAACAGCGTTTCCAGACTGTCTGCCGCATCGATACCCCCGTCGAGCTGGAATATTATCGCAACGGTGGAATCCTGCAGACCGTCTTGCGGCGCATGGCTTCCTAGGCCGCTCGACGCGTCGATGTCACCGACCCATCTTTGCAGGCCCCGGCACGTTCCGTGCCGGGGCCTTTTCACTGTGAGCGCCGACCCAGGAGTCCGAGATCATGAGTAGCAACGATTTCACCATCACCAACATCGAGCGTTGGCGACTGGATGTTCCATTCCACGAGCGCTGCGCCCACACCGTCGAGATCCGTGTGCCCGGCTGGTCTGTGGTCGACTTGTATCGAGTCACCCTTACATCGGGAGCGATGGGTGTCGGCGAAACTCTGGAGAATTACACTTGGGGCAAGATCGGGGATGAGGGGGCCCAGCAATATGTCGGTCGCAACGCCTGGGATCTGATCTGGGACGACGGCCTGGGCGCGGGCCTGCAGATGGCGTTGTTCGATGCTGTTGGCAAAGGCGCAGGTGTGCCCGTGCACCGGCTTCTGGGAGCCCAGTTCCGCGACGCCTGTCCTGTGTCGTGGTGGGCGCAGGACATGAAACCGAAGCTGTGGGCACGAGAGGCGGCGACGGCGGAAGAGAATGGCTTCACGACGATGAAGGTGAAAGCCCGTCCCTGGTTTGATATCGAGGATCAGCTCGAAGCTGTCAGCGAAGCGACATCCGATCACTTCGTTCTCGATGCAGACTTCAATGGGCTGCTGTTGGGTGTGGATGTGGCGGCGCCCTTGTTGAAGCGACTGGAAGAGACCTTCCCGATTCTGGCGATTGTCGAGTCGCCGATTCCACAGGATGATGTCGCCGGCAACGCCGCCTTACGGCGAAAAATCGCCAGCCCCATCGCCATGCACTTCGGCTCTCCTCCCGTGATGACGGCGATCCGGGAAGGGGTTTGCGACGGTTTCGTCATCGGCGGCGGTGCTTCACGTGTGCTCAGGGACGGCACTCTGGCGGGCCACGCAAAGATGCCATTCTGGCTGCAGCTCGTCGGTACGGGGATCACGACGATGTGGTCGGTCCATCTGGGCGCGGTGTTGGCCCAGGCGCGCTGGCCGGCGATTCCTGGGGTCAACATCTATTCGCATACACTGCTCAAGGAATTCGCCATCAGCGGCGGTCACGCTCGTGTGCCCGATGGCCCTGGTCTGGGCATCGAGGTCGACTGGGATGCCGTGGAAGGTTTCCGTGTCGATCCCGACTACCAGAAGCCACAACCACGCGAGATTCACACGATTTTCTGGCCAGACGGTCGCCAGACGTACTACAAAAATGGCGGCTATCGAGCCGACTTTCTGGCGGGGAAGTTGCCGGTATTTCTCCCGGGAATCCGTCTGGAGCGCCGCCTGGATGATGGTTCAGACGGATTTGATCAAGCCTGGGCGGAGAGGTTTGGTTGAGATACCGGCAGTGTTCAACGAACCAACCGGGAGACCTCCTTGAAGGCGGGGGAGCCGGCTTCGCGTAACCACTCGAACAACAACATCTCCACCGTCGTGATCCCTGCGCCGAGGTGGCTCATGCGCTCGAGGCCGGCCAGGTGGTTGGCCAACGTGCGTGAAGACACGGCGTCCCTGACGACTTCCACCGTGAATCCCGACGCGAGCAGGTCCCGGGCGGTCTGATAGACACAGACGTGACTCTCGATCCCGGCAACGATCGCCGTGTGTCGGCCACTGGCCTGCAGTCTCTGCTGGAACAGCTGTGAGCCACAGGCGCTGAAGCAGGTCTTATCGATGGGCTCGAGGCCATCGATAACCGCGGCGATCTCCGGCACGGTAGGTCCGAGACCTTGCGGGTATTGTTCGAGCCACAGGATGGGGATGTCGAGAATCCGTGCCCCTTGCAGCAGGATCTTCAGCTGCTTGTTGAGCTGCTCCTTCTCGTGCATGAGTTCCGCTAATTTGCCCTGCACGTCGATAAGAATGACGATGCTGTCTTCTGACTTGATCATCGCCGACTAGATGTATCCCGTCGAGCCGTCCGGGCGAATCGGGCTGGTCCTCTGCCAGTGTACGTACTCGTTGTCGGTGATGGCATCCTCGTTGACCTCGACGCCGAGACCGGGTCGGTCAGGGCGCAACTCAAGGTAGCCGTCCTTCGGCATGTACGGCTCGTCGACCCACTCGTTCCATTCGGTTTCGGTCGGCAGGAGATATTCGAGGATCTTGAAATTGCAGGTTGCTGCGGCGAAATGCACGTTGACCGCAGTCGCCAGGGGACCCATCGGGTTGTGCGGGGCGACGGAGACATAGTGTGCTTCCGCGATCGCGGCGATTTTGCGCATCTCCAGCAGACCACCACAGATACAGACATCGGGCTGGATGATGTCGGCGCCATTGGCGGCGATCAGGTCGAGGAATTCGAAGCGACCGTAGAGGCTCTCCCCGGTGGCGAGTGGTACCCGCATCTGTTCGCGCAAGCGCTTCCACGCCGGAATATGCTCGGGACGCAGGGGTTCTTCGTAAAACAACGGGTCGAATGGCGCCAGGGCGTCCGCCAATTGCAGGGCGAGAATGGGTTCGAAGATCTTGGCGTGGGGGTCAAAGGCGAACTCCCAATCATCCGGTGTGTTGGCGCGCAGTTCCTCGAAATATCTGGCGGCGGCGCCACAAACCCTGCCCCAGCGATTGGCGTCCGGGTCGAGCTGGTACGGGCCGGTCTTGAAGGCGGTGAATCCGTGGGCTTCGTGGAGGCGATGCGCCTGGTCTGCTGCCTCCTTGCCATCCCTGCCGCCGATGCCGCGATAGACGCGCACACGATCGCGGACGGCGCCACCGAGCAACATGTATACGGGTAGACCCGCCGCCTTGCCGGAGATATCCCACAAGGCGTGATCCAGCGCCGAGATCGCCGGCAGCCCCACACCTCCCGGGGGGAAGCGGAACTCCTGCATCAGCTTCATCATGATGTACTCGATGCGGCGTGGGTCTTGGCCACCGATGAGCTGGAACAGATAATCGGCGACGGGTTCCACCGACAGATCCGGTCCGGTGGAATAGGCCTCCCCCCAACCGTACAGGCCCTCGTCGGTCTCTACCTTCAGCAGCGCTCGAGGCCGGTTGCCGAAACGGGCGACGAAGGTTTTGATGGCGGTGATCTTCATGTTGGCTCCTTTAGCGGAAGAACGTCGGGTACGGAGCCGCCTCGGCTTCGCGGTGCACGAGGTGGACGAGTTCCATCGTGTGGTAGTCACCCCACATGGCGGACTCACCACAGGGCTGACGACGGCCTTTCGGGATGTAGTCCCAGTTGTTGGGCCGGTGATAGATGGCGTGCAGTGTGAGGCCCTGGTGCCGGCTTGCCGTCGACAGATAGGGCTCCTCGAGCAGGGCCGCCGCCGTTGTCAGACCGGCGCTGCGATAGCGATTCCCGGAGGTAACATCCCCCTTCTTCGTCAGGTAGTTGCCGAGGCGCAGCAGTCCCTGGGCACAGATCGAGGCGGCAGAGGAGTCGAGGGGTTCCACGTCATTGTATGGATCGGACGCCTTCGTCGTGTAGCGACCGAAGGAGGCGACACCAGGGGCACCGGTATCCCAGAACGGCACGCCATCGGCGAAGCTGTTTTCGATGTGGAATTCTGCCGTCGCCCTTGCCGCTTTCTCCATCATGGCGACGAAAGCGCGCTTGCTGACACCGAAAGGTTCGAGCTCAGCGGGTTTTACCGTGCGGAAAAATTCCAGTTGTTCGGCGTAACCACAGAGGATCCAGGCCAGGCCACGCGTCCAGGTAGAGAATGCGGAGTACCCCTGTTGGGTACTCGCGCATCGGTAGTTGCCATCCTTCGTATTAAAGATCGACTCATGCACGACACGACCCGGTAGGTCCCAGGTGTCACGGCCTTCGCCGAAGTAGACGTTGAAACGGGACGTCGTCTGCGCATGTTCGACAGCGCGGCCAAGAAGGTTGATGGCACGATCCCCTTCACCCATCAGCACGTGTCCGAGGCGGTGCGCGAGAGCCAGAATGCGAACCGATCGGATCGTGTCGGAAAACAACGAGTGCGGTCCGTTGAACGAATGGATGAACCCCGTACCGTAGGCGGTGGGTGTCCAGCGTGCTGCCTGCACCGCACCGGACACCTTGATGGCGAGCTCATAAAATTCGAGTTCACGAGGGTCGTGTGGAAGCCGCCCTTCCAGCATCAATCGTCGCAGATTGCCATAGGTCGAAAGGTTGTTGAATCCATGGTCATGTACGCCCACATGGGACAGATGCGGCGCCATGCGCTCCACTGTCTGGCGGCGTCCCAAGTGCAGGAACTTCTCCTCCCCCGTCATATCGTATTGCAGGATGGCACAGCCATACTGAAATCCCTGCGTCCACTCCGTCCAACCGCGGGTTGTGTAACGCCCAGCCTGGGTGAACACCGGCGTGCCATCTACAGGGTCCCAGGATTTATCGATGGATAGGATCTTCCTGGCACTCAACTCGAGGAAGCGGTCGATGGCGGGCTGCAACTTCGCGGGGGTGATGCGACGATCGATCTTCACAGAGTGGTTCTCACTGTCGTTTAAGGGCCATAGGCCTGGTAGATGGGCTCGATTCCCGTCGCCAACCAGGCCTCGTGCAAGCCCTGCAGATGTGTGACAACGTCGGGTCGTTCGGCGGCGAGATTATTCGACTCGCCGGGATCTGAGCGCAGATTGGCAAGCAACAGGTCGTCCCCCGTCGATACCATCTTCCAGTCACCTTCGCGAATCGCCCAGTGGGTGGCCAGCAACCAATGGAGTGCAGCGTGAGGCGTCGGCTCATCGGCATCGATTACCTGCGCAAGATTGTGTCCGTCCAATACCAGATCCCCTGTGTCGACACCACTGTAGGCCGCCAGGGTTGGCAACCAGTCCATAGCGGATCCCACCTGTGAGCGCACCTGACCCTGCGGGATCTGCCCAGGTGCGGAGATGATGCACGGCACCCGAATGCCACCTTCGAAAAGCGTCTTTTTGGCACCACGGAAAGGACCGGCGCTGCCGCCCCCTCCCTCGGCGGCAGGTTCCACCGAATGGCCATTGTCGCTCATCAGCACAATGATCGTGTCCTGCCGCAATCCTCGTTCGTCGAGGGCGGCCACGATCTGGCCGATCTTGTCGTCGACGGAACTCACCGCGGCGCCGTAAATGCGTCGGGCCCCCTCCACGTGTTCATACTGGCGCAGGAAGCGTTCTTCCGGCTGCAGTGGAAAGTGGGGCTGGTTGAAGGAGACGAAGAGGAAGAATGGGTCGTCCTGACTGCGCGATATGAAATCGATGGACTCGCGGGTAACGATGTCGGGGAAAAACGTACCATCCTCACGATACTGCTCGCGACCGCGATACATGGCATGGCGTGGCACGGCCGACCAGTACGAGTAGTGGGAGTAGTTGTCGATGGCGCCGACACGATGTCCGACGAATTCGTCGAAGCCCTGGCCCTGTGGGTCCCAAGGGGGACCACCGATGTGCCACTTGCCGAAGAAACCGGTGCGATATCCTGCCCCTCTGAAGAGTTCGGCCATCGTTGTCTCGGACTCATGAATACCGAGACCGGCATTATAGGCACGTTGAAAATGGCGTCCTGTGAGCAGCGAGATTCGGGAGGCGGTGCATATGGGGGCAGTGACGTAAAAATCCGTGAAGCGCACGCCCTGAGCCGCCAACCCATCCATGTGGGGCGTGATGAGGTCCGTGGCGCCGTAGCAGTTCATGTCCACCGTTCCCTGGTCGTCGGTAAGGATGAAGACGACATTCGGGCGCGCCCGGGCACGGAGGGGCACAGCGCCAGCCAGCGACAACGAGGCGGCACTCGTGGCGAGTGTGAGCAGACACTGGCGTCTACTCATCTGTGGTGGGTTCATCGGTTGTCTGCGCACAAGAGAGCCGAAGAAAAGGGGAGGTGACTTCGGGGTCAATGCACCGAGGGGGCAGGTAGACCTTTTCCGCGTTAGTTTATCTGCATGCCACCACATATCATCTTCATCATCACCGATCAGCAACGCGCCGATACAATAGGTGCGTGGGGGCAACCGCACATGGTGACCCCAGCCATGGACAGGCTTGTCGCCGAAGGTCTCTCCTTTCACCAGGCCTTCTGTCCCGGAGCGACCTGCGTCGCGTCGCGCGCGGCAATTTTCACCGGCATGTATCCACACACGACGGGGGTCTACAGTTTTGATCCTTGGGCGGGGCACCGCAATTGGGTGCAGGATCTGGCCGATGCGGGGTACTGGTGTGTCAACATCGGCAAGATGCATCTGACACCGCAGGACGAGAAGGCTGGCTTCCACGAGCGCATGATCGTCGAAAATCCGACCAACAAGACCCATGCCAATGGTGGCGCCGACGACGATTGGGGCCGATTTCTCACCCACCACGGCCAGCAACGGCCCAACGACAGACACCGGACTGATCCGGATTGGAAACAGAAGCACCAGGGCGTGCCGTGGCATCTGCAGGAGCGTTTCCATTCCGACGTGTTCATCGGCGATGCCGCCGTATCCTGGATCCGGGCCCATCAGGGGGACCGGCCGCTATTTCTGCAGGTTGGTTTTACCGGCCCACACGAACCTTGGGATCCACTACCCAGACATCTTGAGGCCTACCGCGATCGTCCCATGCCGGCAGCGATCTGGCGTGCAGGGGAACTCGAGGACAAGCCACCGCAGCACAAGGCGCACCGAAGGACCCATGCAGAAGCGGACCACGAATCTCTCATCGATCTCGACGGGGCGTCCGCCGACGACATCGCCGAGATGCGCCGACACTACTATGCAAACATCACCACTGTAGACGAAAAACTCGGTGAGGTCCTCGAGGCGCTAGAGGAGCGTGGTTGGCTCGAGGACACGATCCTCGTGTTCTGCTCCGACCACGGTGAATTGCTCGGAGATCATCAACTCGCATACAAGTGGCTGATGTACGATGCCATCACCCACGTGCCATTGATCATCCGTGACGGTCGAGGTGGGCGACTACAGCGCGCGGGCGAGTCGGTACACGATCTCGTCTCCCTCGTCGATCTCGGTCCGACGTTGTTGCAGGCGGCGGGTGTGGCGGTACCGACCTATCTGGAGGGTCAGTCCCTGTTGCCCTACTTGGAAACACCACACGAGGTGGTGCCACGCGAATTCGTCTTCGCCGAGGACAATTACCAGGTGATGATGCGCAGTAGCGCGCACAAGCTCGTCTACTACATCGGCCAGATCTCAGGCGAGTTGTACGATCTGCAGCAGGATCCACACGAACTGCACAACCTCTGGGACTCGAAGGCCCATCAAGGCCTACGCCAGGAGCTGACCGAGAGACTGCTCGCCTGGCTGGCAGCCAGCACGTACTACAACGCCGGGTATCGTCGCAACCGCAGCCACACCTACAACATGCGCTGGCCCAGGGCGGAGGATCCGTACCTGCACGGCCGCATGTCCAGCGGCGGGCCACGAACGACGCCGCTGTAGTTGCTTTGAGTTGCCGCTTCCTGATGCGTAACGCATTGGCTCTGCAGCTGCTGGAGCAGTCGCTGCTGTTAGATGTGCGGCAGGCCGAGGTCCACCTGGCGAAGCGCGGGTCGACGCTATGACCCCGTGGGTGAGAGCAATGCTCATCGCCACGGCAACAGCCGCCTGCGCCCTGCGCATCACGGGCTGGGATCGGGGTGAATCCGACTTCGTGCACCCGGAAGCCGCGCGGCGGGGTGAAACCTCAGCCTTCTACCACTTCCATCCAGACGAGACGACGCTGATCCATGCGTCACTGGCCCTCGACGATCCGAGACAGCCACCTCTGACTGCATACGGCATGCTGCCCATGTATCTGGCTCGGGTCGTGTTGGAGTGCGTCGGCTGGTTCCAGCAGGGCGACCTGGACACCGATAGCGTGCGTGGCAGTCGGCTCGCCGTGCAAGGGGTCCGCGTGCTGTCGATCCTGCTGTCGATGGCGACATTGGCGGTGATGTGGGCGCTGACTCGCAGCCTCTGGGGAGAGAGGACGGCGCTGGTCGCCCTACTGCTGGTCGGTGCCGCCCCACTGGCAATCCAACAGGCGCACTTCTACACGGCGGACGGTCTGTTCGCGTTGCTGGCGCTGTTGTCTCTCGGTGTCGCGATCCGCGTGCGTGACAGCGGTCCATGGACATTCGTGCTTGCCGGACTGTTGATCGGTGCCACCGCCGCCACCCGCCTCAATGGCCTGCTGACGGCCGCCGTACTCGCCGTGGCCTACTTCAGTTCGGCTTCCGGCTGCCGTGGTGTGCTGCAAAAACTCCGGCGCCAGGAAATCTGGTACGCGGCGCTGGCAACGGTGGTCACCGTAGTCGCCCTGCAGCCACATCTACTGCTGGACCCCGGGTCGATGCTGCGCGCCACGGGCACCGATGACTTCGCGTATTCCATGGCCATTGCCACCGGTCAGATCCTGCGGCCCTGGTCACTGGCTGACACGCACACGACCTCCTTTCTGCATTTCTGGACCGCCCTGTGGCCGCAAGGTGTTGGTTGGCCACTTACCCTGCTGTTGGCGCTGGCATGGGTTCGGGCCGTCTTCCGCGGCGGCATTCAGGATCGGCTGCTGGCACTCTGGTGTGCCCTTTTTTTTCTGACGGTAGGTGATCTGCATACCAAACACGTCCGTTATCTGCTGCCAATGTTGGCCCCTCTGGGAATGTTGGCGGCACGGATGATCGTCGAGGCCTGGGACTGCTGCGCACGACGGCGCTGGCTGCTCGTCGTCATCATCCCCTGTGTGTTTTATACCTGGATCTATGGTGTCGCATTCGGCCGAATTTACCGACTGGAAGATGCCAGAGTCACTGCGGGTCGCTGGATTCACGATCATGTTCCCGAAGGTGCTTCGATCGCCATCGAACGGGGCGGATTTTCCATGCGTGGCAGTTTCGATGCAGTCACGTATGGGGAGCTAGATCTGAATACGACGACCGTATTTGCCACCCGCGGGTATCTGTCGTGTGGCGCTGCGGCGAGCTATCTCATGGAGCGACTGGAGCGGGCCGACTGGGTGGCTGTGACCGACGTCAATCGCTACCGCCAATTTTCCGCGGCACCCGAACTCTACCCCGTCCTCTCTTCGTTCTACACCAAGCTCATTGCTGGTGATCTTGGTTTTGCAGCGGCGCAACGCTTCAAGGTCTATCCGCAGGTCGCTGGCTGGACTTTTGATGATGATCAGGCGGAGCCCTCCTTTCTGGGTTTCGACCACCCGGCGGTACACGTTCTGCGGCGCGAATCGCAGTACCGCGCCAGTTTCGATGCTTGGCGCAACTCGGCGGCACAACTACCTGGTTGCGCCGATGTGGATCTTCGCGCCGCCGTACAGGCCATGGAGAAGGGGGAACTGGAGGAAGCTGAATCAAGGCTGACGCAAGCCCGTGACTCTGAGCCTGGCCTGGTACATCTGCTGCAGGCGAGGATTCACGAACGCCGTGGTGTGGCCGAGTTGGCCCGACTGTCGCTGGAGTCGTTCTCGGACGGTGTCCACGATCGATCCCTGGCGGCGTCATTGTTGCCCTGGGGTGCGGCGGCGAGTCTCATCGACTTGGGTCTCGTCGTCGAAGCGGTACGCATCCTCGAACTTTGGTGGGAGCGACGTACTGGCTTGACGGAGGTTGACCGCGAGGTCATGGCAAAGTCCTACCTGTCCGTCGGCACCCAGTTCTTAGCTGTACGTCAGGACCTGGCGGAGCGTGCGTATCTGATGGCGGCAGATATCTGGGAATCACCGCTGACGCTGAATCCGGCGGCCAGACTCGTCCAGGAGCGTGGCGCCGCCGCCCCGGCTCTGGCACTGTGGCAGCGGTCCTTGAGTCTGGCAGACACTCAGGTCGACGCGCAGATGGCGGCGGGGAGGGCAGCTGGCGACCTTGGCGATCGAGAGCAGGCTTTGCACCATCTACAGCGGGCTGTGGATCTGACACTGGCGGGAAGTCCTGCGGGCCCGCTCGATGCCGTCACTCGCACCGCGCGGGGGCTGCACGAACTCGGAGCCACCGAAAGGACCACCGAAAGGGTCACCGAGTATCTGCACGCACTGGCGACTCGCCATTCTGAATGGTCGGTGGGTCTGCGCGCTCTTGCACAAACCCTCGGGTCCGCGGCGCGACGACCTTGACACCCGTCAGGTGCATGGGCTGCTTTCTCCTGCTGGGTACTCTGCGCACGTGCCCTCTCCTCCACTGGAAATCGGCAGCCTGAGTTCGTCATGAATAGTCCTCCCGAAAGGTCGGAAGCGGTTCCCCACCAACAGTTGCACGACTTCGTCGCTCGTGCCGCCACACATGTCGGACTGCCGGTACAGCAAGCGGATCTGCTGGCGACATTACTGACCGGCAATGACCTTCGCGGTGTTTTCAGCCACGGCACGGCACAGATTGCGACCTATGCGATCCTGATGCGGGATGGCAGGTTGAACAATGCGCCTGAGGTGGAAGTCGTTACCGAGACCGACAACAGTATCCTGCTCCACGGCGATGGTGGTCTGGGGTATTTCCCCGCACACGAAGGCACACGGCGCGTCATCGGCAAGGCTCAGGAACGCGGCATCGCCATCATGATGACGCGCAACCACGGGCACTTCGGAGCGGCTGGCCTCTATTCGCGGATGACGCTGGAACATGACCTGATCACTTACGTCACCTCCGGTCATCAACTGAATCTGAAGCCGGGGGGGGACCTCTTTGGCGCCGGTGGCGGCTCGCCCATGTCCTTCAGTGCCCCCGCGGGCGAAGAGCCCGCTCTCGTGCTCGACTTCGGCGCGATGCACGATCTCTACGGTGGCAACCCCGAGCGTGAGGACATCGCCCGCCTTGCCCCTGGTCTCGTACTACGGTGTATCGGCATGGGCGAGGTCTGTCAGGCCTGGGGCGGGTTGTTGTCCGGACTGCCCTTGCAGGGCAAGGAGCCACGTTGGAGCTGGCCTGGAGCCAACCAGGGGTCGATGGTGATCACCTTCCGCATCGATCTGTTTCTTGAACCGGCGGCTTTCAAACGCGAGATGGACGAGTATGTGCGCGCTGTGCGTGAATTGCAGCCCCTGGAGGGTTTTACCGAGTCCCACATGCCCGGTGGGATCGAGGCCCAGCGAGAACGGCGCTTTCGCGAAGAAGGCGTACCCGTGGGTACAGGGCATCGCAAGTGCCTCGACGATCTGGCGGCGGAGTTGGGTATCGATCCACCGTGGTGACGGTGGCCGGAACAACTTTCAGAAAGGAAGTTTGAGAATGCTCGTCGGAATCTCTCCACTGCTGAGCCCCGACCTGTTGGCTACCCTTTGCCGCATGGGACACGGGGACGAGATCGTTCTCGCCGACGCCCACTTCCCCGGCGAGAGTATCGCCCGTCGATGTCTGCGAGCGGATGGACTGTCTGTCGCCTCCTTGCTCGACGGTATTCTGCCCTTGTTCTGCCTTGATGGTTATGTAGCGTCGCCGGTGACGATGATGGCCGCCGTCGACGGGGACAGTCTGGATCCTGAGGTCGAGACCGCCTGCCGGGCGGTCATCGACCGTCACTGGCCCGACACAGCAGCGATCACCCGCCTGGAGCGTTTCGCGTTCTACGAGCGGGCACGCGACGCCTATGCCATCGTCATGACCGGAGACACGGCGAAGTATGGCAATGTCATTCTACGGAAGGGTGTCACACCCCTGTCTCCGAGCGTAGACACGAAAGGATCATGAGCATGTTGGATGTCGGATTCGTCGGCGTTGGCGGGACACGACCAGGCCACGGGGAGGAAGCCACCTGTTTCGTCATCAATGGTTGTATTCTCATCGATGTCGGCTTCAACGCAGCCGTCAACATGCAGGCCTTGGAGGTGAGCCCCGCCGATATCGATCATGTGCTGTTCACCCATTGTCATCACGATCACGTGCTGGGACTACCCGGTCTCCTTTTCGCCCGCAACAATCGCGCGGTTGAGCGGCCGGAGGCCCCGCCGATCCAGTTGCACGGCCCGCAGGATCTGACTCCCGTATTGAGTGCCACGCTGGCCATGTTGCAGGCCGATCGTTACCCCCAGGTGGTCCCCGAGTATCAGGTTCACCATGTCTATCCTGGGGAGTGTATCGAAGTTGGCGATCTGCGCATCGACGTGGGGCGCGCCTTCCACCCGCTCGACGCCCGTTGTTACCGTTTCACCGATACGGTGACGCGTGGCAGTCTTGTGATCAGTGGTGACACGGCCTATCACGAAGGCCTCGTCGATTTCGCTCGCGACTGCGATGTGCTCATCCACGAGGCGGCAGGGGATCCGGAAGCGGAGTCGGTGGACATGCGTTATCTGCACTCCCGTCCTCAGGATGCTGCACGTGTCGCCATGGAGGCGTCGGCGAGTACGCTGGCACTGGTCCACTATCCGCCTGCCAAAGGTGCGGCGGTCCTGACGAAGGCGAAGCAGGTGTTTCCGAATGCGAGATTGGCGCGTAAGGGGCAGCGGGTGCAAGTCCTCGGCCCGGGACAGGCAGCCTGGGTGTAACGAGGTGTAACGATCAATAGAGTGTGCGATACAGACGTTGGGGGTAATCGCCAACGGCTGGATGCTGACGTCCCAACAGATGAAAGACGGAGACCATCGCATCTTTGGCGGCACCATCGCGGAAACCACGGTCCGTCTCAATGATGGAGAACCATTGCCGCAGTGCGGTTTCGTAGTCCCCTTCGACGGCGGCGCAGCAACCCACAAGATAACGGGCCTCCGAGTCGTCTGGCGCACTCTGTAACCGTGCGGCACATGCCTGGGCGCCACCCGCCGACTCGCAACTGCCACGAAACTCAAGGTGGGTGAGCAGCGCCTTGCCTTGCGCCCATTCGGTGGAGCCCTCCTCGATACGACCCACCAGTTCACGGATGACAGCCTCATCGGCATCCTGTAACAGCCGCAACCGTGCCAGACCGAGCAGCGCCGCGCCGTTCTCGGCATTCTCTCGCAGGGCTTCGTCATAGAGACGCTCCGCGGAGGCTACGTCACCCATCTCCAGCTGCACGCGCGCAGCATCGACGAGGTCGGCGGTCTCCTCGATGGCTCCATCAGGAGCGTCCGGCACGTGTTGGCGCAGGCGTTCCTCCAGCTGCTCGCGCGGCACGGCGCCGGTGAACTCGTCCACGAGCTGGCCCCCTTTTAGCACCTTCACAGCGGGGATGCTCTGTACGCGAAAGGCCTGCGCCAAGTCCTGGTTGGCATCGACATCGACCTTGGCCAGAACGATGCCGGGTCCCAGGGCCGTGACGACATCCTCGAGAATTGGCCCCAACGTCTTGCACGGGCCGCACCACTCAGCCCAGAAGTCGACGACGACGACCTTTTCCTGTGATCCTTGGAGTACGACCTGCTCGAAATTGGTGGAGTCGACGTCGATATAGCTGGCGCTGGAAGCTTCCATACGAATCTGTCCTGCCTTTGGTCTTTTGAAGGGAGTGTTACTGGCTGCGGCCGCGGCCCGCCACCGACCACTCGTCGATGACCTCACCGTCCTGCAGCGCAAACAACCTGTCGTGCAGGTTCGTCGTCATGCCGCCGTGCAGTGGGATCCAGGAGAGGATATCACCCACGGAAAATGTATGGTCGGAGCCCGTCGTGTCCACGTGCCCGTGCTCCACCGACATGCCCTTGATGTGGATCTCGGGGTGTTCGAGGCAGTAGCCATACGGCGTCGGTGGATAACTGGTGAAGGCCTTCTGCCCGGCGTCGATGATGCACTGCCCGGGTACCGACGTGGAGACGACGGTTGTCACCAGTCGCAATGGACAACGATCTGGCGACAGGTCCTGCCGTTTGCCCACGCGGGTCATGCCCTCCCAGGCGTAGGAGCCGATACGGGTCTCGGTGCAACCCAGCGCCTTGCTGACCTTCTCGCTACCCGTCCCACCGCCACTGATCGTTTCCAGTGGCAGACCGGCCTGCTGTAGCAGATGGCGGACCTCGTCCAGAATGGGGCCAATGCTGTCGCGGCTGGGGTAGGTCATGACACCACCGAAGCGTGTTCCGGGGAGCCCATCGATCAGTTGCGCAAGCGCCAATGTGTCCTGGGGGGACTGCGTGCCACAGCGGTGGCTGCCCGTATCCATTTCGACGAGAATGCGGACCTCGCATGCAGCTGACGACATGGCCGCCGACAGGCCTTCGACGGTTGCTGCCGAGTCCGCCGCCAGGGTTATCGTTGTGTCCTCGGACTGAACGAGGGCTAGCAGTCGTTGCAGCTTCCGTGCTCCGATGAGGTTGTAGGGCACCAGGATATCCTCTATGCCTGCGGCAGCCATGGCCTCCGCTTCGCCCAACTTCTGACTGACGATGCCGACAGCACCGGCGTCGATCTGCCGACGGGCGATAGCTGGTGTCTTGTGGGTCTTGGTGTGGACCCGTAGACCGATTTCCAGTTCGTCACAAGCGGCTTGCAACCGTGAGATGTTCTGGTCCAGCGTATCGATGTCGACGCACAATGCAGGTGTGTCGAGATCGGTGTAGTTCATGGGCTGCACAACTCCTCGAAAAAGTCGGCGTAACGCGCAGTGGTCGTCTCCCAGCCGTACTCGCGCCGGCAGTAAGCACGGGCGTCTTCGCCAGCAGTGCTACGTTCAGCGGGTGATAGATCGTAGAATCCGTGGACGGTATCGGCAAATTTCTGGTAGTCCCCAGCAGGCACCAGCCAGCCACCTTCCCGGACCGCCTCCACCAGCGCATCGACAGCGAAAGCGACCACCGGTGTGCCGAGATACATCGCTTCCAAAGGGGCGATTCCGTAGCCTTCGACGTCACCTTCGGTGGGCACATTGGGCATCAGGAACAGATCACAATGCCGCCGCAGCATGGAGCTGGTGTCATCATCGAGTATGCCGAGTACGACGACCCGATCCGGATTGGCAAGACCCGACCGCGCGGCATGGATTTTTTCGGCATCAGGGCCGCCGCCGACGACGAGCAGGCGGATGTCCTCGGCCAGCAGCGGTACCCCATGCTCGATGAAAGCAGCAATACCCTTGCGCGGGATCTGCCGACCCAGATTCAGTACCACACGGTCGCGACCGAAGTGGACGGCATGATCAGCTTCGAAGGCTCGCCGTAGCCTCTCATCGCGATCGGGTGCAAGCTCTTCCGGTTCCGCACCGAGATAGATGAGCCGCATGCGTTCGCGTGGGATGTGCCAGTCACGTTCGGCGATATCGATCGAGTTGTCGCTGATCACGGCGATGCCGTCACAGGCCAGCGTGCCGGCGCGCATCAGAGACTGGGCCAGGCGATTGCCAAAGGTCATTTCGAGCCCGTAGAGACTGCTGCAGAAACGTGCTCGACCCCGAATCGGAGAAAGCGCCGCCGCCAACGAAGCCGTAACGCCGTCGGAGAAATAGAGGATGTCGACGCGCCGGGCCAGCAGCGCCCAGGCGGCTCGCATCAGAGCCCAGGGCATGAACCAGGCCAGATGCAGGACCGACCGTCCCCGCAAAGCGACGAGGGTCACCAGCATCCTGGCACTGAGATACGTGTAGAGTTTGTACGCGTGAGTCTGGGCCCCGCCACGGGTAGGCGGATAGCGGCGGGTGAGGAAGAGGACGCGCATGGGAGACAACTAATATAGACAGGAAACCTGCTTGACACCTGCTGGGCACTGGGCTATACATTCGCGCCCCGTCGTAGTCTGGGGCGGCCCTCACCTGAGGGCGGCCTTCGCCATTGTCAGGGAGTTGACCATTGAAAGTCGCCGTCGCCGGTTTCGCCCACGAATCAAATACTTTCTCCAGTCAACCGACTCGCCTCGAGGATTTCGATATCTACGAGGGAGACGAGGTGTTGACGCGCCAACAGGACACATACCACGAAATTGCCGGATACATCGCCGCCGATCGTGATCTCG
>DPVW01000482.1:15758-19887 GCA_003529325.1 Candidatus Latescibacterota bacterium | reverse complement strand
CCCGTCGGCGCTGTCGTCGGCCGCGAAAGCGCAGGGCCTTGTTCGCCGCAATCCGATACAACCACGTCGAGAAGACGCTGTCCATGCGAAACCGGGGCAGACCCTGGAAGGCTGCGAGCAGCGCCTCCTGGTAGACATCCTGTGCATCAGGCACATTGCCTACCATATCTCGGGCCAGCGCCAGGATTGGCTGCTCCTTATTGACTCACCAGCCGCTCGAAGCCCAGCCGTCCCCTTGTTGCGCACGACGGATCCAGTCGCGCTCTGCCTCATTCATGCGCCCTCCTGCGCTTCTGCGTTATTCAGAAAGGTTAGTGCCCTCAATGGCCTGGCCGGTTGGCAGGCGGTTGGAAAAAATTCTGGGCTTGCCGTGGGCCTGCCTCGAGACCAGTATTCACTACGGAAAGGAGCACATCTCATGGCAGTCACCGCACCCCCCGGATTTACCCCCGAACTGTGGGAAATCTTCGAACGAGATGGCATCATCTTCCTCGAGGACGCCCTCGCCCCTGAAGAGATCACCCACTACACGGAGGCCCTCGACCGGATCACCGCCGTCGACTCAAAGTTCGACCCAAACGAGACGTTTGGCCGAGAAAACGTCGTCGAACTCGACGCCGCGCTGGCGGAATTGATCGACCACCCCCGGCACGTCGGTTACGCCTACGATCTGTTCGGTGAGCAGCTCAAACTGCACATCAGTCAGTTCTTCATCCGACCACCGGGCATGACGAAACGTAACCTCTGGCACCCTGACGGCGCCCGTGCCGTACCGTATGGCGTGTTCTCCCCGCGATTGCCTATGCAAATCAAGATCGGCTACTGGCTCACCGACCTGCCGGAAACGAGTATGGGCAATCTTGTCGTTCTGCCCGGCAGCCATCGACACCAGTATGTGGACGAGTACGATACACACGAGTTGATCCCCGGAGAACTGATCGTCAAAGTCAAAGCCGGCACCATCACCATCATGAACTCGTCGATCTGGCATCGGGTGGAACCCAACACGAGTTCGACGATCCGTAAGAACATCTTCTTCGCCTATTGTCCGGCATGGATCACGGCGGCGGATCGTATCCTCTCCGACCCCACCTGGTTGCAGAGCCTGACCCGAGAGCAGCGGATCATCATGCGTAGCTACGAACATGGCTACAGCCATGCCAAACCACCTGCCTCCGAATTTCCCCTATTCCTCGATCGCGACACCGGCACCGCCACCGACGATGGGGTTTATCGGGAGGATGTACAATTGCATCGCCGCAAGCGACGTACCAAAGCCGAAGAGTGGATCGAGGCCTGAACAACAGGACGGACACCATGCCACCAGACCATGCGAAGATTCTCTTCGTCGGCAACAGCTTCACCATGCGCAACGACCTGCCAGCTCTGTGGGCGGGTCTCGCCGCAACCGACGGCGGGGGAGGCACCCTACTCGAGTGGGAGGTCGTTGCTGCCGGCGGCGCGTCCTTGCGTCAACATCTCAACAAGGGCACAGCGGGATTGCTGCTCGCCGAAGGGGGGTGGGATCTCGTCGTGTTGCAGGAACAGAGCACCCTGCCGGTGAAGAACCCGAAGCGTACTCAGGAGAATATCCGTGACTTCCACGGCCTCATCGAAGAAGCGGGCGCGCGTACGATCCTTTACATGACCTGGGCGCGGCAGAACGTGCCGGAGACACAGTCGACACTCGCCTCCACGTACGACGACATCGGCGCCGAACTCGGTGTCACCGTCGTCCCTGCCGGTCTTGCCTGGCAACAGGCGCTGGCGACCAAGCCCCCCCCGGTGCTGCACGACGCAGACAAGTCCCATCCGACACTTGCCGGTTCCTACCTGGCGGCCTGCACATTTCAGTGGACGTTGTTCGGTGCGCCAGTGGGCGAGCCGGAGGCGGCGAGCAAGCTGACTGACACGGAGCGCGACGCCCTACAGGAAGCCGCACAGAAGGTCTGCAGCGAACGCGACTGAGGAACCCGGATCCCCTTCCCAAAACCAGCTGCCCTGAGAAAAAAATGACCAAACAGAAGTGTGCGATGATTACCGGTGTTACCGGGCAAGACGGCTCTTATCTGGCGGAGCTTCTGCTCGACAAGGGGTATGAAGTCGTCGGTCTCAGCCGCCGGACGACGAACCACCAGCATGAAAACATCTCCCACCTCGGAGGGCGCATCGCGGTGGAGTATGGCGACCTGCTCGATGGTCCGAGCATTGAACGGGTCATCGCTGACTGGCAACCGGACGAGGTATACAATCTGGCGGCCATGTCCGTTCCCGCCGACAGCTGGAAACAACCCGTCGTCACCGCGGAGATCACCGCAGTCGGCACCATGCGAGTGCTCGAGGCTGTGCGACGATGCTGCCCGACAGCTCGCTTCTATCAGGCGACGAGTCGCGAGATCTATGGTGGGATCGAGACGGAGGTGATCGACGAAGCCGCCCCCTACAGAGCCAACAATCCGTATGGGATCGCCAAACTTTACGCCCATCTCATGACGGAGACCTATCGCGAATCCTACGGCATGTTTACCTGCGGTGGCATCCTCTTCAACCACGAGAGTCCACGTCGCAGTCTGCACTTCGTGACGCGCAAGGTGACAATGGCCGTCGCCTACATCAAGACCGGACACCCATCTCCCCCATTCGACGAAGCGGGTCGCCCCCTTGTGCTGGAGGGCAAGTTGCGCCTGGGCAATCTCGATGCGGTGCGCGATTGGGGATATGCGCCGGAGTTTGTCGAAGCCATGTGGTTGATGCTGCAGACCGACGAACCACAGTCTTACATCATCGCCACCAACACCTCGCACACGATCCGGGAGTTGTGCGAAGTCGCCTTTTCCCGCGTCGGGCTTAACTGGGAAGAGCACGTCGAGACCGATGAACTCATGTTGCGTCCCACCGAAATCGCCGCATCCCGGGGGGACTATTCGAAAGCTCGAGCCGAGTTGGGCTGGGAGCCGCGGACCCAGTTCAAGGAGATCATCGAAAGGATGGTCGACGCTGACATGGAACGACTTCAGTAATGGGCAAAGTCTATGACGAGATTTCCACGGAACTGGCGCAGGGCTGGTCACACGCTCACGGCATCGACGGCCTTCCCGCCCTAGCAGTCCGCCCAGGGTACCCGCTTCAATCAGTCTGTGTCGATGGGAGCGACGTATTTCATTCCTGCCGTAGCCGTGCCCTTGCTGCTGGTCAGTCACTGGCTCATCTTCCGGCGACTCCGAAACCGAGCGTGACGACGAAACCATGAGAGTTGGTGCTGCTCATGCCGGAACAGCCCGCTCCGTCGATTTTTGAGGACATGACGAAAGCCGAAGAGTTCGGCTCGGACTGCATCGAGTTCCACGTCCTGCTCGAGTAAGCCATTTGCCGCAAGTCACCCACCACCCCGCAGTTGGCTTCGCCGCCCGCCTCTTCGATGGCAGTCGCAGCACCGCGCAGGAAATCGAGTTTGGTGCTGCCAATGGCTTCGCTGCGATTCAGTTTCGCGGCGACGTCGATCTGAACAGACCGGCGGGAATCCAGGATCCTGTGGCAGTCGGCATCGCACTGCGGCAGAATCGGCTCGAGCCGACCATGGAGCTGCTGATTGCCTTGCACGTCAACGGCCAGGCCGAGGATGGCCGCACAGCCGTCGAAATCCTGCAGGCAAACCTGCCGGTCATAGAGACTCTCGGCATCGATCTCGTGCATTGGCATCTCTACCCCACGTTGTTTGAAGATCCGGCCAATGGCGAACGGCTCGGCTCGCTGCTCGTGGACCTGTGCCAGCAAGGTGTCGCCTTCGCACATGATCATGGCTTCACCCTCGGCATCGAAAACAACCCACCGTGGATACATCTGCTCTCCGGTCCCGACAGCTGCGCTTCACTGCTGCAGAGCGTGCCAGGGTTACGTCTGGTTTGGGACGTCAATCACTCGCCCACCGAGCATGACGAGTACTTCGTAGATTTGGCGCCACACCTGAGTGCCTTGCACGTCTCTGACACACCACGCCCCGAAGTCAATCATCACCTGCCACTGGGGCTGGGCAACATCGACACCGCAGCACACGTGCGGGCCGTTATCGCCGACGGCTTTCAGGGGCCGGCGGTCCTCGAGATCGGCGGCCTGCCGGCATCGGGGGGGT
>DPVW01000482.1:0-15460 GCA_003529325.1 Candidatus Latescibacterota bacterium | reverse complement strand
CCGGCGGCCTGCCGGCATCGGGTGGGTATGGTCTCGATACGGACGACGCCCTCGTCGATTCCAGGCAGCGCCTGACTGCAGAGCTCCACAGAAAGGCGTAGAAGGGACAGTGGGACCTCTCCGTCACATGTGAGCGCTCATCGCTCTCGCATGAGACGACTATGTCTCATTCTCTCACATCGTTCGAGCTTACACCAGAGTGTACCCGTCATGGCACCGCTGTTGCTTACGCACTGGGTGAATGTCACACAGCCCAATGGGAGATCGTCATGTCACGGGTAAGTAACTTCATCGAGAGCGAAATCACCTTCGGCGCCGTCATGGTCGTGCTCTGGATCGGCGCCATGTTGTTCACCATGTCTGCACAGTTGGCGGTATACAACATCGACTGAGCCATTGCCGCATTGCCGTAACCCGGATTTCTACGACGTTGTAAAGCCACAACAAAGGACACTTCCGTGACGGATAAAACGACGCCGGATCGTTATACCCTGGGGCTGACAGACCAACCGACGGTGTACGACGGGGAGTATGCTGACGGCAGCCCCTTCCCCTGGCCTGCCGATCAGATTCAGCAGTACACGGCCTATCGCATCGACGAGCCGGCCTGGACCCAGGCGCCTCGCTCCCCCCGATTCACGGATATGATCACCGGCTCACGTGGAATCCACGACACGAGGGCCGCCGTGCTCTGGGACCGACACAAGCTGTATGTCGGCTACTGGCTGGAAGAGCCCGACGTTCAGGCGGATCTCACCGAACGCGACTCCCTCATCTTTCTCAACAACGACGTCGAACTCTTCATCGCTGGTCGCGACGGATTCAACCAATACCGCGAAGCGCCACCCCAGCAGGACTCGGGCGCGCAATTCTGGAGTCCCCACGGTACGCGAGATTCCCATGTGCCCGTGTTGTTCCCCATCATCCGCTTCACCGAAGAGCTACTACCGCGCGACAAATAACTTGCCCCGGACCGACCTGCGGTTACATTTGCGGTTTGCGCTACGGGGCGCCGCCAATCCGCGGAAAGGTTTCTCTTCCACCCGTTTCGTTGCAGACCCACCATAGGTTTTGCGACCTCTTTCGCCCACGATGCGGATGCCGGGCACGACTGAAGGAGTTCGCAATGTCTTCGAATACGCCCACCCCGTCCGTGCCTGCTGTACCCAGCGACGTCACCCTCGATCAGTTGAAGCGGCAGGCCAAACGGCTGCTCAAGTCCTATCGAGACGGCTCCACCGACGCGCGACAGCAGTTCTCGCAACATCCCCAGCAAGTTCCAGCCGACAACGCGCAACTGACGGATGCGCAGCTCGTGCTGGCACGCAGTCTCGGCGCTGACAGTTGGCCACGATTGCGTCGCCACGTTCTGGGGCGTGATCTACGCCAGGCGATCTGGAACAGTGATGCCGATTCGGTCCGTGAGACCATCGACGAAGAGGCGGATATCCTGAACGATGCGGGGCAGCATCCCAGATGGGGTGGACGACCTACGGCACTACAGCTGGCTGCTGAACGTGGTCAGGTGGACATCGCGCGTATGTTGCTGGAACGTGGGGCAGACAGACAGGGAGACGAGGGGGAGTATGGCTGGACGCCGCTGCAACTGGCCGCCCACTGGGGGCACACGGAGGTGGTCGACCTCCTTCTCGGCGTCGGCGAACCGGTCGACATATTCTCTGCCGCATTGTTGGGTGATGTTGTCTGCGTGCGCCGCCTGCTTGACGAGGACTCCTCCCGCGCCACGACGGCCGGCCTCAGCGAGGCGCCACCGATACACTTCGTCACAACCCGAGAGATCGTCGATCTCCTGCTGCAACACGGCGCCAGGATGGACACAGTCGACAGCATGGGAAATACCCCTGTGGCGTCGGCGATCAACCGCGGCGAACAGAGTTACGATGTGGCGGTATTCCTGCTCGAACATGGCGCACCGGCCACCCCATGTGAGTTGGCCGCCCTGGGCCGCACCGAGCAGTTGCTGCAACTGCTGGACACCGACGCGGGCGCCATCGATTTCGTCGGCAACATTGGCCTCAATGCCGTACGAGGCACCCCACTGCTGGCGGCGGTCCATACGGGCCAGGTAGCGACCGTCCGAGCGCTACTCGAACGTGGCGCCGATGCCACAGCACGAGCGGACATGGGACAGACGTCGCTGCACCTGACCGGATCCACAGGCATCGCGCAACTGCTCATCGACGCCGGCGCCGACCCCACAGCAGTCGACGACGAGCACGGTACAACGCCGTTGACCTGGGCGCGGATCGACATCGACATACAGGGCGACAGCCCGGAGCGTCAGAAGTTGGTGAAGTTTTTCGAAGGGCTGGAACAGAGCTGATACAGATACAACGTGCGAGCCGGGCAGATCATGCCCGGCTCGTCATGTCACGTCAGGATTTGAACTCTTCGTCGCGCCACGAATATTTCGGCGTCCAACCGATGACTTGCTTGACATTCTCGGTCGAAAGAGGCGCCTGGAACCCCTCGAGGGGTTTGCGCACCGGTACCTCAGCATAAACCTGGGCGATCGCCTCCATCGTCGGCACATCAATCATCGTGTCGTCAGCATTCAGGAAGAAACGGTGGTGTCCCGTCCATCCCTCCGACTCGATCGACATCGCACAGGCCGTGGCGGCGTCCTTTATGTGCAGATAGGTCCAGAAGCCCTGACAGCGTTCCCAGACATCGGTGATGGGCTTGGCTGAAAGCTGCCGAAATCTGGCGTCGTCCCACATGCCATTGAAGCGCATGCTGGCGATCGACATCCACGGGTTGCGTCGGGCAAATCCCTGTCCCACCTCTTCGCCGAGCCACTTGGAAATGGAGTATGCTTCCTCGGACCGTGTGTAACTGTGCTCGTCGAGGGGGAAGTACTCAGGTGCCTTGACCTGATTCTTCTCCCACCGGGTAGCGGTTCCCATGGCGCCCACGGCGTTGTAAGATCCACCAAGAACGACGGGCCGGATGCGCAACTGTTCCGCCGCCCTGCACACATTCCACATGGAGGAGACATTTGTGACGAGTACATCCTCCTCGGTGTAGTTGGAATTGCTCGGCCGTGCGGCCAGAGCGATGACGGCATCGCAGCCGTCCATGGCGGAAATCACCTGGCCATAGTTGGTGACATCGACTTCGAGGAATCGTGGATTGCCAGGCCAGTTCTGACGCATCGCCGAGAAGATCTGCGCCTTTGAGCCACTCGTCCCTGAATGGGACATGTTGCCTAGGCGAACCACATCTGCATTTACGACGCTGTGTCCACGGCGATAGAGTTCGTCGATCACAAAGTGCCCGACATTGCCCGAACCACCTGTTACCAATACCTGCATTGTGGGTCCCGTGCTTTCCGTTGGTGTATGTCTGTCGCTTCCCAGTGACGCGAACTACTCCCCAAGAATCAGTACGCCGAAACCAGCTGTCGATGAGGACGCGCTTCCCGTCGACCACAGACGGTGATGGGAGATGCCTTCCGCATCAAGGTCGTTGATCATCGCATCAAAGCGAACACTCTCCCCCACCGCTGGCGTCCATCCGGCGCGGATACGCGTAGCCGGAATCGAGACCTCCATATCATAACCTCCCTCGCGAGGACGTACCTGCCAGGACAGATCCCCCGCCTCACGCCAGGCATTGTTGCCCTCCGGCGTCGTACCAGAGCGCATGGCGGCGAGCACATTCTGACTCACTGCCTTTGTGTAGGCATCGGTGCGTGAACTCTCATCCCGACCATCGATGTAGAGTTCGACGCCATCCACCGACCAGGGTGAAGCGGATCGTTCGCCGATCATTTCATCATCGTCGATCGACAGTGCCAGATGCAGAGCGTCAGTTGACCAGCCGGCGCGCACGTGCGCCTTGAAGTCGGCGTCCCCCTGATACTGGGCCGCATTAACGATCGTCTTCGATTCGGAGTCGATCCACATGCCACCCTCCGAAGGCCAGTCATCAAGCAGACCATCGACTTCGGGGGCAGCCATCTTTGCCACAACGAGAGCCGCTTCTCGCAACACGACCTCTTCGTCGACTTTTACGTCGAAGGGAATACCATCGCCATCCCCTCGCAGAGCGACCGTGACCGTCGTCGATACCCGCCCACGCCACGGTGGCGACGCCAGCAACGAGTCTGCACCGACATTGGCCCCCAGATCCAATTCACCATGAGCTGACGGTGCCAGCTCTTCGTTGTCCGATTCGCTGTCGTTTGCCAGTTCTATGTGTATGGGAAAGTCGAGAGTGTTGCGCACGAGCACCTGAGATGCACCTGCGGACGCTTCGAATGTCAGCGTTTGCAGCAGTTCGTCCCGCCAATGTCTCGGCATACGCGTCGCCGTCGCCGCCGACACGGGGATCACGAACCAATCGAGCATCTCCCCCTCGACGCCGATCGCCGTCAGCGTGATGCTTGTAGGTGTCACGTCCAGGGCACTGTAATGATGGGCGGCAATGGCCACCTGCTGATAAGGATTCTCGGAACTATTCACCTTGTACAATGGGGCGCCGCCGCCACCGGTGATGACGTAGTACACGCCGTTGACCTGTGAGCGCTCATACAGATGGTCATGTCCATTGAGGACGAGGTCGACGCCATACATCTCATACAGAGGCATCAGGAAACGACGAATCTGGTCTGCCGGCCACTCGCGAAAGGTGATGCCATCTTCCCGGCGCCGACCATGGGGACCGGAGGTTACCGAACCGTGATGGTAGACGACCAGGGTGAAACGTTTGCGGGCTGAGCGCAGCTGCTCATGCAGCCATTCGTACTGCTCATGGCCTGGTTGCATCTGCGAATTGCTGTCCAGTACCAACAGTGTCAGATACTGATAGTCGACGCGATACCAACGTTCATTGCCTGGCAGATCGAAGAGGCTGAAATAGTGTGACTCCTCCTCTGCGATCACCTCGTCCGGTGGCGGGGCGCTCACATACTGACGGGTGCGCTCATGGTTGCCGATGGCGGGCCAGATCGGCAATCGCGCCAGCAGGTCTCGTGCGGGGTCGAAGAATTGCCCCTTCCACTGTTCGTATTGTCTACCATCGGCTGGATAATCCCCCGTGCCGACGATGAACAAGGCCTCCGATTCGTTGTCATTCATCCGCCGTGCCACCTTGCGCCAATCCTCGGGACGACTGCGCACGTCACCGACGGCGAGGAAGCGGTACTGCCGGGGAGCGATGGGCAGGGTGCGGAAGGTCCGTTCGCCACTGTCGAAACCATCCCCCTCTATGCGGTATCGATAGTGCGTGTCCGGACGCAGATCGGTGAGCGCAAAAATGTGGTGTCGCGCCGTCTCGTGCCGTGAGTTCTGTTTGCTGCCGCCATCCTCGCGCTGCCAGGTCAGACGGGCCTCCACCGGCTCGGCGTGGTCGATGACGACGGTCATCGTCGTTCTTCCTGGTTGCAGCAGAAAGGGGCCACAGTCAAAGGGTTGCGCCGCCCGTGCGGAAGTCGCGACGAAGAGACCTGCCACGGACAACAAGAGCAACTGACGGGAACCGGGGCTCACGCAGTGGATCATTGTGGCAACTCCTTCCGATCCTTGCCCGGCCAACGCTCCAGACTACCGAAGCCATAGGGCTCACGATCGGAAAAGCTACCGACGTCCGGCAACGATTCTGTGCGGCCCGTCTGATACCAGAAGGCGGTACTCACCCAGTCGCCCTGGCGGTCGTTGGCGTGGCCATGTTCGATGGAGAACAGCAGACTCTTGTCGAAACAGATCGGATCCTCGACATGGAATCGATACTGCGAGTGTTTGCCGGTATAATCCTGATTGCCTTTGAAGTGATACCCGTAGTATGGCGTCGAATATGCCTCCTGCAACTGCTTGTAGTTCCAGGCGCCGCAGAAGTAATCCTCCGTCCCCGTCCCATGGAGACGTGGGGGCCAGGCTTCGCCATCGACGAAAAACATGTCGTCCCCCTCACCCCACCAGCCCGTCTCATTGGTGTCGATATGCAGATAACAACCAGCGTAGTGGCCCTTGCCCGTCGCCTCGAGCACGACAAAGTTGTCCTCCCCCGTGGCGTTGAGACGCTGATCCTGACCCGAGGCATTCGGTCCTATGGGGGCATCTTTCCGGAGTACGAGCTCACGTTTCCAATTGGCATGAAATCGGCCCAGATCCTGCCCTGGTCTGTCCCATGCCTCGTAGTCGACATAGAAGTACAGAAAGCTGTCGACATCGGAGTCGTTGGTAACCTCGAAACGCGCGCCCTTGGCAAAAGGCATCGGCCACCAGCAGTTCATACCCAGATACGACGTCTGCACTGGCAGAGACTGGTGGTAGACCGCCTTGGCATGCCCGAGCCCAAAAAAGTCGCCTACAGGACACACGACAGAGGGCGTCTGCTCCCCGTCCCAGTAGCAACGCAGGACGAGCCGCTTCAGATTGTTGTCCACCTCACTCGTCGTCATCCAGATGTGGCGTACACAGCCGGCACCATCCGTCTCGCCGAGTGTCACCTTCTCACCCGCCTTGATCGGCCAGTTGTCGCGGTTGCCACCGGTGGTATCCCACGACGACCAGCGACAGCTCTTGACCCCGGATCGCATCTGTGCCAGTCCCGCCAGGGACGAAGTACCGATCTGCATCTGTCATCTCTCCACGTGTTGAAGTTACCGAGTTGCTTGCAGGGCGCTCACCTGTCCCTGTCGAGCATAATCAACCGCCTCTGCCAGCACGCGCGCCGCCTCTTGTGGTGCGTGGAATCCCATGGAGTTCTCGGCGGCGATAAAATCCAGTCGCCATTGAGCCCGACGCTGTAGCTGGCGGGATTCTTCAAGTTGCGAGTCGGTTGCCCCCTCCCGCTTGGCCCCCGCCATGGCATCGAGTTGATCCATCAGGGCCGCTCCAGCACGCTGCAACAATCCATGATTTCGCTCCTGAATGCCAGCGACGCGGGCGAGCATCTCTGTCTCTGACACGCGCTGACAGGTCTGGCAGGCGCGATGACGTTCAACAGCGGGCTGCGTACCCAGTGGTCGGAAACCTTCGACGCACCGTCCCGTATGTAGGGCATGTGACAGTCCGCCACCAGAACCGTCGCCAATCCGGCGACGACGGCAATCGCCAGTGCCTTGGTCCAACTCAGTCTCATTCCGTCTTCTCCTCTGCCCTGATCGGACCGCCAAGGCCAGCCCGTTCGCCGTGGCCGACGCCAGCGTGGCAATGCACGCAACGGATGGCGTAATCGTGACCCGCACCGACGAGCATATCAGCCGTCATTGGCCCGTGACAGGACAGGCAGTTGTCCTGCAGGATGTCGCTGTTTTTCTGTTTGATGGCGATCAGCTCGTGGAAACCACCGAAGGTGAAACCCTTCGAGTGGTAATACCCATTCTCAGCCTTTGCCAGATATTTGGCGACCAGCGTGTGGGGCAGGTGACAATCGACGCAGGTCGCCACGGTGTGATGACTGGCCTTTTGCCACGAATCATACTAGGGCCGCATGATGTGGCAGTCGGCGCAGGCCGCTGGATCCGTGCTGAAATAGGACAACCCCTCGCCATAGTCCAGCGTAAAAACCCACCAAGCCCCAGCAGGGCCCCGAGTAGCGCCGCCACAAGAACCGCCGGCGCCCGCAGCTTGTCCTACGCTAGTTTTCATGACGAGCTAACTACATGCACGACAACAACTTACAGCTCCTAAGGAACCGGAACACACTCGTTTCATTTCCGCCATGTCGGTAACATCCACAAGAGCCTGACACCGAGTAAGCCGGAGAGGACCAGACTTGACGTCGCACAGTCAGTACGCCACCGTCCAGCTTGATATGAACCAGACAGTCAACTCATCCCGCCTCACCGGCCCGGTCGCCGTCATCACCGGCGCTGGTCAGGGCATCGGCCGTGCCGTCGGCGAGCGCTTCACCGCCGAGGGGGCGGCCATCGACCGTATGGTGGCGGACACGGTCTCCCTGCCGAAGTCGCCGCCGCCGCCGCGTTTCTCTGCAGCGACGAGGCCAGTTATATCACCGGCCATGTGCTGCCCGTGGACGGGTACACTGGTGAATGCCTGGAATATCTATCGCCACGAACGCGTGCGATGACAGCCGCAATCGCCGAGGAGATCGACAAGTGCGAATGATCGACATGCACATGCACGTGAAGGGTGCCGGTGTCGAGTGGAGCTGGGATCACAATGACCGCATCATCGAGGCGGCAGACGCACTCGGGATCGAGCAGATCGTCGTCTCCATCCCTGTCATGCGCGGTATGCCCACCTTCGACAAGGTCCGCGAGTGCAACGATGCCGTCATCGGCTGCATGAGACGATACGAGGGCCGCATCCTCGGCTGGTGTTACGTGACCCCCGGCCAGCAGCAGTCTCTCGGCGAGATCGACCGTTGCCTCGATGCCGGCATGATCGGCATTAAGCTGTACAACCAGTACAAGATCTGGGACCCCGCAGTGCATCCGGTGCTGGAAAAGGCGATCGACGAGGGGCTCCCCGTCCTCGAGCACGCCGGGCACGCGACGACCCGCAGGTTTACCGACGAGCAGCCCAACATCTCCGACGCCGCAGACTTCGTCCGCGCCGCGCAGTTGTACCCGGAGTGCATGCTCATCGAGGCCCATATCGGCGGCGGTGGTGACTGGGAATGGTCGATCAAAGCGCTGCGCGAGGCACCCTCTGTCTATCTCGACACTTCGGGTTCCATCATAGACGCCGGCATGATCGAGATGTGTGCCCGCGAGCTCGGCGCCGAGCGACTCCTCTTCGGCACCGATATGACCATGGAGGGCGGCGTCGGCAAGATGCTGGCCGCCGATCTGACACAGACTCAGAAGGAGAAGATCTGCTACCGGAACTGGGAGCAGATCGTCGCCCGGCGGAGGCACAGCTGACATGCTGATCGATATCAATACATGGGTCGGCGCCTGGCCCTTCCGTCACCTCGAGAACCCGACGGTGACCGGCCTGCTCAAGCGCATGGATAAGAAAGGCATCGAACGTGCCGTCGTCGGCCACGTGGGCGCCGCACTCTATCGGGACCCGCATCCAGCCAACGAGGAACTTGCCCGCCAGGTGAAACGCCACACCGATCGTCTGTTGCCAGTGGCCACGCTGCGACCGGAGAACCCCGGTTGGCTAGAGGACCTGCAACGCTGCCACGAGGATCTCGGCTGCATCGGACTGCGCCTCTACCCACAGTATCATGAGTTCCAGCTCACCGACTCCGGTGCCCTCGATCTGATCGATGCCGCGCACGAACGTGGTTTCGTGATCCAGGTGCCACAGCGAGTCGAGGACCGCCGCACCAGACACCCCTGGGACATCGCCCGCGACCTGAGTGCTGACGAAATCCGCCTGGCTCTGGAGACACGGCCGAAGGTAAGATGGATGCTCCTCAACGCGCTGGGCCTGCAGGCGGCGCGGTTGCCCAAGGATGCTGACTACGTCGTCGATATCTCGCGCATGACGGCCGTCCTGCAGCGCAACATGCAGGCATTCATCGATGAGGCCGGCCAGGACAAACTCGCCTTCGGCACCGGGATGGTCTTCAAAGTCGCTGACCCGGCGCTGTTGAAACTCGAGGTCCTCGATCGCGGTAAACGTGTCCGCGAAGGGATCGCCTGGCGTAATGCGGCGAAAATTCTGCGCCTGAAACGGACGTGACCACCGGCACCCGAGTCGCCGCCGACCGACTACCACAGACCGCTCTCCTTACCTGGGATGGCGACCTGGCGGCACGTATGGTCGAGGGCATCCGCCAATACCTCGTGCTCCGTACCGCGGTGGTTGGCGACCAGCGCCTGCGTGCCTGGAAACCAGATGTCTCCAGTCTCACTTCGTGGGACCGGTGGCTGCAGCCTCGTCGCCAACGTCTCGCCCGAATTCTCGGTGTCGGCATCGACCATCGTGTCCGAGGCGAAGGTCTGCAGATCGTGTCGACCCCAGGCGCTACCGACGGGGCGATCGCCCGGGGCCGGGGTTATGATGTGTACGCGATTCGCTGGCCGGTCTTTGGCGGGCTCGACGGCGAGGGTCTGCTGCTGTTGCCCCACGGTCGGCGACGTGCCCGTATGGTCGTACTGCCGGACGCCGCACAAACCCCTGAACAGTCTGCAGGACTCGAACCCGGTCTGCCAAGGCCACAGCAGCTGGCCCGACGATTCGCGGAGAATGGCTGCGCCGTCGCCATCCCCCAGGCGGTGGACCGCGACTGCGAGCACAGTCTCCTTCCCGACATTCGCAGCACCAATATGTCGCATCGCGAATTCATTTATCGAACCGCCTACGAGCTGGGCCGGCACGTGCTGGGATACGAGTTGGAGAGTCTCTTCGCATTGCTCGACGGCTGGCAGATCGACGCCCCCATCGGTGTCGCCGGATATGGCGAAGGGGGTCGTCTGGCGCTGTATGCTGCGGCCCTCGACGACCGCATATCTGCCGCCGGTGTCAGTGGCGCCTTCGGTCCCCGCGAGCAGACCTGGCGCGAGCCGATCGATCGCAACCTCTTCGGCCTGCTGCGGCAGTTCGGTGACGCCGAAGTCGCCGCCATGATCGCCCCACGACGACTCGTCATCGAAGCGGCCCGGGTGCCTACCGTCGACGGCCCACCCGCAGAGCGTGAAGGACGTAGCGGTGCTGCCCCCGGCGTCCTGGTTACGCCCTCCTTTGAGCAAGTGGCAGAAGAGGCTGAGCGGGCGAGGCGACACGTTGCTGGCCTGCGCGGCGCCTCAGGATACCTGGAGGTAGTCAGACCGGATCGTCAGCATCCAGGCAGCGACAGCTTTCTACGTCAGATCCTGCGTGCCGTGGGTGCCCGGCAAAGGCTGGCACCCACCGCCCGTGCACCTCGCCGGACCGGCAACCAGCTACCCGACCCCAGGCGGCGTCGCGATCGCATCGTGCGCCAGATCATCGCCCACACACAGGTAGCGCTTGCCGCCGCCGAACATCGTCGGGAGCAATTCTGGGCGTCCGCCGATCGGACCAGCGCCACCGCTTTCGCTTTGTCAGCTGATCGGTATCGCCGGCGCTTTGCCAGACACGTGATCGGCGAATTGCCGGCGCCACGTGGCAGGCTGAACCCACGAAGTCGCCTCGTCTACGACACCCCGAAATTCCGCGGCTATGAGGTCGTGCTCGACGTCTACGGCACAGGTGCCGCCCACGTCTTCAGTTACGGCATTCTCCTCGTGCCCAAAGGGATCCGCCGGGGGCACCAACGCCCCGTCGTCGTCTGTCAGCACGGATTGGAGGGACGACCACAAGATGTCGCCGATCCCGCCGTCGATCATGACGCCTACCATACCTACGCCTGTCGTCTTGCCGAAAAGGGTTTCGTCACCTTTGCACCCCAGAACCCTTATATCGGTGGCAGCCGGTATCGTGACATTCAGCGTCTCGCCAACCCTCTTGGAGTGTCCCTGTTCAGCGTCATCGTCCGACAGCACGAGCGGATCCTGCAGTGGCTGGGATCGCTGCCCTTCGTCGATGCGGAGCGCATCGCCTTCTATGGCCTCAGTTACGGTGGCAAGACCGCCATGAGAGTACCCGCTCTGCTGCCAGGCTATTGCCTGTCCATCTGTTCCGCCGACTACAACGAATGGATCTGGAAGTGTTCCTCCACGCGGCACCGCTGGTCCTACATGGGCACCGGTGAATACGACATGCCGGAGTTCGACCTGGGCAACACCTTCAACTACGCCGAGATGAGCTGGCTCATCTTCCCACGACCCTTCATGGTCGAACGCGGCCACCACGACGGCGTCGCACCCGACGAATGGGTCGCCTACGAGTATGCCCGCACACGCCGTCTCTACGTCCTGCTCGGCCACGCAGAACGCACCGAGATCGAATTCTTCGACGGACCGCACACCATCAACGGCAATGGAACCTTCGAATTCCTGGAGAGGCATCTGTTGAGGCGGGAATCCCTCGCCGTCTCTTAGAATGCTGCCCGAAGTCCCAGCATGGGCACGAAGAACAGCGACTTCTCGATACGCTCGCCGCCATCCCCATCTAATTTTATGCCGATCGTCTCCCGATTGAAGGTGACGTTGAGGACATCGATGTAGAAGTCAAAGTACCACGTGTCATACACCTCCCGCTTCTGGATGCGCACATCGAGCTTCCAGAAATTTGGCAAGCGCTTGGAAAATGGCGGGCCGTGACCGATACCTCTAAAGGGAACCAGGACTTCCGGTGTATAGGGTCTACCCGTGTGAAAATGATACGCCGCACCCAGTGTCCAGTGTCGTCCCACCTCCCATGAGGCGACGGCGTTGATGACGTGTGTCTGGTCGAACATGAAGGGCATCGTGCCGTACCCCTCCGCCGTGCGTTCACTGCGGCTCAGACTATACGTCATCCAGCCGAATAACGAGCCACCCAGTTGCCGGCGCAGGACGAACTCGACGCCATACGAACGGCCCGTGCTGGGCAGGGGGGGGTCATCATCTCCATCCTCCGTCTCGCCCCCCAGATTCTCCTCCCGCAGCGAGAAATCCATGCCGGTGCGCAGGCTGCTGTCGTATCCCTGCACCACGGCCTGCAAGTTCCAGGGGAGTTCGGCCTCCAATCCACCGGTGATCTGCATGGTTCGAGTCAGTCCTCGCTCCAGACCGATGCCCACCATGCCCGGCACCGGACCGATGACGACAGGCCCCTCCGCCAGGGTCACCCGTGGTGGGCCTTGGTAGACGCCGGCTGACGCTTTGACCTCGAGGCCGTCCGTCAGCTGGTATCCGGCGGCCAACCGCGGATCGACAGCCGTGCGCCGGGGCCCATCATCGATGCCGTAGCGATAGTGATCAACACGAATACCGGGGATCACCGTCCAGTCTCCCGGGGTCCATTGTGCTTCGGTATAGGCTCCGAGTGTGATGCCGTCCGACGGGGCGCTCAGCTCGTCGGTATCCGGCATGAAGTCGAAGTCTTGCAGGACCCCTTCGGTTCCCACGAGGATCTCCAGATTGGGTCGTAGCGTCTTCGAGAGTTTGCCCCGCAGACCGCCATAGGAGTACCTCGCATCCATCGCCTCCTCGTCCTCATCTTCATCCGCAGGCGCCTCATAACCCTCCTGCCCAAGCTCCCCTTCGAGCTGCAGCCAACCGGCTTGCAGTGTATGCCGCTGCCGCAGCAACATGCGATGGAAACCGATCTTGACCACATCCTCACCCCCACCCTCCAACTTCTCGCCCACCTTGTTGCCGGCACCGAAGGCGAGAAACTCCAGACGATCGTTGTCGTCGATCTGCAGAAAGGTCTTGCTCTGATAGTCCCAGTACTTAAAGATGGCGTCAGAGGCCAGACCTTCTACGATCAAACCCAGCGTCCCCATGCGTCCCGCCACCAGCGTCTGCAGATTTTCCGTGAGCGGTCGCGCGTGAAACAGACTCGTCTGAATGATCGACAGGTCCGTCGCCGTCGCCGCCTGTTCCGGTGCACGGGCGGCCTGCCCCATGATCAGCGCGCCCGGGAACTGCCCGTGTTGCACGGAGTAACCACCTGGCTGAAAAACGATGCCACTCGTGAAGCGGGGATTCACCACGGCCGAACCGAAACCGAGGTGATACAGCATGGGGATCTGCACGCCGTCCATCTCGTAGCGTGCATCCCCTGGCAGCACGCCTCGCACCACGGGATACCCGAGGCCACTCATCGACGTCGTCACGCCCGGCATCAGCATGATGACGCGGATCGGATCGCCCACCGTGCCGGGGATCTCCGAGATCTCCGCCTCCGCCAGCGTCGTACGCCCCACCATGGCCCTGCCCTCGTCGCCCCAGACGATGGTGCGATAGCGCTCCCGCCGATTGGGCTCGACGTAATATTCGACCTCAACCGAACCACCCGACTCCACCCGTTCCAGCCTCTCGAATACGTGGTGCTGTGGCACATTTACAGTCACCGCGTAGCCACCGGGACTCAACGCACGATCAAAGCGCCCATTCTCGTCTGTGAGAGTCGCCTCATCCAGATCGAGCAGGTAGAGTTCAGCACCCACAAGCGGGTTGCCCGTGCCCTTCTGTAACACCCGTCCGAAGAACCGGCCCTTGGGACGGGGGTCTTCTTTCCCCCCACCCGTCAATGGCGGCAGCGCCAGGGCCCCCCTCTCCGGTTTCCGGAATCGAAAGGTGTAACGGATCTTCACCTTGACGGGTTCGCCGTCCATCAACGCCGGCGAGAATCGCATCTTCTTCGCCGCCGCCATGGCCGCCAACTCCATGTCGTAGCCCGGTGTGGAGATCACCTTTGCCGCCTCTACCTGACCCACCTCGGTCACCCACAGCAGCAGCACCACATCCCCCTGCACATCGTTGTCCCACGCCTGGGGTGGATAACGCAGCGACGCATCCTGAATGACTTCAGGCCGTTGGCTGAGCGACTTCGGTGACGTCGGTGAATCCTGTGCATCGCACGGAATTGCACTCAACCCGAGTGCGACGATCCATGTCAGACCCAGAAACGACGTCGTCGCCATCATCGGCTACCTGTTGCCAAAGCGATAGTCCACGACCCACACGATGCGACTGGCGACTGGCACGTGGTTGGCCAGGGCGGGTTTGAAGCGCAGTTTGCGGCAGTATTCCAGCGCCGATGTGCTGAACGCGTCCCCCCCCGAGATCAGCACACGGGTCTCGGCGACGGCACCAGAACTGTCGACCAGCACTTCGACCTCGACAGCAGCTTCCTGACCACGTGCCTTGGCGGCCAGCGGATATACCGGCTTGAACTCACGGTCGTTGAGGGGCTCGGGCTCTACGGTGATCTCCCAGCTATCGGCATACTCCACGGCGGGCAGGCTGACGATACTGGGATCGCCGTGCATGCCGGGGTCCGCCCCTACCACAGCGACGACCTCGAAACCTTCCCCTCCGTCGACTGTGGCTTCCATGGGAATGGCGAAGGTCAACGTCGGGGCCTCACGATTGACGACGTTATTGGGATCACGTTGCCGTTGATTGAGATTCTGAGCCTCGGCGTGGAAAGGCCGTGCGTCGGTCTCAACCTTGCGTATGATCTCGACATCGGGGACCGGCACGGGGGGCGCAGGCCTGGAGGGCGGCACCACGGGCTCCTCGAGGGGCGGCGGGATCTCGACGATCTCCACCTCGATGACTTCTGGGTCCTGCCGCACGTTCAGCGTCGCCACGACGATGACGACGGCAATTGCCCCTGCGTGACAGAGCAGCGACACCATGTACGGCTTGGCCGAAAGCCCCCTGCCGCCCTCGGTGGCGTCCTCTGCTCTCACGTTCACGGGACCAGCTTGTCCTTGTAGGCAACATTCAGAGCATAACGACGCACGCCACTCTCTTTGATGAGGTCGATCAAGGCCACGACCTCACCGTAGGGCAACTCCCTGTCGGCGCCGATCAGCACCTGCACGTCAGCGTTGGCTTCGACCTCGGCTCTTACATACGTGCTCAGATTCACCCGCGACGTGGGCCGATCATTCAGATACAATTCCCCCTGTCGGGTGAGCACAACCGACA
>DPVW01000004.1:7421-7570 GCA_003529325.1 Candidatus Latescibacterota bacterium | reverse complement strand
CCCAGCGTATGGAACTTGGTCGCCGGACCAGCGATGAAGAACGCGAGGGCGGCGCCCTGCGTCATACCCAGACGGATCATGGTTTCCACGATTGGAATTGCCCCGCCGCCACAGGCATACAGCGGCACACCCATCAACACGGCTGCCGG
>DPVW01000004.1:0-7114 GCA_003529325.1 Candidatus Latescibacterota bacterium | reverse complement strand
CCCATCAACACGGCTACCGGCACCGACCAGCGGCTGCCGGAACCCAGAATCGAGCGGATCAAATCGGGGGACAGAAATGTCGCCGTCAGTGCCGCGATGAACAGGCCCAGAGCAAACCAGCGGGAAATGAACCCCAGGTCTTGGACAAAACGGCGTGCCAGACTTCGCTGCTGCACGGTGGCGACGACGCCGGAGCCGCCCGCCACGGCTGTCAATCCCCTCTTCGAGTTCATGTCGGTGACCAGTAGCCCCCACAGTTGCAGCAGGTGTGTGCCCAATCCGGCTCCGAGGCCGATGGAGAGTGCCGTCAGGCTGCGAGCCGTAGCCATCTCGAGGCCAAGGGCGCCGTAGGTGTAGGCGAACAAGGCAGGATTCATCAACGGCGAGGCGAACAGGAATGCCATCAGCGGGGGTGCCGGTACCCCCGACTTGAGCACTCGGGACACGACTGGAATTGCCGCAAAGGTGCACAGTGGGGAGACGAGGCCTAGCACGGAAGCGCCGACGACGGATCCGATTCGATGCTGAGTCAGCAGATCTCCGAGACGCGTACGTGGCAGGTAGTGCGACGCCAGGGCACTGAGGAGAGCGCCGATGATCAACCAGTACCAAAGCTGGGCAACCAACTCTAAAAATTGGATCCCCACAGCTCCGGTTCGTGTTCCATCCAGTTCGTCGCGACACCAGTCGGCGGCGTAATAGAACCAGTAGCTTGGGTCGAGTTGAAACCAGCGCATGTGCAGAACGTGAGTTGACGTGTGGGAGGAGACGAAAGCGGTTGTCACAGAAGCGGTTCGAGAGATAGTGTACGCGTCGAAGTCTCGCTTTGACAACCATACCGGGTGCAAGTAGGTTCAGCCTCTTCTATACCCACCAGCAACCAGCAGACTCCCATGACGCCAGTCTCTACGCCCCGATCTCGCGCCTGGTTTTTACCTATGGTGCCCAGCTTCCTCGTGCTGGTCAGCCCATCTTTCGTTGATGCCCAGTCGACTGAGGCCGTCGCTCATTACCGAGCGGGATACACCCAGCTGCAAAGCAAAGACTATCGCAACGCCGCCATCGAGCTGAAATCGGCTGTCGGTCTTGACTCCACCTACGCAGACGCTCATTACGCTCTCGGAATGGCTCACGCCCACCTGGGAGAATACGACAAGTCGGCCGCCTCGCTGGAGGCAGCCCTGCACCACGGCGTGAGCCGCGAGGATCTCGCTGCCCGTATCCCAAAATTGCTCGGAGATCTGTACTACAAGGCGGCCCTTCGCTCACGACAGCAACACCGTTTCGGTGAGGCGATCGAGCGCTTCGAAGCCTCCTTGCGCTACAACGCCGACAACGCCCAGGCTCTGTATACGATCGGTCTGTGCCACATAGGTCTGCGCCAGCCAGACAAAGCGGTGCCAGTGTTTGAGGCGGCGGCAGCAGCGGACACGTCCTATCCGTGGCCATCCAAGTCATTGGGTGACATCTATCGGCAAAGAGGCGAGTTGAGGTTGGCGGCACAGATGTATGAGAAGGCCATCCTCATCGACGGCTCACTCGTTCAGGCGTATGCGGGCCTGGCACACGTGCGCATAGCTGCCCAGGATCTCGAGGGGGCGGTGACGACACTGCGTAAGGCCGTCGCCCTGGACCCCAAATTTGTCGATGGTTTTGTGCTGATCGGCACAGCCTTGATCCAGCTGCAACGACATGGCGAGGCGATTGCACCGTTGAAAAAGGCCATCGAGATCGATAGCAAGGACGCACAGGCACGATACCGATTGGCTGAAGCACACTTTGGCACGGGAGAATACCGCGCCGCTATCGAGTCTGGTAATGCTGCCGTCTCGCGGCAGAAGAATTTCTACGCTGCCCAGGTCGTGCTCGCCGATGCCCATGCCGAGTTGGGGCAGATCACGGAGGCGCGCTCCTGGTATTCGCGGGCGATCGTCGACAGCCGTTTCAAGGATTATTGCGCCCATAAGTTACAGGAGTTGGACACGGCGCAGGCACAGGCTCAGGGTCAGCGGTAGCAGGTCGACGACAGTGCCTCTGTTGGTCGCCACGGGCAACCTCGGTAAACTCGCCGAATTCCGAGCCCTGCTGGAAGACATCCCGATCCTCTCGCCCCGAGACGCCGGACTCGACCTGCACGTTGCCGAAACAGGCACGACTTTCTACGACAATGCTCTACTCAAAGCGCAGGCCCATGCGTCGGCATCAGGAATGATCAGTGTCGCCGACGATTCCGGTCTGGAGGTGGACGCTCTCGATGGTCGGCCGGGTGTGCGATCCGCTCGTTATGGCGGTGCAGGCCTTGACGACGCCGGTCGCTACCAGCACCTGCTCGACGAATTGGCTGGTGTACCCACCGCCCTCCGGACAGCTCGGTTCCATTGTTGTCTCGTCGTCGCCGATGCCGATGGACGCACGGCGACGACTGCCGGATCCTGTGAAGGCCGCATCCTTGACGAAGCAGAAGGAGATGGCGGTTTTGGCTATGACCCCGTGTTCTTCGTGCCCGCCTATGGCCGCGGCATGGCGACACTCAGTCGTGCGGAGAAGGGGGCAGTGAGCCACAGGGGTCATGCGTTGCGGGCACTGCGTCCCGTCCTGCTGGAAACCTTTCCCAATCTGCTGCGCACGGACTGACTCACTTTGAGCAATCTGTCTCGCTCTTCAGAGGCCTGAGATGTTTGGACCCTTCTCCGAGTACGTCAGACCCTACCGCAGGCGCATCCTGCTGGCTGTAGCGGTCATCGCCTGCGCTCAGGTCGCAGCAACGCTCATCCCCCTGCAGATCGGGGCCGCTGTCGATTCCCTGGCAGAGGATAGCACTGAGGCACTGTCGCTGGTCAGAGATCGCGTTATCAATGTGCTGGCCTTGGCCTTGTGTATCGCCATGGGCGGTTATTTCATGCGCCGCCTGACGGGGGTCACCTCCACGTGGATCGAATACGATATCCGGACGAAGTTCTTCGCTCATCTGTTGGCGCAGCCATTGTCCTTTTACCAGGAACATCGCACGGGTGACCTCATGGCGCGGGCCACCAACGATCTCACGCAGGTCCGCATCTTCTTCACCTATGGTCTTCGTGGGATCGCCGAGACGGCGCTGATTTTCCTCTTCTCCGTGACCATGATGTGCCGTATCGACTGGCAATTGACACTCCTCGTGCTGATCCCACTGCCCTTGATGAGTCTGTTCCTCGTGCGCATGGCGGCCATCGTCCACACCCGCTTTCGCGCGATTCAGGACTTTTTTGGTGACATCAGCAACTTTATCCAGGAGAATCTGGCTGGCATTCGGGTCGTCAAAGCCTACGTACAGGGCCCCGCACAAAGCCGCCATTTTGCGGGACTCAATCAGGAGTATCTCGAGCGCAATGCGAGTCTGATCCACACCCACGCTGTCTACCGGCCCCTGTCCTTCCTCATCGCCTCCATCGGCCTGGGAATGAACCTGTGGCTCGGCGGCAAAGGGGTGGTCGCAGGCTCCTTGAGCATCGGTGATTTCGTCGCCCTCAATGCCTATCTGACGCTGCTGATCCGGCCGGTTTCGTATGTCGGTTGGGTCATCGACCGCTCGCAACGGGCGCTCGTCGCCATACGCCGGATCAACGAGGTACTGGCCATCGAACCACAGATATCGGACCGCACGCTGCCGGCGACGACGTCGCTGCCGGAGCAAATCTCCGGCAGGTTGCAGTTTGACAACGTTGGTTTTGCCTACGATGGCATACCGGCGTTGCACAGCCTCAACCTCGATCTGCCCGCCGGCACGACGTTGGGCATCATCGGCCGTGTCGGTGCCGGCAAGACGACATTTGCCCGGTTGATTCCGCGGCTGATCGAGCCCACGCAAGGCCGCATCCTGCTCGACGGTGTCCCCCTGGATCAATGGCCGCTGACACGACTTCGACAAGCCATCGGTTATGTAGCGCAGACGCCCTTCCTGTTCTCCGACACCATGGGAGCCAACATCGGGTATGGCGTCGAGGATGCCTCCGAACCGCAGATCCACGAAGCGGCGGAAGAGGCGCAGGTGCGCACCGATATCGAGAGCTTCGAAGAGGGGTTTGCCACGGTGATCGGTGAACGCGGGGTGACCCTGTCTGGGGGACAGAAACAGCGGACGACCCTGGCGCGAGCCCTGTTGCGGCGCCCGGAGATCCTCATCCTCGACGACTCCCTTTCCGCCGTCGATACACATACGGAAGAGGCGATTCTCGGACACCTTCGACGGATCATGGCCGAGCGCACGACGATCCTCATCGCCCACCGGATCTCCACCCTGCGCGATGCCGATCACATCATCGTGCTCGACGAGGGCGGCATCGCCGAAGAGGGGACCCATGGCGAACTGGTAGCGTCCCAGGGGATCTACGCCGGTCTGGCGCGCCGTCAGCAGTTGGCAGAGGAACTGGAGGTGATGTGAGCCCCGTCGATCTGTCCACAGAAGAAGAGGTCCAGGAGCGGCCATTCAACCTGCGACTGGCAATACGACTGATCCGCTATCTGGGGCCGTACAAACTACGGGTCGCCGCCGCCCTGACGCTGATTCTGGTGACGGCAGTCTCCAGCCAACTCGGTCCTTGGTTGACCAAGATCGGTGTAGACAACCACATCCTGAAAGGCGACCTGGAGGGCCTCTACGGCGTTATCGGCCTCTATTTCGGCAGCCTCGTCGTGCAGTATCTGGCTCAGTACGGTCAGACGAGGGTTACCGAGCTGAGTGGCCAGTATGTGATGCGCGATATGCGAAAACAGATCTTCGAACATCTACAGCGACTGCCGATGCGCTATTTCGACCGCACACCCATCGGTCGCACGATGACCCGGACGACGAACGATGTGGAGGCGCTCAACGAGTTCTTCACGGAGGGTATCGTCTCCGTCTTCATGGACCTGACCACCTTGATCGCCATCATCGCCTTCATGGGGGCCATGAACGTCAAACTGATGCTCGTCTCCTGTACGGTGATCCCGCTGCTGGCGGTGACCACCTTCTACTTGCAGGGCAAGGCGATGATCGCCTACCGGGAACTACGCCGACGCCTCGCACGACTCAACGCCTTCCTGCAGGAAAACATCACCGGCATGGAGGTTGTGCAGCTTTTTAATCGGCAGGAGCGCAACCTGCGGGACTTCGACGGCGAACACCTGCCATATCGACGCGCCGAGGACCGGGAGATCTTCTACTACTCGGTGTTCTTTCCTTTCACCGAGTTTGTCGGCACGGTGGGCACGGCATTGATCGTCTGGTATGGCGCCGGCGCTGTCCTGCAGAATCTGATCGACGTGGGGGTCCTGGTCGCATTTCTGCAGTACATCCGCCGATTTTTCCGGCCCATCATGGACATTTCCGACCGCTATGCACTGCTGCAAAGTGCCATGGCTGCCTCCGAACGCATCTTCGAGCTTCTCGATACACCGACGGAGCCCGCCGGGGGGCCAACCGGGCAGATCGGGCACGGGGAGGAGGGCATCGCCATCGAGTTCGATCGGGTCTTTTTCAAGTATGACCCTGAAGCGACGGATTGGATCTTACAGGATGTATCCCTGCGCGTGCCCGCCGGACAGAGTCTGGCGCTGGTCGGCGCCACGGGCTCCGGCAAGACGACCATCGTCAACCTCCTGTGTCGGTTCTACGAGGTGCAGCAGGGCAGTATCCGGGTCGACGGCCTCGATGTGCGAGAATGGGATGTGGAAGCGTTGCGCCGACGCATCGGCATCGTGCAGCAGGACGTGTTCTTGTTCACCGGGGACATCGAAGGCAATATCCGCCTTGGAAACGAACAGATCACGGCAGAGCAGGTGCACACGGTCGCCCGATACGTCAATGCGGACCGTTTCGTGGATCGTCTGCCGAAGGGCTATTCTCAGCCGGTGGCGGAGGGGGGAACGAGCCTCTCTTCCGGCCAGCGTCAACTGCTCTCCTTCGCCCGGGCCCTGGCCTTCGACCCGGCGATCCTCGTGCTCGACGAGGCGACGTCGAGCATCGACACCGAGACGGAGCAACTCATTCAGGAGGCGATCTCTCGGCTGATGATGGCGCGCACCTCCGTCGTCATCGCCCACCGGCTGTCGACGATTCGCAATGCCGACCAGATCCTCGTGCTGCATCGTGGCGAAGTGCGCGAACGCGGGCGGCACGACGAATTGGTCGCCGCCGATGGCATCTACGCCAGACTTTACCACCTCCACCACGGCGGCCAGGCGGCCTGACTTCACTATCTACTCGACGGCGTCCTCGAATCGATCCAACAAGGACCCGAACAGCAGAATACCCGTCACCAACCCGGCGACCACGCCCAGAAGAAAGCGGATCACGGGGACTGTCCGTCAGCACCTGCTTCGGTGTCGTGAACACCTGTTCCGGTGTCGTGATCCCGTCGCAAGTCGGCGTGCACGATCTTGTTCAATTCCACTTCTCGCTGCTTGATTTCGATCTTGAGACCATCGACGCGTTCTTTCATTGTCAGCAGCCGGTGGTCGCCGTCCAGTTCTCCATCCCGCAGCCGACGATAGACCTCCTCGCCAAGCTCGGCGTAGCTGGTGCGTAATCTACGGCGAATGGCGGCCATGTCGGCGCGCACCTTGAGAGCCTGACCGAAGAGACGACCCCGATCGGCGACATCGGCGAAACGCCTTTTTAGCGTGTCAGTGATTTGCTGCTTCGTCGCCATCTTCTTCCTCGCTTCTGTGGACCATCAGGTCTTCGACCTTCTCAACGACTTGATCTCGCTTTTCGCCCGCACGTCGAGCCAGTTTCCGTCGGGTGATATCGCCTCGATGGGGGGCCATAAGAACTCCGAGGACAGCACCAAAAAGAATGCCAGCCAGGCAGCCCATGAGGAAACCGATGAGACCGCCGCCGCTGTTTCTGTTGTTGTGGTGTCTCATATAGGGCATTGCCACTCTCTCCTGGTAGGGATTTAGGCGATCTGAAGGTAAAACTAGTAGAAGCAAACCTATGTAGAAAATAGACGCGTGACGCAAAATACGCGTTCCCCTCTGTTGGACAAAGAGAGTTGGAACCGTAGATTTTGAATTCGCAATAGGCAAAGGAGCGTATAAGCCAATACCGGACACGCTCCTTGGTCCTCAGCTCCCCCTCGCCGCCGCATTT
>DPVW01000463.1:34796-44428 GCA_003529325.1 Candidatus Latescibacterota bacterium | reverse complement strand
ATCCACACTACTTCCGCCGCGCAGCACTACCCAAAACGCCATTCACCGACGGGTTTAGCCCCGCCCGTGACATTGTTTGTATTTCTTGCCGCTGCCACAGGGACAGGGATCGTTGCGGCCCACCTTGGGACCGGAGCGTATGGGGGCTTTTTTTTCTACATCCGTGCCTTCACTGCCGGCGGCAACCAAACCCCGCTCACGAGGTCTCGCCTGACCGACGGGGCGACCAAGGGGCAGACCATCACCACCCCCCTCGGTGCCTGGTGCGGTTGCCGGCGCGCCGCGGAATCCGAGATTCGTCGCCTCGTTGTGGATGTCGGACAACTGGCCGCGGCCTACCCGTCGTGCTTCTGGTGGCGGGCCCGCTTCGACACGCAGCTGGAACAGATTGCGCAGTGATTCGGCATCGATACGAGCGATGAGGCTCTCAAACATATCGAAAGCCTCCTTCTGATAGACCATGAGGGGGTCTTTGCCGGCGACACCAGCGAAGCCGACACCCTCCTTCAATTCGTCCATCTCGTACAGGTGTTCCTGCCAACAGGTGTCTACCGTGTGCAGCAGCACGGCCTTTTCGACCTCGCGGAAGCTGTCCTCGGTGACCAATTCACGGCGATGTTCATAGGCGTCGCGTGCGACACCCAGCAGCTGTTCATCCAACTGTTCGACGTCGATACCGACACGGTCCTCGATCTCCACAGGAAAGGGTGTGAAAAACATGCCGGAATACTCACCCGACAGATCTTCCCAGGTCCATTCCTCCGAGGGCAGCTCCGACTGGGTGTGGGCAGCCACCAGGCCAGCCGTCGTCTCAACCATCAGTTCCATAACCTGGTCGTGGGCACTATCCCGTTCGAGAATGTCCCGCCGACGATTGTAGATCACCTGGCGTTGCTGGTTCATGACGTCATCGTACTTCAACAGATGCTTGCGCATCTCGAAGTTACGTGCCTCCACCTTCTTCTGGGCCCGTTCGATCGAACGGGTCACCATCCGGTGCTCGATTACCTCGCCTTCCTCGGCACCCAGCTTGTCCATCACTGTGGCGATGCGCTCCGACCCGAACAAGCGCATCAGGTCGTCTTCGAGGGACATGTAGAATCGCGATAATCCTGGGTCGCCCTGACGGCCGGCGCGGCCCCGTAGCTGGCGGTCGATCCGACGGGACTCGTGACGCTCGGTGCCGATCACCTGCAGGCCGCTGGGATTTTCCGTCAGTTCCTCGCGCAAAGGCTTGCCGTTGTAATCGCTGGCGAGGGTGACATCCGGCGAAGTGATGAGGTCACGTTCGATATGGATGACCTGTGGATTCAGCTTGATGTCGGTGCCACGACCAGCCATGTTTGTGGCGATCGTCACTTGGCCAGGCTGGCCGGCACCGGCAACGACTTCCGCTTCTTTTTCGTGATAACGAGCGTTGAGCAATTGATGCTTGATGCCCTTGCGCGTCAGCATGCGCGACAGCAGCTCCGAGATCTCCACGGAGATCGTACCCACCAACACCGGTAAACCCCGCTCGTGCAGCCAGGCGACGTCCTCGATTATGGCGGTGTACTTTTCTCGCTTGGTGCGGTAGATCTGATCCTCGTGGTCCACCCGACGGATCGGTCGATGGGTGGGTATGACGATGACATCGAGCTTGTAGATCTCCCACAATTCGGCCGCTTCGGTCTCGGCGGTCCCCGTCATGCCCGCCAGCTTGCGATACATGCGAAACAGATTCTGCAGCGTGATGGTGGCGACGGTTTGCGTTTCCTGCTCGACTTTGACGCCTTCCTTGGCCTCGAGTGCCTGGTGCAGACCGTCAGCGAACCGGCGTCCTGGTTGCGGTCGTCCTGTGGATTCGTCGACGATGACGACTTTCTTGTCATCTGTCAGCATGTAGGCGACGTCGCGTTCGAACAACGTATACGCCTTCATCAGCTGATTGATGTTGTGCACCGCCTCGGTGCGCTGCTGATGGTCTCGGTAGGCCTCGTCCTCCTTCAGCCGTTTCTCGTCATCACTGAGTTCCGGATCGCGGCGGATGACGCCAATCTCCTCGCTGACGTCAGGCAGGATGAACACCGCCTGTTCGTCGGGCGACAGCAGGTCTCGGCCCTTGTCGGTCAGCTCGAGGGTGTGGCCCTTTTCGTCGATGACGAAGAACAACTCCTCATCGATCTCCGGCATGCGCTTGTCGCGCATGAAGTCGCCCTCCACCTTGCTGATCAGGCGTTTTACACCCTCTTCCTGCAAGACCTTCATCAAGCGCTTGTTTTTTGGCGCCCCACGCATGGCGCGTAGCAGGTCGAGGCCAACGTCATATTCGTTCTCTTCCGCCTCGCGCTTTTTTTCGGCGTCGGAGACGAGCTTGTTTACCAGATTCGTCTGCGCCCGCAGCAACTTTTCGATCAGGGGCTTGAATTCGCCGTAGCGGTTTGTCGCTTCCGGCACCGGACCGGAGATGATGAGCGGCGTACGGGCATCGTCGATCAGGTTGGAATCGGCTTCATCGACGATGGCGAAATTGAATTCACGCTGAGAGATATGCTCGCGGCGGGTTGCCATGTTGTCATATAGATAATCGAAGCCGATCTGATCTTTGGTGGCGTAGACGATATCGGCGCGATAGGCCTCGTGACGGTTGGCGGGGCGCCACTCAAAGGCCGCCGGCGGGCTCTCCGGAACAGGCAGCATGTAGGCCTCGGCGCCGCCCGTCTGACGGGCGTCCTGGATGATACCCACCGACAGTCCGAGGAAGTTGTAGATGCCACCCATCCACATGGCGTCGCGTTTGGCCAGGTAGTTGTTGTGGGTGATGAGATGGCAGCCCTCACCGGTAAGAGCGTTCAGGTAGAGTGGCGCCACGGCGACGAGGGTTTTGCCCTCCCCCGTGGCCATTTCGGCAACCTTGCCTGCGTGCAGAATTGTGCCGCCATAGAGCTGCACATCGTAGGGCTCCATGAACCACTCTTCCTCGGTACCCACAACCTCCCAACCTCGGCCCACCAGGCGTCGGCAGGCCTCTTTGACAACGGCGAATGCTTCCGCCAGGATCTCGTCCAGAAAGCTATCCTGGATGGCGCGAATCTCTTCCTCTGCCGCCGAATGTCGATCGTTGAGACTCTCCCTCTCGGCCGGTTCCAGATCACCGCGTAGGGAGGTCTCCAACTCGGCCCGTTCGTTGTCGAGCTCTTCGGTGCGGCCCTGCAACCGTTGCCGGAACTGCCCCGTGCGCGCGAACAACTCGTCATCGGAAAGCGTCTTCAGTGTTTCACAATGACGATTGATCTCGTCGATGACGGGCAGGCCCTTCTTGAACTCGCGGTCCGCCTGGGAGCCGAAGGCCTTCTTTAGGAAGCCGAGCAGGGAACGGAACAGATTTTTCAGGAAAGCAAGCATATCAAGTTGGGTGGGATCACGGTTGGAGGAGACGAAAAATTAACAACCCTGGTTAAGGCGGTCCGCCAGGAAGCGAGGCAAGCCGGCATCAAGGATCTTCTGTTGCGTGGCGCTCACGTTGTAAAATACGCGCACGAGTTCGACCGAATCTGTCTCGGTTTCGAGGACGGTGTGCACTTCCTCTGCAGCGGCACAGATGAAGGCCAGATGCGAGTGGCCGACATAGAGCAGCCGCTCGGAGACAACGTCGAGGGCAAGGGCGGCATCCGTCGCATCACACACATAATTCCAGGCCTGCGGTTGGCCGGGCTCAGCGTGCACAAAAAAGGACTCGACATCGGCATGAATCAGGCTCAGGCCGCGCAGATTTTCCAGGTTTTCGGCCGCTAACCGCTGCCGGGTCCATTCCACGGACCGCTGGGCATAACTATTAAAGTACTCGTCACTCTGAACACCGGCCACAGTGGCGTCGTGGTTGCCCTGTAAAATCACGGCCGCCATGTCGCTGACCAGCGCTATACAGGCTTCCGGATCGGCGGCGTAGCCGACAACATCCCCGAGGCAGACCCAGCGGCCTACGCCAAGGTCGTGCCCCGCCTGCAGTGCTTCCAGGTTGCTGTGAACATCAGAGAATACGGCGGTGCGCATAGGAGGCGGACCGGGCCTCTCGAGGCCCCGATGTCAGATTTGGATACCGCGCTGGCGGGCTATGGCATCGAGCACGCCATTGACGAAGGCGTGGGACTTGTCACCACCATAGGCCTTGGCCAATTCGACGGCTTCGTGGATGGCGACTCGTGCCGGTGAATCGTCGAGGTAGAGCAACTCGGTGAGGGCCAGTTGCAGGATGAGTCCGTCGAGACGGGCGATCCGTGAGGGATGCCAGTTGGTGGCGGTGGCGGCGATGAGTTCCTTGATCTCCGCGCTGTGTATGATGCAACCACGGGCCAGCGAACCAGCAAACTCGACGTTGTCAGCTCCCATACTCGCCGCCGTCGCCCGTTGTCGCAGGGCCTCTTCCAGTTGTCCCGGCGAGGCGACCTCCCAATAAAGGGCCTGCAATGCCAGCCGTCGAGCGCCGGCGCGCGTGTCCGGCAGGATCTCATCATCCTCGCCCCCCCACTCGTCATCATCCCATCGGCGCTGTTGCTGTGTCGTGTCGTCAGTGGAGTTCATCATCCGGCAGTGTGGTCAGCCATTTCAGGACTGGCCAAATCCAGCCATCAAGTCCGCCATTTCGATCGCATTCATGGCGGCATTCCAACCGTAATTGCCCGACCGCAGACCGGCGCGGTTGAGGGCCTGCTCGACGTCGTCGGTGGTGATGACGCCGAGGATCACCGGCACGCCACTGTCGAGGCCGACACGGGCGATGCCCCGAGCCGTTTCGTTGGCGACGAAGTCGAAGTGCGGGGTTTCAGAGCGGATGATGGCGCCCAGACACACAACCGCATCAAAGCGACCCGTGGCGGCGAGCTTCTTGGCTGCCAGAGGCAGTTCAAAGGAACCCGGTATCCAAGCGACTTCGACCTGTTCTTCAGGGCAGCCATGACGACGTAGACAGTCGAGCGCGCCGTCGAGCAGTTTACCGGTGACTAGGCTGTTGACGCGGGCGACGACGACGGCAAACCGACGGCTTGTTGCGTCGAGTTTGCCCTCATGCACTTTGGGCATCTGGTCCCTCGGGTTCGTTGAGCAGGGTGACATGTCCCATCCGATCGCGCTTTGTGCGCAGGTAGCGGATGTTGTGCGGATTCGGAGAAGCCTCGATCGATACCTGCTCGACGACGGTCAAGCCGTAGCCATCAAGGCCGACCCGCTTGCGCGGGTTGTTGGTCAGCAACCGCAACTCCCGCAGACCCAGATCGTGTAACACCTGGGCGCCGATCCCGTAGTCGCGTGAATCGGCGGGCAGTCCCAGTGCGTGGTTTGCCTCGATGGTGTCGAGGCCTTGTTCCTGCTGCAGTTCGTAGGCTTTCAGCTTGTGCAGAATGCCGATGCCCCGGCCCTCATGACTCTGGATATAGACGATGACACCTCGTCCGGCCTCGGCGATCATTTCCATGGCGCTCTCCAACTGTTCGCCGCAGTCGCACAGACTGGATCCGAGGGCATCCCCAGTGACGCAACAGGAGTGCATGCGCACCAGAGTTGGCGATCCGTCGCTGACATCCCCCATGACAAGGGCGATATAAGGGCTGCCGTCGACGAGGGACCGGTATGCGTAGGCGGTAAAATCCCCGTGTCTTGTCGGCATTTTTGCGCGGGCCTGCAGCTCGACAAGCTTTTCGGATCGACGCCGGTGCGCGATCAGGTCACGGATCGTGGCCACCTTGAGCCCGTGGGTGGCAGCAAACTCGAGCAGGTAGGGAGTCGAGGCCAGTTCGCCGTCGTCATTGAGGATCGACGCCAGCACGGCAAGTGGCTGATGCCCGGCCAGTACGGCGAGATCCACCGAACCCTCGGTGTGGCCTGCACGACGCAGGACACCCCCGGACTGGGCTGCAATGGGGGTCACATGCCCGGGATGCGAAAAATCTGCCTGGGTGGCGTCCGGGTCGGCGAGGGTGCGGATTGTCAAGGCTCGATCATGTGCGGAAACACCGGTACCATCGGCGGTGCGGGCATTTACCGAGCCCATGTACGCCGCGCCGCGTGGGCCCTGAGTCTGTGTCTGTTGCAGCCCAAGGGCTTCCAGGCGCGGGAGATCGGCGGCAACATAGACCGGGCCACCGGCGCGGCGGGCCATGAAGTTGACCGAATTGGAGTCGGCCAACTCGGCGATCATGATCAGTTCGCCTTCGCCCACGAGCTCTGCCCCGTCAACGTCCACGGCACGCTCGTCCACAAGGACGATCATCCGTCCTGCCGCCAGTTCTTCGACGACCTCGTCGATGGTATTGAAGTCAGGCACAGCCAAAAAAGCCCGGTCAGTGCCGGGCATATCCTCGTCTCAGTATCCCATGTCGCGCAGGCCGTGGAGAGAGAGGCCCGCCGGCGGGGTGCCGGTGGCCAGCAAGCGCTCGACGTAACGCGCCAAAATGTCAACCTCGAGGTTGACGTGGTCTCCGGCGCGGACCTGCTGAAGGTTCGTATGTGCTAATGTATGCGGTATGATAGCGATGGTAAAGGCACCGTCGGCAGTGACGGACGCAACCGTCAGACTGATGCCGTCGACGGTAACCGATCCTTTGCCGGCCACATATTTGACCAACCCTTTTGGCGGTGCCACCTCGAGGACGGTGTCACCAGAAATGTGATCGAGACGTCGCACGCTGCCGACACCGTCGACGTGACCCAAGACGATATGCCCTCCCATCCGGTCGCTCGGGCGCAGGGAGCGCTCCAGATTGACCGGGTCCCCCACCTTCAGCTCGCCCAGCGTGGTCACCCGCAGGGTCTCGGCGACCGACTCGACAGTGAAGGTTGCCGCCGTGCAAGCCACCGCCGTCTGGCAGGCACCGTTCACATTGATGCTGTCACCCAGAGACAGATCCTCGACAACCGCGGCCGCCCTGATCTCCAGGCGCTGCAGACCGTCATGGATCCGCTGGATGCGGCCCACATGACCCACTTCCTCGACCAGTCCTGTGAACAAAGTCAGCCCACCACCTTTCCGGTCACCAGCAGGTCCTCACCCAGCCGCTTGCTGTGTACGCCTGCAAGTCGTGGCGTCACATCGAGTGTCTCGATTTTAAGGTCGCCGATGCCGGCGATGGCATCACCCCCCAGGAACCGGGGTGCGATGTAGATCATGACATCGTCGATGGCGCCATCGCCCAGCGCGGCTGCCGCCAGCGTGCGCCCCCCCTCGACGATGACCTGCGTCATACCGGCGGCACCACAACGCGTCGCCACATGACGCAGGTCGATGACGCCGTCCTCGTCGGGGCAATCCCAGACTTCGACACCACCGTCAATGAACTGCTGCCGGCGTGCCAGTGGCGTCGATGCCGCCGTCACCAATATCGGCTCCCGGCCACGGAAGACCTTCGCCGACAGGGCGCAGCGCAGCCGGCCATCGATGACGATGGGGCGTGGATCGCGACCCCGCACATGGCGCACCGTCAGCGCCGGGTCGTCGGCAAGTACGGTACCGGCGCCGACCATGAGCCCGTCTACCCAGGACCGCCAGCGGTGTGCGTGCCGTCGCGCGGCCTCACCGGTGATCCAGCGGGAGAGGCCATCGCGGGTGGCAATGCGGCCATCGAGGGTCTGTCCCAGCTTCAGCGTCATCAGGGCCCTACCGGATCGCCGGTGATGCAGATAGGCATCGATGAGTGTCGCCCCCGCTCCGGCGCCCACGCCGATGTCGACGTCGATTCCAGCCTCCCGCAACAGCTGAAAGCCGCTACCGCAGACGCGCTCGTCGGGATCGGCTAGAGCACAGACCAGACGTCGGATACCGGCGCTGATGACGGCATCTGCACAGGGCGGTGTACGACCGGCGACGGTACATGGCTCCAGCGTGCAGTAGAGTGTCGCACCGCGCGCGTGCTCCCCCGCCTCTTGCAGCGCATGGGCTTCGGCGTGTGGGCCGCCGATCTGATGGTGATAACCCTCGCCCACGACCTGTCCTGCAGCATCGATGATGACTGCGCCAACCATCGGATTCGGACTGACGCGGCCACGACCCCGAGCCGCCAGGCGCAAGGCCCGGCGCATGTGGTCGTGATCGCGAGAAGCCAAATCCACGGGAGGACTACTCGATGATGACGACGATGCGAGCGACGCCGACGTTGTCGAGTTGATCCCACGCCTGCACGGCGATCACATGTTCTCCGGCGGCCAGGTCCTCGAGTTCGAAGACGGCCTGTTCCCGACGGCTGTCGAACAGTCCATCCGTCGGTGCCAGACGGGGACCGTGATCTTCGTAGTCGAGGCTGTATCTGGCGCCGCGCACCGATGTCACCCGATCGACAAAGCTCGCCTCCACGACGGTGGTGTTGCCCGCACGACTTGTGCTCAGTTCGACCACGGGTGGACTGTTGTCGATGGGAAAGGGTTCGCTGATATACTCGTCTTGCAGCGCTCCGACCGCTGGGTTGTGGTCCGCGTCAGAGGCGACGAGACGCAACTGCGTCATGCCTTCCGGCATCGTCTCCGTGTCCCAATACACCGACGTGAGTTCCAGATCCTGCTCGATCAATTTCCATTCCTGCTGGGTTTCCCCTCGCAGGTAGATGCTGAAACGGAGCTTGTCGTGATTGGCATCCTCCGCCTGCCAGCGCACCATGCGGAGGGACTTGCTCTGTGGCAGGCGGAAGCTGCTCTTGCTGCCATTGGCTGACTGTGGCGGCAGGGGTCCCGGAGCCTGCGGATTGCCCCGATAGGCGAAAGTGCTCAGCGACTCGATGCGGGGGGGCACGTTGGTCTGTCGCGCCGAAAAAGAGATGCGCCGGACGGTGGGGCTGGCGTCGACATCGCCTCGCAGGATGACCCGATACTGCAGATAACGCGCCGCGGGGCTGGCGATCTTCTGCCCCGATGCACGCAGGACGGCGGACCACTCGCTCCAGTTATCGTCCGGTACAGCACTATTGCCGGAACGCGTGCGTAGTTGCACTCGCGAATCGTCTGGCTCCTGTGCCTGCCACTCGATGCTGCCCCAATGGCCGTGGGCGCCGAGATCCTCTACCGGCGCATCGAACCAGCCGCTGTCCCCAGGGGCAGTGGTCAGCTGAAACAGTCGGCCACTGGTACCATCGCCAATCACGAGATGATCAGCCCACCTGGCGACGGTGTTGGGTTGTATTGAATCGACGCTGGCGACACGCACAAAAGCGGAGCCGTCGGTCTGCATGCGCAGCACCCGTCCCGGTTCGCGCAGTACTGCGGTGAGCCCACCCTCAACCGCTGGCAGCAGTCCGGCGAATACCCCCCGTCCCTGCCAGATCGGGAAGGCGGCGCCACCCGGTTCGACGCGCAGCAGGGCGGATCTGGGTGCGTCTGAATCACCATCCCCGGTGGGCGTCGTGGTGGCGGCGGCAAATAGCGTGTCGCCAAGGGCGAGCAGAAATGTGATCTCTTCAAAATCGGTTTCTAGTATGAGACGGCTGTGCGTCTGCTGCACTTCGTAGATCCGGGCGTGCGTCACGGCGCCATCGGCCGTGGCGGCGATACCGGCGATGGCGGTACTCGCAAACCAGCGGTCCCCGGCCTGCACGAGGCAGCGGACGTGGCTGTCGCCAGGGGCTTCGAACCATGTTGTACTCTCGCCATCCTGCAGACGGGTGACGCGCGCCGGG
>DPVW01000463.1:29171-34524 GCA_003529325.1 Candidatus Latescibacterota bacterium | reverse complement strand
CATGTTGTACTCTCACCATCCTGCAGACGGATGACGCGCGCCGGGCTCCCCGTGGCGGCGAGGAGCGCGTCGTCGTCCACCGCCAGGTCCCAGACATACCGTGACTCGGTGCGAGCCACGGTCTCCACCGTGCCATCTGTGGCAACGTGGTAGATGATGCCATCGGGAGAGGTCCCGGCGTAGATGCCGCCGTTGCCGGCGTCGGCGAGGGCATGAATTCCGATCTCCGGCGAGTCCAGCAACAACCGGGGTTCCTCGTCCTGTTCAAGATGGTAGATTTGTCCATCGTCCCCGGTGGCGATCCACAGCGCCTTGCCAGCGACCTGCAGGTCCCAGACACGCTGGGCCCCGGTCGCGGCCAGTGGCAGTGGCAATGGCGCCAGCCTCAGCCTGCCATCAGCATCGATGGCCACGCCCTGGCCGCTACCCTTGGCAAAGTCTTGGAACCGACCGTGAAGGAGCGTGACGGGTTCCACAGCCCTGGCACCGCTGAAGGCCCAACACAACAGCAGCGTGACTGGCGCCAGAACGCCCTTCATCGGATGCCTTTCGAGTCAATGTGTACGGTCAGCAGATGCTCGCCCTGCAAGACGTATCCGGTGTGCAGTTGCTGCCGGCCCAGAATATGAACCGACAATGGTCGCACCATGCCCGCCGTATGCGTCTCAGTCAACAACCGTTGCACGGAAGGGGGTGGCACCGGTAGCTCGCGTCCGCCGACGGCAAGACCTGGTTTTTCGGTGAACAATTCAACGACGAGTTCGTCATCAAGCGCTGGTTGGGCCAACCGCTGCAACAATTCGTCACTGTCACCAGGTCGCACTTGCGGCCAGCGGTTCTGTTCCCACGCGGCGGCGGCGGCACCACTGCCGATGCGCATCTGCACGGTGCCTGTCGCCTCGGCGGGGATGCTGATAGGGATGACGATGTCACGCGGGGCCGCCCGGAATGGCACGAGCTGCACGGTGAGTTGTGCCATCGATCCCGCTGCGATCGACGCATGTGACAGGCGTGCACCGGCGATGCGGGCGGCATGGATCGTTTCGTCGATTTCTACCTGGGCATCGATCCGGGCGACCTCGATATCCTCGAAGGCGGATTGCACCAACGCCCGCAAGGGGCGACCCGCCCCCAGCGCCGCACTGACGGGAGCACTCAACCCCGTATACACCCGATTCCAGGAGAGTTCGCGCCCATCCTGCAAGGCAAGATCGAGACGCAATCGGACACTGGCATCGCCGCGAGCTTTGGCCGCCGATTCCAGGGAGGTCATCAACGACACCTGTGCCATGCTCGTCGTGTAGAATCGATGCCGAGCGAGGTCAAAGGAGAACCGGTCTGTCGTGGTAGAGGTCCGAACCTCGACCGTCATCGGCAAGGTCCGGGCGCGTTCGTCGGTAACAGCGGCGATGCCGCTGAAACGGTCCTGACGAGCCGCACCAACGATGGCCGTCGTCGAGCCGAGTTTGAACGAGATCGAGTGATTTGACAGGACACCGTGGATGTGGGCACCCGTAAGGGGCAGATCAACGGCGCCGCTGCCGACCAGATCGTGTCCGAAGGCGACGAGGTGGTTGCCATCGACATATGTCACCGTGCCGATCCCAGCGATGCTCAGATCACCACCTACGAGCTGAATGCCCACGGCACTACCAGGTTGCAGTTCCATGGGTGCAGTCTCGGCGGCGCCCGAACCGGCGGTGGCCGCCAGTGGCTCGAGATCCATTTCTGCCAGAAGCTCGGTCAGCAGACGCAGTGTTTCCGGGCCGGCACCGGAGACAGAGAGCGGTGTCCCCAACTGCAGCCATCCCGATTCGGCGTCGTGTGTCGGCCCAGACCGCTGCTGTGCCCCCGTAAGGTCGCGTTGCAGCAACTCCATCATGTCTTCGATTGGCGTCAGCAGACCGACGGGCTCATCGGCGAAGGCCCAGCTCGACGAGACCGCGCCAATCAGCTTCTCATCTACGTATACAGGACTGCCGCTCATGCCCTGGACGAAGCCCGTCTGTTCCAGGCCCAGACCTGAGAGTCGCACAAGGATGTGATCGCGACCGGGAAGGGCACCATTGCGTGATCTTCCCAGGATCTCCACCCCGAAGGTGTCGATGCGTGTGCCCTCCATGACGGTCAGGCCATATCCACGAGCCCCAGACTCCAGTCCCACGGCGCCGGCGTCATCTGTGCCACCTAAAAGATCGATACAGAGGCCCAGGACAATTGTCCTGAGCAACCTACGTCTTATTTGTAACTGCTTGTCCCGCAATAGAGTAAGACTCCCTTTCATAGCCCCGATAATGTACCGGCCATCCAGGTCCAGGTCAAACCAGATACTTTCGGCGTGAGCAGGCGTATGGATTACATATTTTGTATGAAATGTGTCTATTCCCATACGAGGAATGACAAAGCCTAGCTTGAAACTTGTTGAGCTAAGACGCTATTCTCTATACGTTTATCCTTACTGTGGCGATGTCAATACTTCGATTCCACGATGGATTCATCTGAGTCCGGTTTCCTGCTCTTCCCGAAATGGGTGGCTCTTTCCGTGTACGAAGCGTATTGGGGTCTCAATGAGAAGCCCTTTGAGAACACGCCAGATCCGCGGTTCCTGTACCGTTCACGCGACATGGAAGATCTCTATACGCGCTTGTTTTACACACTGTCGAGTCGGCACGGGGCGGCACTGATTTCGGGTGAGCCCGGGTGCGGCAAGACGATGATGGCGCGAGCTCTGTTGCACGACCTGGATCCCGACAAAACCGAGATCGCCCTACTCAACAATTCCTGTCGCACAGCGGAGGAATTTCTGCGTGAAGTGCTCTACCAGCTTGGCGAGGAGGGCACCGAGTTCGATCGATCGAGACTCGTGCATCGAATTCACGAACTCGTCTTCGAGGCCTATAACAATGGGCGCGAGACAATCGTTGTACTCGACGAAGCCCAGTTGCTCGAGGCGCCGGCGATCTTCGAGGAGATTCGGCTGCTGCTCAACCTGCAACTCGATGACGCCTTCTTGATCACCCTGTTGCTGGTTGGCCAACCGCAACTGACAGAGCGCATTCGCAAACACGGGGCCCTCGATCAACGCATCGCCACGCGTGGTTTTCTACGCCCATTCGACGAGCAGGCGTCATGTGACTACGTCGGCTATCGTCTGCAGACGGCGGGGCGCAGTGAGCCACTGTTTTCGCCGGATGCTCTCGAACAGGTATTCGAATACTCGAATGGAATTCCACGCAGGATCAACAACATCTGCGATATCGCACTCGTGATCGGGTACAGCCGCACGCTGGAGGGCATCGATGGCGACTGGATGAAACGACTGATTCAGGCGGAGCGTGGCGATGGTGCTTAGGATGAGCCAGATGCTGCGCTCGTCCCGGGATCTGCGCGGCAATCGTCTGCGAATCACAGTGCCCGACAAGCCATCACTGGCCACGCCCAAAGTGGATCCGGACGAACTGATGATGGTCGCCGACATCCCTGCCACTGAGATCCCTGCCGCACCCGATATCTCCCAAAGCACCGCAGTCGATGGGGCGGCCATGGCCTACGATGCGCTTGTAGACGCCGCCGACGAGTTGTTCAAGGCCGCCACCAAAGGTCGTGCCCCGAATGGTCCGCTCGTTGTTGCTGCCGTGCGTGGCGGCAGCGACCAACTGGGCGAATCGGATGCGCTGTTGACCGAAACCGTCCGCCGTCGGCCGGCCTCTGATTCGCTGTCGCGACGCAGTGTCAATGTTGCCATCATGGCCATGCGCCTCGGGCGCGAGGTCGAGTTTGACGAACGCCGCACGCTCGCCCTGGGTCTGTGTGGATTGTCACATGATCTGGGTATGCTCGAAGTGCCGGCGGAGGTGTTGGATAGCCAACGTCTGACAGCCAGCCAGATGCAACAGCTGCGACAGCATCCGCAGTACTCCGAGCGCATCGTCCGTGGTTTTGGCAAAGCCTTCGAGTGGGTTGGCAAAGTGGTCGTTCAGGTACATGAGCGTCGGGATGGTAGTGGCTATCCGCAGGCTCTGAGAGGGGATGGCATTCACGAGTTTGCCCGTATCATCGGCCTTGTGGATACCTACGAAGCCATGGTGCAACCGCGGGCTGACCGTCAAGCTCGCGTCGTCTACAACGCGCTCAAGGAAGTCATCGATCTGCGCAACACCCTGTTCGAGCGTCGTCTCATCAAGGCGCTCCTCAACATCGTTTCCATCTTTCCCCTGGGGAGTCTGGTGAAGCTCAACAGTGGCGAGATCGGACGTGTCATCGCCATGAGTCGTCTGCATCCGACACGCCCGACCATCGATGTCCTCATCGACTCACGCGGTCGAAGACTGCCAGCAGCACGGCAGATCGATCTGCAGGACGAACCGATGCTCTACATCGTCAATCCGGCGATCGAAGAAGGCGTTCTTAAAGGGAACTGATCCGTGAGTGGTGGTTTCTTCCAGCGCATTCGTTCCGGTCTATCGCGCACTCGCACAGCTGTCGTCGATCGCATCGTCGATGCCGTCGGGGGTCGCCGTCTGGACGACGACACACTCGAAGAAATCGAAGAGATTCTGATCTCCACCGACGTCGGCGTCGACACGGCCCTGGCCATTGTCGAGGGGCTGCGGACGCGCTCTCGGGAGACACCTGACGCCGATGTTTTCGATATGCTCCAGGCCGAGTTAGAACAGATCCTGGCCGGCGACGACGGTTTCGACGCCAATGCTCTGCCGGCGCGACCCTACGTACTGCTCGTAGTCGGAATCAACGGCGTCGGCAAGACGACAACGATCGGCAAACTGGGTCAGCGGTATGCGGAGGCGGGTCGCAAGGTGATCATGGCGGCGGGGGACACCTTCCGCGCCGGCGCCGTTGCCCAATTGGAGGTGTGGGCCCAACGGGCTGGCGCCGACATCATCCGCGCCCAGCAGGGGGCGGACCCCGGGGCGGTCGTGTTTGACGCCGTGCAAGCGGCCATATCCCGCGACGCCGATGTCCTGCTCGTGGATACAGCGGGCCGGTTGCACACCAAGGTCAACCTCATGGAGGAGCTGAAGAAGGTGCGACGCTCTCTGACCAAAGCCTGTGAGGGCGCCCCCCACGACACGTTGCTCGTGCTCGACGCGACGACGGGACAGAATGCGTTGGCCCAGGCCAAGAGTTTCCACGAGGCGGTGCCACTCACCGGTCTGGCGTTGACCAAGCTGGATTCCACCGCGCGGGGGGGGATCGCGTTTGCTCTGCGGCGGGAGTTGGGGGTGCCGATTCGGTTGATTGGGGTTGGTGAGGGGATTGATGATTTGCAGTCGTTTGATGGGGGTGAGTTTGTGCGGGCGTTGTTGGCTCGAGAGTAGTCGTGGTGTGCGGG
>DPVW01000463.1:9255-28849 GCA_003529325.1 Candidatus Latescibacterota bacterium | reverse complement strand
GTGTGCGGGGGCGGCGGGACGACCCTGCGCTTCGCGCCGGGGCTATTCGGTGGTTCACTTTCTGGTGCAGGTCTTTTGCTCTGCGAGCCTGGCCAAACAGCGGCCCGTCTCGCCGGGCGTCTACAACCCCTTAGGTCGTACAGCTTCGCCCCCGGCGATGGGAATATCTGACCAACCTGGTGTTTTTTTCTGCTGAGCCATCCGGTGCGGGTGCGCAGGTAACCGGTGATTCAGCCTCAGTCGCCCAGCTTCGCCAGCGCCGTGTCGATTTCTTGCTGTACCTCTTCATCCTTCTCAACCGTCCTGGCTTCCTGCAGTCCGCGCTTTGCTTGCTCGCCGCCTAGTTCAGCTAGGGCCCAGGCGACGTGGGCGCGCACGAGGGGTTCTTCTTCTTTTTTAAGCACGTCAACCAGCACCGGCACCGCCTCGGCGCGTTGACCTGAGTTGCCCAGGGCGATGGCGGCATTGCGTAGCATGCCTCTTCGTTTGGGGCGTTTGGCGGGATTTCCGCGGAAGCGTTGGTTGAAGGCGTCGCGGTCCATGCCGATCAATTCGAGCAAATCCACCGGATCCAATCCATCCCTCGCATGGAACGCACTCTCTCGGGTGGCGGCTGAACGTCGGTTCCATGGGCACACGTCCTGGCAGATGTCGCAGCCGAGGAGCCAGTTGCCCATGGGGCGGCGAAGGTCCTGGGGGATGGAACCTTTCAGTTCGATGGTCAGATAGGAGATACAGCGCCGCGCATCGAGTACGTATGGTTCGGGGAAGGCCTGCGTCGGGCAGGCATCGAGGCATCGGGTGCAGCTGCCGCAGTGGTCGGTTGCTGGTTCGTCCAGCTCCAACTCCAAGGTGGTGATCAATTCGGCGAGGAAGAAATAAGAGCCGGCGCGACGGTTGATCAGGAGGGTGTTTTTTCCCCACCAGCCGAGTCCGGCGCGCGCCGCCAGTTCCCGTTCCAGCACGGGTGCGGTGTCGACGTAGTAGCGACCGCTGATCTCCTCATCACCGGCCTGGATGCGAAGTGCCTCCCACAGTTGGGCGAGTCGCTTTTTGATGAGATCGTGGTAGTCGTCGCCGCGGGCATAGCGGGCGATCTGGCCCGTCGGTGTGCTACTCGTACCCTCCCCTGACGAGGGTGGATCGTAGTGCATTCCGAGGCAGATCACGGAACGGGCGCCGGGCACCAGCTGCCGGGGGTCGGCGCGTTTGTCCATGTTGCGCTCGAGCCAGGCCATGTCGCCGGCGTAGCCCTGGGCGACCCAACGGGCGTTGAAGGCCGCCGCCGCCAGGGGGTCGGCGCTGGTGACACCTACCAGATCAAAACCAAGAGCCCTCGCCTCGGTATGGACGAAGTGGGTCAGCTCCTGGCGGGGATGGGACACGAGACGCTATTGAAACAGATCGATGATGTGGTGGAAGACGAATTCATTCAGGTCGTTGAAAGTGACGGCGACCATGATGAAGAGGATAATGACCATGCCGATCTGTTGCGAGACCTCGCGCTGGCGCACCGAGGGGGGGCGTCGCAGGATGGCCTCCAGCGTCAGGAAGGTCAGGTGACCGCCATCGAGGACGGGGATCGGCAACAGGTTGAGCACGCCGAGGTTGACGCTGAGCAGGGCGAGGAAGCGGAGGAAATATTTCAACCCCATCTGCGCCGTGTCGTCCGCCATCTGGGCGATTCGGATCGGCCCACCCAACTCCTTGTAGCGACTGTCTTCGAAGATGCTGCCGATGAACTCGAGGATCAGATACGAAGATGTATAGACGCTGGCAGCACCGAGTTCTGTTGCCTCCCACCAACCGACTTCGATGGACGCGTCCTCGAAGGGGCGGATGCCGATGACGCCGATGCGTTTGTCGCCATCCATGCGCTCTTCGGGGATGATGTCAGCCGTCATCGCAACGCCATCCCGTTCCCAAGACAGCAGGATCGACTCTGCAGGGCGGGCGCTGATGAGCATGCGCATGTCGTACCAGCTGGCTACAGGCGTGCCATCGACAGCGGTGATGTGGTCGCCGCGGCCGAGGCCGATGCCAGCCGCCGGAGTTCCCGGGTCGGCGATGCCCACCGTTGTCGGCCGTAGAATGCGAATGCCGTAGGCTGCGTCACTGGCTGCTGGCAGTTCGATCCGCCGGATGCCGGCGGCCCGTTGCACCGTCAATACTGAACCCTTCTCCAGGCCCGCCTCGAGGGCCCGGAGCAATTCGTATGAATTGTCGACTTCCGTACCGTCGACGTCGAGCACGACATCCCCATGCTCCAGGCCCGCCGTTGCCGCCATCGAGTCCTCTATAGGCGTTACCGCCGTGGAAGCCATGGTGTCGTGGCCATAGACGCCATAGACGACGGCAAAAACGGCGAAAGCGAAGAGGAAGTTCATCAGCGGTCCGGCGGCGATTACCGCCATGCGGATACCGACGGATTTCGATGGGAACTCCCAGGGAGCCCCCATCGTTTCGTCCTCACCCACGTCCGCCATGCCGGCGACCTTGACGTAGCCGCCGAAGGGCACCCAGGAGATGCAGTATTCGGTCTCTCCCCATTGGAACCCGATCATCTTCGGTGGGTAGCCGAGGGAGAACCGCTCGACGCGGATACCGGCGCGCTTGGCGACCAGGAAATGCCCCAGTTCGTGTACGAATACGAGCACACCAAGAGCGATGAGGAAATAACCAACGGTGACCAGGAAATCGATAACGGAAGCCAGCACAGGCGAACTCAGCTTGTAAGGATCACGGTATAGGTGAGGGCCACGGGAAAAGCAAAAAAGTACGAGTCAAATCGATCGAGTAGACCGCCATGCCCGGGGATCAGGGCCGGCGCATCCTTGACACCCATGTCACGCTTGATGGCGGATTCCACCAGATCACCCAGTTGTCCAAAGAGGCTGATCAGGAGAAACAGTCCCAGTAGCTCGAGCACTGTCCAACCCGGCAAATAGGGAAAGAGACAGACGGGAACGAGACCCCCCACCAATCCGCAACAGAAGCCGGCGACGGTCTTTCCGGGACTGATGGTTGGCGCCAGGCGGCGACAGCCCCACAAACGGCCCCCGCCATACGCGGCGGCATCGGTGAGCCAGATGGAGCCGAATATGGCAGCGAGCATCGTTGGCGCCAGCTCGCCGAGACGGGGCGCCAGTAACAAAGGGCTCGAACCCAACAGGCCGACGTAGCCGACACAGGCGAAGGTGAGCAGGGCGTTGCTCATGTACCCCTCCACACCATGGCGCAGGGCCACTGCCAGCGCCAGCAGCGCCGAGCCCGACAGCAGTAGCACGAACCCTTCGTCGGCACCGTGAAGCTGCAGATAGGTACAGGTACCCATCGCCAGGATCATTCCCATCGAGGAGGGCTTGTGCCCGGCTTGCCGCGCCAGATAGAGCAGCTCCCAACTGCCTCGGATGACGATCGCGAGAACGAGACCAAACAGGGCCCAGCCGCCAGCATACGACAGGCCCAGGACGAGGGGCACGAAAATGCTGGCGGAAAGGACCCGATACAGCAGAGCCCTGCGGCCGGATGGTTGGCTCACGCTTCACTCAAGCGCCAAAGCGCCGCTGTCGCTGCTGAAAATCGCGCACTGCCTCATAGAGGTGGTGGCGGCGGAATTCGGGCCAGAATACGGGAGTGAAGTAGATTTCAGTGTAGACCATCTGCCAGGGCAGGAAGTTGCTCAGTCGCATCTCGCCGCTGCAGCGGATCAACAAGTCTGGATCGGGCAATCCAGCCGTATAGAGGGCCCCGTCGATTGCCGCCTCGTCGATTGAATCGGCGTCGAGCTCGCCGTCCCGCACCTGCCGCGCCAGAGCCCTGCAGGCATCGACCAACTCGTCGCGACCGCCGTAATTGAGGGCCAGGTTCAGACGCAGCCCTGTATTGCTCGCTGTCTCCACCAGTGCGTTGTCGAGAGCGGAGCGAACCTTGTCTGGCAAGGCCTCGAGACGGCCGATGGCTGACAGACGCACATTGTTGGTGTGAAGTTCAGGCGTTTCGTTTTGCAAGGACTCCTCGAGCCAGTGCATCAAGGCCGCCACCTCGTGCCGCGGGCGGGTCCAGTTTTCGCTGGAAAATGTGTATAATGTGAGGGCTTCGATTTCCAACTGTCCACAGGCCCGCACGATGTCCCGCACCGATTCGCGTCCGTGACGATGGCCCTCGGTGATTTTCAGGCCTCGTTCCTTGGCCCAACGTCGATCACCATCCATAATGATGGCGATGTGACGCGGCATCGCGCCCTGGTACCGCAACCGTTGCTGCAGGTCACGGTCCTCGACGCTCTGCTGCTCGGGAACTGGTTCGGAGGTTGTCGTCATGGCAAGAGCAAAAAATTACCCGATTCCCGGTTCAGGGTCAAAGCTTTAAGCCCACACCCGGATCGTGAGTGGAGGATGGATGAGCGGATGACAAGTGACAAGCGGGCCCTACGGCGAAGAGCCCGTCGCCGGCACGCAGCTCTCGAACCACGTTTTGTCGCACAGCGTAGTGCCGCCATTCACGACCACTTGCGTGGGCTGCCCGTCTGGTCCGGCATGCGTGTCCTGCACTCCTACGTCAACAGTTTGCCCGGCGAGGTCGCCACCGCCGAACTGCTCACCGCCACCAAGGCGACGGGCAGGCGCGTGGTGGTGCCTTATGTTGAAGCCCACCACCGACAGTTGCGTCACGCCGAGATCGATAGGCTCGAGGAGCTGCAGCCGGGCCACTGGGGGTTGCTGCAACCGCCGCGACCGCGGTTCGTGGATCCATCGGTGCTCGACCTCGTCCTCGTGCCCGGACTGATGTTTGACCGCCGCGGTTTCCGCATCGGCCAGGGAGGTGGTTACTATGACCGGTTTCTGGCCGATCTCGATGGCGCCGTCACCGTTGGCATTACCTATGACGAGTTTGTCGTCGATTGGATCCCCGACGAGGTTCATGATGTTCCCGTTCACATCGTCGTCACCCCATCCGGCGTTGTCACGCCATCCAGCAATGAAAGGTTGCTTCCATGATTCACGAACTTCGCATCTATAAGCTGCACAAAGGCAAGCAGGCCGCTTTCGTGCGTGAATTCCGCAAGGCCAAGTCTTTTATGGCCAAATACGGCATCACCTTCGTCGGCGCCTGGGAATCGGATCGGCCAGATGAATTCACCTGGATACGTGCCTTCAAGGACGAGAAGGCCAGGGACAAGGCGATCGAACTCTACTACGCCAGTCCGGAATGGCTGAAAATCGTCGGCACCCTACGACCCATGATCCAGCGACGCACAGTGCGGGTGATGAAGTCACTCAAGCTGCCCGGATCGAAACTGTAAACCTTTCCAATGGCCCTCGACCACCCCCTGCAGATCGGTGCTGTCTGCGTCCGTCCCGGCCTGCTGCTGGCGCCCATGGAGGATGTCTCTGAGCATCCATTCCGACTCGTCTGTCGGCAACTGGGGGCGGACATGGTCTACACGGAGTTCGTCAATGCCGAGGGTTTGCTGCGGGAGGATCCCGACGGGCCCCGCAGGTCGTCGCACAAGCTTGACTTCACCGCAGCGGAGCGGCCACTGGGCATCCAGATCTATGGGGCCTCCGAACTGTCGATGGAGGAAGCTACGCGTATCGCCAGCGAGCGTGAGCCGGATCTTATCGACATCAATTGCGGTTGCTGGGTGAGCAATGTCGCTCTGCGTGGTGCCGGTGCCGGTCTGCTCCGTGACCTGCCGCAGATGCGTCAGGTCGTGCGCCGCGTGCGCGCTGCCACCCACTTGCCCGTCACGGTGAAAACCCGTCTCGGTTGGGATGCGGCGAGCATCCAGATCGTCGAGGTCGCCAAGATGTTGCAGGACGAAGGAGTCCAGGCTCTGGCCGTACACTGTCGCACGCGCGCTCAGGGACACAAAGGGGACGTGGATTACTCCTGGATCCCGCGGATCAAAGCGGCCGTCGAGATCCCGGTGATCCTCAACGGCGACATCATCTCGCCGCAATCGGCCCGTGCCGCCTTCGACAGTACCGGCTGTGACGCGGTCATGATCGGCCGTGCCGCGATCCGTCATCCCTGGCTGTTCCGTGAGATCCGTCATCACCTGGAGACGGGAGAGTTGCTCGATGAGCCGACCCCTTTGGAACGCGCCGAGTTGTGCCTCCACCACCTGCAGCTCAGCATCGAACATTCAGGGGAGCGGTATGGCTTGATCAGCATGCGCCGCCACTACGCTGGATACTTCCGTGGTGTGCGCGGCGCAGCGCAGTTGCGCGGTGAGCTGTGCCAATTCAGGGAGCTGGCGCCCCTCGAGGCGCGATTGCGGCAATTGGCGACACGCCCCGATACCTCGGAGGCGGCAGTCGCCGTCACCGCAATCAGTTGAAGGGGAAGCCGTGAAGCCTCTTGAGAGGCCACTGCGCTGGGTCCCAGATCTCCCCTTTCCCCGGTACCGCCACCGTCTGGGGGAGACACCGCACCCTCGCACGCACCCCCTAGGCCACAGCTTCGGAGTTCCCGATCCCCATGGCTCGCCGCTAACCCAGGACAATTGGCGCCAACACGAAGCTTGGCTTTTCGGTGTCGATCTCTTCAACCACGGTTACTGGTGGGAGGCACACGAATGGTGGGAGGCGGCGTGGCGGGTCAGTCAACAGCAGAGCACCCGGCACCTGCTGCAGGGCCTGATCCAGACGGCTGCGGCGTTACTCAAGTGGGAGGAGGGTAACCATCGAGGCCGTGAGGGTTTGTGGTCGCGTGCCGAAGATCATCTGCGCCATGTCGGCACGGGTGGTACTCGCTGCATGGGATTGCAGGTAACCTCATTCATCCAGCAGATGGGTAGACTCTGGGCGGCACACGCAACGGCGCCGCCGACGGCCGCCGACTCGGTGCTTCCAAGGCTGCAGTTGACGGATGTGGACGCGACCCCGGAAGCGTGATCAGCTGTCGAGGGCGCTATGCCAGTCCTGCACGAGATCGTATCTGGCCAGAAGGGCCTCGACGAGGGCTCGTACGGTGGGGCCAAAGTAGCGTCCACGACGCCAACCCAGACCGATCTCCCGGTGGATGGACAGCCCGGTGACGCGCACCTCGCGGACCGAACCGGTGGCGATCGACTCGGCGACCGAAATCCTCGGCAGGAATGAAACCCCCACACCGGCTTCGACGAGTTTGCGCATCGCTTCGGGGCTGCGCATCTCCATCAACACGCGGGGTGTGAAACCCGCATCGGCGAAGTGTTCATCGACGATCCGTCGAGATACGGAGTCGGGCTGAAAGAGGATGAGTGGTTCTGTGGCGATCTCCTGCACCCGTACTCTGCGCCGGTCAGCCAGAGGATGGGTGGCGCCGACGACGAGAGGCATCTCATCGCGCAAGATGGGAAGCGTGCGCAACCGAGGGTGTTCGTAGGGCAGCGAGATGACGGCGAATTCCGAGCGGTTGGCGAGCACCTCTTCCACCAGATCTCGCGAGGTGGGCCCCACCTCGATAGCGAGTTCCACCTCAGGGTGACCGGCGACGTAGTCGCGCAGTACCTCCGGCAACAGATAAATGACGGCAGCATCGATGGCACCGAAGCGGAAGCTGTCGCCAGGTCGGGGTTCGCCACCGGCAACACGTTCTCGCGCTTCATCGAGCAGGTCTTCTACTTGTACCGCGTAGTCGACGAGGGTGCGGCCCTCCAGCGTCAATTCCACCTGCCGGCCACGATGAAACAGGCGCACCCCCATATCCTGCTCGAGTTCAGCGATGGCACTCGACACCGTCGGCTGGGTCACGTGCAACTGGCGGGCCGCCGCCGTGAAGCCGCCCGTGCGGGCAATAGCCAGGAAGTATCGCAGATGTTGTAGGTTCATAGGCATTATCTATGGATAAGATAACAAATATTCATTTGTCCGATAGATTCTCAGACCTCTTATTGGGGAGCACAGTTCGATCTCCCACCCTCCATAACAGAAGAATACCGATGAATCGACCCGACACGATACAACCAGCCGCCGGCCGACTTGGCGTTCTCATGCCAGGAATGGGGGCGGTGGCGACGACTTTTATCGCCGGAGTAGAGGCGGTGAAAGCCGACCTCGGCAAGCCGATTGGTTCGCTGACGCAGATGGGGACCATCCGACTGGGCAAGCGCACCGAAAATCGCTCTCCCCTCATCAAAGAATTCGTTCCTCTCGCCGGCCTGGACCAGCTCGTGTTTGGCGGTTGGGACGTTTTTGAGGATGACGTTTACACCGCTGCCTCGCATGCCGGTGTGCTTGAGCAGAAGACCCTGGATGCCATGAAGGACACGCTCTCGGCGATCAAGCCGATGAAAGCGGTGTTCGACAAGAATTACGTGCGTCGCCTGGAAGGTTCGTGGGTGAAGGAGGCGGCGACGAAGTGGGATCTGGCGGCGATGGCGCGCGAGGATATCCGCACCTTCAAGGCGGACAATGGCTGCGACCGTCTGGTCATGATCTGGTGTGGTAGCACCGAGATCTTTCTGCAGGCCGAGGAAGTGCATGCGACGGTGGAAGCCTTCGAGCAGGGCCTGAAGGACAATCACGAGGCCATCGCACCCAGCATGATCTACGCCTATGCGGCGCTCATGGAGGGCGTGTCGTATCTGAATGGTGCGCCCAATCTGACTGTCGATCTGCCGGCGATCATCCAACTCGCCGAGGACCGGGGCCTGCCCATCATGGGCAAGGATTTCAAGACCGGTCAGACACTCATGAAGACGATCCTGGCCCCCGGTCTGAAGGCGCGGCAGCTCGGCCTGAGCGGCTGGTTTTCGACCAACATTCTCGGCAATCGAGATGGTGAGATCCTCGACGATCCGGACTCCTTCAAGACCAAGGAGGAGAGCAAGCTGGGTGTTTTGGAGCACATCCTGCAGCCCGAGCTCAACCCCGATCTCTATGGTGACATCTACCACAAGGTGCGGATCAATTACTATCCTCCGCGGGGAGACGAGAAAGAGGGTTGGGACAACATCGATATCTTCGGCTGGCTCGGATACCCGATGCAGATCAAGGTCAATTTCCTCTGTCGCGACTCGATTCTGGCGGCGCCGCTGGTACTCGATCTGGTCCTCTTAGGCGACCTGGCGCAGCGTGCCGGTTGGAAGGGTGTGCAGGAGTGGCTGAGCTTCTATTTCAAGAGCCCGCAAACGGCACCCGAGTTGTACCCCGAGCATGATATCTTCATCCAGATGATGAAGCTGAAGAACACTCTGCGGTTTCTCATGGGCGAGGATCTGATCACCCACCTCGGCCAGGAGTACTACGACTGACCAGTCGGTTAACCGACAGCAGCAACAGTGCAGCGCCCCGGATTTCCAGCAGGACCCGGGGCGCTTTCTATATGTTCACCAGAACGGGAGATGTGGGTAGATGAGTACGCCGACACAGAGCACAAAACAGTTGTGGGCAGGAGTGGCAAAGGTCGATGTCACCGGCTCAGCCACCGACCAGATCGACGACCCACTCTATGCCGCAGTCGATGCAGCGCGTGGCAGGGATCGACTCTACGTGCGCGCCCTTGTGATGCGTGATGCCACCACCACCGCAGTACTGGTCACCGTCGATGCTGTAGCCATCGCCGAGATCGGTTCCATCGGCAACGACTACCTGGCCAACGTCCGTGCGAGTCTGCGACAGGATCCCGGCATCGTCGCTGGGCATGTCATCATCAACGCCAGCCATTGCCATGGCGTTGTCTGTGCCGATGTTGAGTCGCGCACGGTACAGGCTGTACGCGAGGCATTCCGAGGTCAGGTCCCGGTCACAGTCGGCGTCGGGCGTGGCCATGAAGACCGGATCTCGGAGAATCGCCGCCTGCAGTTGCACAATGGCCGGGAAGCCGACGTGCGCCGGGCGTACAGTCTGCCAGCCGATGAACAGGTGGCAGCTGTGGGCCCAGTGGATCCCGAGATCGGCATTCTGCGCCTGGACCGGCTCGATGGTGACACGCTGGCGCTGGTTTACAACTTCGCCTGTCATCCCATCCAGGGCGTTCCGGATGGCGGCAACACGGCGGACCTGTCCGGATTTGCCTCACAGGTCATCGAGGAGGGCCTTGGCGAGGGTGCCATCGCCTTGTTCGTCCAGGGCTGCGCGGCGGACATCAACCCCATCCTTTACCGGGATGTCGACAATCCTGCGGATGCGGAACCGTTGGGTCAGCGACTCGGTCTGAGCACGTTGCAGGCGGCTCGCAAGATTCGGGGCATGGCGGCAGCCCAGGTCAAGGTAATTGCCGATTCCATTGCGCTGCCGAAGGCGGACCTGTTACCGCATATCGAGGCGTTGGAAGCGGAGCAGTCGCGCCTGCTGCAGGCACTGGCGCCGACATCGCTCAATCTGAAGTCCTTCGTGCCGCTGCTCATCAAACACAGTCTGTCGCCCGAATATCCATCCTTCGACTCGCATCGATATTTACATGAGCAGAGGATGGGCTCGCAGCACCTGCGGCAACTGGATGACGTCAACCGCAGATTGCTGGACCAGTACACGAAGAACATTCACACCATGGAACAGCTGACACGGGTGGGGGTGAATCTGGGTCTGTTGCGTCTGCATCATGCGCGCAATGAGGCACATGCGGGGGCCACCGTCGACGCCGAAGTCACCGGCATAAAGATCGGGCCATTCGCCCTGCTGACTTTTGCCGGGGAGTTGCCCGTGACCATGGGTCTCCACCTCAAGAGGGCGTCGCCACATGAATACACCTTCATTGCCGGTGTCACCAACGGCTACCTCTACTACACACCCACTGCCGAGCAACTGAAGAATCGAGGTGGGGCGCAGGAGGACAGCGACTGTTTCGTGGCGCCCGAATGGCAACGCCTGTTCGAGGACAAGGCCCTGGAGATCCTCAGCCAAATCTAGTTGCCGAAGCTGCCGTCCTTGCGCTGGTGGAACCAGACCGTGTTGCCATCAGGGTCGAGGACGCAGGCGAAGTGACAGACCGGACTCTCGTTGATCGGCACAGTGACCGTCACCCCCTTGCTCTGCAACTCGGTGATGGTCGCTTGTACGTCATCTACTGAGAAGGCCGCGGCGGCACCGCCACTCTGGGCCTTCATGTTTGGGTCAAAGGAAGAGGGATCGTTGATGGCGAAGGTGGCGTTGCCGGCGTTGTCCATACATCTCCAGACCCAGGGTGTCCCGATAGAAGGCGATGGCCTTGTCCATGTCATTGGTCTGGTAGTAGATGAAGTCGGTACCACGGATATTCATGTGCTGCCTCCCGCAAAATGTGAATGGTGATCGTACGTAGGATGATGAGTGTTACCGCGCAACTTCAGCCAGAAACTCTCTCCGCCAGGTCCTCTGCCGGATAGGTCAGGATCTCCGACAGGGTCGGGTGGTAATGGGGAATTTTCGCCAGGTCGTCGACGGTACCGCGAAAATACATGATGGCTCCGAGTTCGTGAATCAGTTCAGCCGCCTCCGGACCACAGACGCCGGCGCCAAGAATCTCCCCTGTTTGCGGGGTACATAGGAGCTTCACCAGGCCATGGGTTTCGCCGAGACAGATCGACTTGCCATGATCGTCGAACCGATAGCTGGCCACGAGGTAGGGCACGTCGTTGGCCTGACAGCTGTTCTCGGTGAGGCCCACCGTCGATACCTGTGGGTCGGTGAAGGTCACTTCCATCGTCAGACGTTCATCGACATGCCGCTGTGGCGCGTCGGGGTGCGTCGCATTGTAGCCGGCGACCTCCGCCTGTTGTACGGCGATGTGGACGATCTCGTGTACGTTATTGACGTCCCCTACGGCAAAAATATGGGACTGATTCGTGCGCATGTCGGTATCGACACAGACGCGGTGATGGTCGACGTTGACCTGGGCTTTTGCCAGCGCCAGACCCGTCGAATTCGGTCGTCGACCCAGGGCTTGAAAGATGACCTCTGCCGCTGCGGTCTTTTCCTCGCCTTCATGGGTGAAGTGTGCCACCTTCAGTCGATTCTGCTGCTCGAACCGATGCAGATGCGTACCCGTGAACAACTTGAGGCCCTCTTCACGGAATCGCGCTTCCACGGGCCGAGCCAGATCCTCATCGACGCCGGAAAGGATGTGATGGCTGCGTTGAATCATCGTCACGTCAACGCCGATGCGCTGGTAGAACTGGGCCAGCTCACAGGCGACGGCGCCGGCACCGAGCACGAGCATCGAAGCCGGCGCATGGCGCAACTCGAGAGCCTCGTCGCTGGTGATGTAGCCCACGTCGTCGAGACCGGGGATCGGCACATGACTGACGACGGAGCCGGTGGCGATGACGAAGGTCCGTGCCGACAGCGTCTGTCCACCGACGTCGATCTCGTGTGGCGACAGGAAGCACCCGTACTCTTCGTACAGCTTGAACTCCCGCAGTTGCTCGATGCGATACTCGGCGAATTCGGCGATGAGCCGATCCTTGCGGTCGATGATCGCCCCAAGATCGGCGCCGACGTCACCGGTATGCAGGCCGAACTCACCTGCCCGGCGCATCAGCGCCAGGATGTCGGAGGAGCGCAAGATCGCCTTGCTTGGCATGCAGCCGCGCAAGATGCAGAGGCCACCGAGGGGCCCTGGATCGACGATGGCGACATCGGCACCGGCGTCGCGTGCCGTGCGTGCTGCGGCGTAGCCCGCCGAGCCGCCACCGAGTACGATCATGTCGTGGTCGAAGTTCATGGCGAAGAAACCTTTGTCAATGTTGGTTGAGATTGCGCAGCAAAACGTAGTGTACCCATCCATTACTCGTCTCGCCCTGATCCTGACCGTGCTCGGTACCGTCATCGGCGGACCCGAAGCGTGCGTCGCCGAAGGGGGTCCGACCACCAAAGGTGGTCTGACGATGCGTGGCGCCGCCGATCCGCGCATCCAACAGGGCATCGATCTGATTTACCAGCTGCATTTTCTGGCGGCAGAGAATTACTTCGAGAACATCATCGCCGAAAATCCGGCCAACCCCACGGGTCACTTCTTTCTCGCCATGGTCGGCTGGTGGCGGGTCCTGATTGACCTGGAGGATCGTTCACACGATGAGGCGCTGTACGAATTGCTCGAGCGCTGTATCGATGTCTGTGATCGCCGACTTGAGCGGGACCCCGACGACTTCGACGCCATTCTCTTCAAGGGCGGCGCCGTCGGTTTTCGCGGACGCCTGCGCGGCGATCGCCACCAGTTCATGGGCGCCGCTCGTGACGGCCTGCGCTGCCTGCCGCTGCTGAAAAAGAGTCGCCAGTTGGAGCCGTCGAATAAAGACATCCTCTTCGGCCAGGGCATCTACAACTACTTCGCCGCCGTCATCCCGAAGAAATATCCCATCGTACGTCCGGTGATGCTGTTCCTCGCCGCCGGCGATCGGGATCTCGGTCTACAGCAGCTTGAGGAGGTTGCCAGACAGGGGCGCTATGCGCGTGCCGAAGCGCTGTACTTCATGGCGCAGATCTACCGTCTCTTCGAAAAGGACAACAGCCGAGCCTTGCCCTATCTGGTGGAGTTGCACGAACTGTATCCGGAGAACGCACTGTTTCATCGGTACAGGGCGCGCACCCTCATCGCCCTGGGACGCTGGGTCGAGGGTATCGGTCAGTACGAAGAGGTGTCACGGCGCAGCCGGGCAGTTGCGGCCGGGTATCACACCCGAGGCCACATCGAAGCGCTGTATTACATCGGCAAGAATGCCTTCCGTCAGCGGCGTCGAGCCGCCGCGATTCGCAGTTTCGCCGCCGCGGATAGCTTGGCGCGCACCTTGGGCGACAGCGTCGACGAGCAGGCTGTCAATGGCTATTGTGCGCTGGCGAATCTGTATCTCGGTATGGCTTATGACGAACTGGGACAACACGAGTCGTCGTCGATCAGTTTCAAGCGAGTGCTGGAACTTCCAGACCAAAACAGCAGCCATGACCTGGCCCGACGCTATTGCAAAGAGCCGTTTTCCAGGTGATCACGAGTCCTCCGGTTCGTACCCCCACTGGCGCAGGATCTCGTAGACAACCACCGCCGCGGTACAAGCGACATTCAGCGAGTTCTTGTAGCCGAAGACGGGGACTTCTACCAAGGCGTCACAGCCCTCGAGGACTTCCTGTTCTACGCCGAGGGCCTCGTTGCCAAGCACGAGTGCCACGGGCCGCGGGTAACTCACTTCGGTGTAGGAAAGGCTGGCAGAGGTCGTCTCCAGCGCCCACACAGCAACCCCCTGTGACTGCAATTCGGTGATCGCCGCCATCGTGCTCTCAGCATGCGTCGTGTCGACGTAGTCGATCGTTCCCAGAGCAGTCTTGTCGAGTCGCGGATGGGGTGGGTGGGCGGTGTAACCGCAGGTGATGATCTGCTGCAGACGCGCTGTGTCGGCGGTGCGAAAAATCGAGCCCACGTTGAAGGCGGAACGCAGATTGTCGAGCACGAGGGTGACGGGAAATTTCGACCGTCTGACGTATTCGTCGAAGGGGATGTCGAGATCCTGGCTGCGGACGTCGAGGCTGGACTCCTCGCCGCCGCTGACCTCACGGCTGCGACGGTTCAAGAGGGCGCGATGTCGATGGCCTGGCCACTTCGAGCCGATTCGCGCGCCGCATCGAAGACGCCCATCACGGCGCGTACGCTCGCCGGTGTCACCGCCAGCTCCGCTTCGCCGCGGATGGCGGCGGCGACATTTTCGTAGAACGAGCGCCAACGACCGGGCACGCCGTCGAACACCGTCTCTGTCGAGCGTCCGGCGAGCTCACGCCGTAGACGTGGCCAGTTGTCGCGCTCCGATTCGGTGGCGCCATCGATGTTGCCATCGATCATTGCCCGCTCCTGTGGGTCAACCCCGTTCTTCACAAAAGCCCCCTCTGTGCCCAGCACATACCAGCGTGGCATGGAGATACGCGCCAGGGAGGAGGTGACGACGTGGATTTCGGCGCCATTGGCGAAGGAGAGTACGCAATGGGCGTGGTCCTCCACGTCGTTATCGAGACCGGCATCCGTCAAGCGGGCATAGACGCGTTCAAGTGGCGCCGGCACCAGCTGCAACGCCTGGTCGATCATATGTGCCCCGAGATCGACAAATTTGCCACCGCCACGATGAGCCTCCCCACGCCAGGAACGCGGCGCGCCGTACTGCCCCCACGCCACCTGCGCATACACCAGGTCGCCGAGTTGACCCTCTGCCAGCAACTGTTTCACCGTCAGATAGTCGCCATCCCAGCGTCGATTCTGGAACACGGTCAGGATTCGTCCAGATGCCTGCGCCGCCGCCAGCATGGCATCTGCCTCGACCCCATCGAGGCACATCGGTTTGTCGGTGACCACGTGCTTGCCCGCTTCCAGGGCGGCGATCGCCTGCGATGCATGGAGGTCATTCGGTGTGGCCAGCACGACGAGTTCCACATCGTCGTCACTCAGCACCTCTTCGAAGCGCTCCCACGCGTGCACCCCAAGACGCCCGGTGATGTCAGCCCGGGCCTCCACCCGGCTGGAGACAATACCCTTCAACGCCAGCGCTGGTGCCGCCAGAGAGACCAGGTACGAGTGGAAACAACGGCCGGCAAAACCGTAGCCAACAACTGCGGTTGAGATCCCCTTCGATTCGTTCATGAGCGGAAGGGTAGGGCGACACCTATTTTCCAGCAACCCAGGACAGTGCCAACGGTATGTTCACCAGATAGGATCCATGTAGATGGCTGAGTTGAATTCGTTGCAGAAGGTCGTCGCCGACGGCTATCACAACGCCTTCACCGATCTGACGTACTGGCGCGGCCACTACTATCTCGGCTATCGCCAGGCTCAGAGTCACGGGATCGACCCCCCTGGAAATGTCATCCTCCTGCGCTCGACAGATCTGACCGAGTGGGAGCAGGTTGTGAGTTTCGATACCGGGGGTGACGACCGCGATCCGAAGCTGCTGGCCACCGCCGAGTGCCTCGCCGTCAGCTTCGGCACCTGGGTGCCCCGTTGGCGCACGACGAGGTCGCTGACGGACACAACGCACGATCTGATCACGCATGTCGCCGTGACTCGGGACGGGACAAGCTGGTCGACACCGCGGCAGCTCTATGGCGTCAACTACTGGCTCTGGCGATTGCTCGCCGCCGATGGCGCCTATTGGTGTGCTGCCTATCACTTCGGTCGTCGCGATGATCGCGACATGCGTACCGTCCATCTGTTGCGTTCCGAGGACCTGTTGGACTGGCGCCTCGTCACCCAAATGCGCTCCGGCGGGGGACCGGGGGAGCCCGTGCTCTATGCGCCGGAACCCGGAGTCCTGCATTCTGTAGTACGCACCCTCGAGCCGGATCATCATTCGTGGCTCGGTGTCAGTGTCGCCCCCTATCACAACTGGGCCTGGCACGATCTGGGGGTCATGATCCACGCACCGGCGATGTTGCAGACAGGCGACGGGCACTGGATCGTCGCCGGACGATCGCAGGAAAGCGACCTGCCCGAGGGCTATTATACCTCGGTTGGGGAACGACATGACCCGGCAGGGCATCATACGAGTGTCTGGCAGATCGATGGGATGCGTGCCAATCATCTGCTCACCTTGCCCAGTGGGCGTGATTGCTCCTACTGTGGATTGGCCTTGGCACCTGATAGAAAAGCCATCCTGATGAGTTATTACTCACAACACGAACGGTTGCCGTTGCCCACTCAACCCCCCACACCGAGTGACATCTACCTCGCTCAGCTGACGCTTTAGGCGCAATGGATTGGATCACGGTATGAAGGGGAGGGGAAGGCTGGGGGGTAGGTGGTGGCTCGCCGTGTCTCTATTGCTCGGTATCGGCGTTGTCGGCTGTGCAGCCGGGTATGCCCGTTATATGGGCAAGAGTCTTGGTCGCATGCAGAACCGGGATTGGGCGGGCGCCCTGGAGAAGCTGGAAAAGCCCTCGGGGAGCACCAATCTGTTCCTCTACCGAGTGGAGAAAGGGCTGCTGCTGCATTACGCCGGTGACTGGCAAGCGTCCAATAACCAGTTCGCGCGCGCCGAACGACTGATCGATAAGAATTCCACCCGTTCGGTGAGCCGTGAGATCGCCTCCCTGTTGACAAACGACGCAATCCGGGCCTACAGCGGCGAGGAGTTCGAGCGCGTCCTCATCCACTACTACCGAGCTCTCAACTACCTGCGTCTCGGTGCATTGGAAGAAGCCCTGGTAGAGGGTCGCAAGGCAAATCTTCGACTCGCTGATTTTGCACAGGCCTCTGAAGTCAAACTCAGCTATAAGAATGACGCCTTTCTGCAGTACCTCACGGGTCACCTCTTCGAGGCTGCCGACGAGGTGAACGACGCCTACATCTCCTACCGTGATGCCGCCAAGGGATACGCCGCCTACGAGAAGGAGTTCGGTTTCACGCCACCGGCGCCGCTGGCGACAGATCTGCAACGCACGACCAGGCATCTCGACTTTCTCCAGGAGTGGCAGGATCTGCAGGCGCGCTGGGGACTGGATGCCTATGCGAGCAAGGTTCCGGCGCCCACGGTGGGCACGGTGACAGTCTTCGCCGAGAGTGGTTTCGTCGGCCGCAAAGGGCAACAGGAACTCAGCCTGCCGATCATGGAAAATGAAAATGCCGCCCATGTCTGGGTCGTTTCCGATCGCATGGTCAGCCGCTACCACAACCCCCACCTCTACCACAGTGGGAAGGTGAAGTACTGGCTCCGTGTCGCCCTACCGGTGTTCGAGCCAGGGCGCAGTTCAGTCACCGGCGTTCGGTTGCGTATCGGCGACCAAGTGAGCCGGGGTTGGTTGGTGGAAGACCTCGATGCCATCGCCGCCAAATCGCTGCAACAGAAGGAGGATTCCATCCTCCTCCGTACGGCGGCTCGAGCCATCGCCAAGTGGGTGGCCACCAAGAAGGCGGAGGACGAGAATGAGTTTCTCGGCATTCTGGTCAATCTCTTTGGCGCCGGCACCGAAGCGGCGGATACACGCAGCTGGGTGTCCTTGCCGCAGACCATCTGGATGGCGCGTGCAGCCATACCACCGGGAACGACAAGTGTGGTTCTGGAGTTTATCAACACAGAAGGGTCCGTCATCGATCAGCATGCCTTCACCGATCTGGAGACCAACGGTGACGGGCCGCTGTTTCTCAGCTGGCGCAGCTTTCGCTAAAGGGTCGCTACAGGAGACTGGGAAATTATGAGAAGAGTGCAAGGATTCGCGGTGGCGTTAACCCTCATGGCGGCGTGGTCGTTGTCGGCCCAGCCATCGGCGGAGGATGCCGTCGGTCGTCGCGCCATGCCGGCAGGCGCCGTGTTCAACATCGTCGACTGGCAAGGTGGCGCGTTGCCCCCTCTCTATGAGCGGTCGGCGCAGCTGCCGCTGACGCTGGATGACGTAATTCGGTTACACGATGCGGAATTCACCGATGCCGCCGTCATCAAAATGATGCAGGAGCGGCGCTGTGCATGCGATGCCTCCGTCACCTCCTTGATCCGCCTCAAGCAGAGCGGGGTATCCGAGGGCGTCATCCAGGGCATGTCGCTCCACTCACTGGCGCCGAATCGCGCGCTCGACCTGACAATCCAGATGGATTTCGAGGGCCTTGGCGGTGCCGGCGCCGTCTCCACCCAGGCGCGCAAGGGATATCTCTATCTCATTATTCCCGACGGCGATCGCGACAGAGTGTTCTTTGGCAACCTGCAGGAGGGACTTGGTCGCGCCACTCGCACACAGATGGATAACACCGATCTGCTGCTGCCAAAAAGCGTGCGGCGTGCCAGTTTCGTCGCCCGCGTGCCGCTGAAAGTGCACGGCAGCAAGCGTGCCTTGGTGTTTACCTCGACCCGTCCTGATATTTACACCGTAGCCGATATCCCGGCGGCGGACCGCAAGGCGGCGCAAGAATTCACCTTCAACTACCCCGCCAGTTCGCTGCAGAGCCGTTGCTCGCTGCAGGTATTGAATCGGCAAGATGCGATGCTGCCCGGCACCTGGCACCTGGAGCGTTCGCATTTCGACTGCGAGTGGGACTGATCCCCTTTGCGATTTAGAGAGATGAGAGAAATGATGAAAATGCGAGCGATCCAACTCGCCATACTGGCCGTTGCCGCAGCAACTCTGTCTGCCTGCGCCGGACCACGGGCCTTCACACGGGGTACCTACGAGGATCCTGAGCAGATCACGATGCTCGATGACCGCTGGAACCAGAATGACATGCAGCTGGTGGCGAAGAAGGTCATCGAGTCCCTCGGGGCGTGGAAGCAGCGTGACGCCCTGGACAAGCCGGTGGTGATCCTGGAGACGCCGAAAAATCGGACGACGGAGCATATCGATCTGCAGTCCCTTTACGATCACGTAAAGACGGCGCTGATCAACAGCGGCGAATTCACCTTTCTCGACAAGGCGGCACGCGAGGAGATCGCCAAGGAGTACGAGTATCAGGGCTCTGGTTATGTCGATCCAAACCAGGCAACAGGCCCGGGCAAGCAGCGCGCGGCACGGTATATGTTGGGCACGGTGATCACGTCGAATGTGCAGCAGGTGGGCAATGACAAGCTCGTCTACTACAAGACGACCTTTGAGCTGACCGATATCGAGACGACGGAGATCATCTGGACGGACCATAAGGAGATCACCAAGGCCTTCAAGAAGAAGGGCATCGGACTATGAAAAGCTGGATCGTTATCACGCTGATCGCTGCCGGGACCGCGGCGGCAGCC
>DPVW01000463.1:6898-8976 GCA_003529325.1 Candidatus Latescibacterota bacterium | reverse complement strand
GGATCGTTATCACGCTGATCTCTGCCGGGACCGCGGCGGCAGCCGCCGACGAGCCACCGACGGGTCGCACCGACGGCCCCGAGGGCAGTGAAGTGGGGCGGGGTGGGTACCCTCACTACGGGACACCGGGAAGCCTGTTCATCGAGCCCTTCTTTGGTGCCGCCGCTGTGGATAAGCAGACCGATCTTATCTACGGCGCCAAGGTCGGATACATGATAAAGGAATGGCTCGGTGTGCAGGCCGGGTACGGTTACATCGCCGGGGACCAGAAGAGCAGCATCTACTCAGTAGGAATTCGCAACGTTCTGCAGAACGAACCATTCAACTGGCATCTGGGTCTCGATGCCGAGTTGTACTCGCCGGATGTTGGCGACTCCCGCTTCGGTATCGCGCCAAGTGTCGGCGCCGAGGTGGTGATCACCGATATGCTGCGCGCCGGCCTGCAATACCAGCACGACTTCATCTTCGCCGACGATACCATCAGCATCAACCGTTTCACCGCTCGGTTACAGCTGAAATTCTAGCCGGCGCTGGTGGGTAGCAGTCTACTTCAGCGTTGGCTGCACCATCTGCAGGAAGTATTCGTGCAACCTCGACCCGGCACCCAGCTCCGGGTGAAATGTCGATACGAGGATATGGCCCTGCCGGGCGACGACGGTGTCGCCACGGCAGTCGGCCAAGCTCTCCACGTCGGCACCGACGCGGGTGATGCGCGGCGCACGGATGAAAACCATATCCATCTCGACAGTGGCACCTGATTCGGGGCAGAAGGTACCGTGGCCCTCGAAGCTGTCGATCTGGCGTCCGTAGCTGTTGCGTTCGACTGTGATATCGATGAGGCCCAAACTCTTCTGCGCCGGGCTCTGTACATCGGCAGCAAGCAGGATGGCACCGGCGCAGGTGCCGAAGGTGGGATGGCCAGCCTCGATCCAGCTCTTGAGGGGATCCCAGAAATCGAATACGTCCATGAGTTTGATCAGGGTCGTACTCTCGCCACCGGGTATGATGAGCCCATTCAGCCCCTCGAGCTGAGCGACCTTGCGCACTGGTCTCACAACAGCTCCCAACCGCTGCAACGCCGCCGAGTGTGCGGCAAAGTCTCCCTGCAGGGCCAGAGCGCCGATGACGGGCCGCTCCTCAGACGTACTCACCAATCGTGACTCCCATCGAAATCAAAAAAAAGAAAGAAGGAGACGCCCCGATGGGGACGCCTCCTCTGATCGCTCAATGTGAAACGCTGAAGCGTGCCGCCCTACCAGCCGCGGTTCTGCAGCTTCTCGCTTTCGGCCAGGGTGCCCATCTCGATACCGGGCATGGCCTCTCCCAATTCCTCAGATACCTGCACGAGGATCTCCGGATCCGCGAAATTCGTCGTCGCCTTGACGATGGCAAGGGCCCGATTGGCGGGGTCCTCCGACTTGAAGATGCCGGAACCGACGAAGACGGACTCGGCGCCCAACTGCATCATCAGCGAGGCATCGGCTGGTGTGGCGATACCGCCAGCAGAGAAGTTTGGCACGGGGAGCTGACCACTTTCGGCGATCATGCGCACCAGATCGTAGGGAGCACCCAGCTCTTTGGCCTCTGTCATCAACTGTTCCGGGCTCAGGATCGTGAGACGACGGATGCCGTCCATGAGGGTGCGCATGTGGCGCACCGCTTCGACGATGTTGCCTGAGCCTGCCTCGCCCTTGGTGCGGATCATGGCGGCGCCCTCGCCGATGCGGCGCAGGGCCTCGCCCAGGTTGCGGCAACCACAGACGAAAGGCACCTCGAAGGCGAACTTGTCGACGTGATAGACTTCGTCAGCTGGTGTCAGGACTTCGCTTTCGTCGATGTAATCGACACCGAGGGCCTGCAGAATCTGGGCCTCGGCGAAGTGGCCGATACGGCACTTGGCCATGACCGGGATGGAGACGGTGCCCATGATCTCGCGGATTGTGCGCACCGGGGACATGCGGGCGACACCTCCCTCCTTGCGGATATCGGAGGGCACGCGCTCAAGGGCCATGACGGCGACGGCACCGGCGTCCTCGGCGATCTTCGCCTGGCCGGCGTTGGTGACGTCCATGATGACG
>DPVW01000463.1:1230-6602 GCA_003529325.1 Candidatus Latescibacterota bacterium | reverse complement strand
GCGTTGGTGACGTCCATGATGACGCCCCCTTTGAGCATTTCGGCGAGGCCGGTTTTGAGCCGGGCGGTGGCGGGCTGGCCGTTCTGGGGATCCATGTTCAACTCCACTCCTGGTAACGGGCAACGGCGGGCGCTGCCTTGCAATTGTCTTGAGTCAACTTGAGAAGGTACTGGGGGTCCTAGACATTGGAAAGGGTATTCACACCAGAACCTGCTGATGTGCCCCGTGCAATAGCGACCATATCCGTTATGTCCTTCCAGGCGCACAGACGCAGCGCCGCAAGCCCGGCGATCAGTGCCACCACACCCCCGGCAGCGCAGGCCAAAATGGGTGTCGACGGCAGCAGCGGCGAGCAGCCGAATACGGCACCACCCGTCATCGCTGCCACCAGAGCTGGGCGCCAGAGCTGGTCGAAGTAGGCGCCGAAGCCGATGTCGAGCAGCCGGTTCGCGAGGTGCTGTGACAACGCCAGAAATACCATTCCTGTAGCACCGAGTGCGACACACACACCGGCGACACCGTGGCTGCCTCCCCAATACAGCGCCGGGATCAGCACGACGAGACTGAACAGAGACCAGTAGAGCGCCCAACTGGCGCGGCCCTTGGCGAGGAATACGGAGCCAACACCGGCGCCCACTGCCTTGATCACCGTCGCCAGTGCCAGCAGTCGAAGTGGCCACACGGCGGGCCCCATATCGGTGTTGGCGAGCAGCGCCACTGGTTCGGCGAGCACGAACAGGGTTGCCAGCACGGGCCAGTAGGCGAGGGCCACGGCTTGTACGGAACGCAGATACGCGCGGCGCAGCAGTGCGTCATCATCGACGATGGCGGAGAAGGTGGGAAAAAAGACCCGGGTGATCACCGTCGAAATGCGCACAAGTGGCAACAGCGTCAAGCGGTTGGCGAAGCTGAAGTACCCCAGGGAGGTACCACCGAGCGAGACGAAGATCACACCTCGTGCGAGATTGCTGTTGAGGTAGTTGAGGCAACGTGAGCCGGTGAGATTCAGGCCGAAGGCGAGAATGCGACGCACGGCATCAATGTTGAATCGTGTAGCCGGTAGCCAGTGTGCCGTCCACGCCATGCCCAAAAGCAGAGCCGCCTCGCGGGCGACGGCGCTGTGCACGGCGCTCATGATGCCATGACCCATGGCGAGCAGACCGAAGGCGGTTGCCGCATGGATCACCGAGGCAGCGATCTCGGCAGCCGCCATGGCACGCCAACGCAGGTCCCGTTGCAGCTTGGCGCGGAACAGACCGGAGACGGCGGCAAATGGTACGAGCAGCACCATGCCGCGCAGAACAGGTTCGAAACCGACGGTATCCTGACGCGAGAGGAGTGCCGCCAGCCACGGCGCCATCACGACGACGAGGGCGGTTGTGGTGAGACCAAAAAAAAGGCAGACCCAGAAGGCGGCGGTGAAGTGTTGGTCCCCGGCGTCACGGTCCTGCACAAGGGCACTGCCAAGGCCCAGGTCGCACAACAGGGCGAGAAACATCACGATCATCAGCGCCCACTCGAAAGCACCCATGCGTTCGGCGCCTAGTATGCCGTAGAAAACGAAGGTGGTGACCACCTGCATGCCGAAAGCGCTTCCCGTCCAGAAAACGCCGCGTACTGTGCGGGTGGCGAGGGACTGGGTCGCGGACAAGATCAGTCGAGCAGGGCGCGCAGGTGACGCAGGTTGCGCAACGTGTTGGCTTCGAGGGGGGCGAGTTTTTCGCCGGCCTCAGAGAGTGGCGTCACGTTGGCGGGCTCGGTGGCGGTGTGGGTCTCGATGACGAGGTAGCCGCTGTAGTCGTTGAGGGTGAGGGCGTGCAGTTGCCTGGACCAGTCGATGACACCTGAATCCAGCAGCGACCATGCAGCGGCTTCGGCGTCGAAGTTTTTCAGATGCACGTGAGTGACCAGGTCGGCGAGATCCTCATACTCGGCGTGGGTATCGGCCGCCCCGGCACGGGCGGAATTACCCGGGTCCCAGCACAACGTCAAGCGATCCGAACCCACAGCTCGAATGAGAGCCGCCGCTTCCGCCCCGGTGTCGCCCCAACAGACCGCTTCATTTTCGAGCACGAGTCTGCACCCCGAGGCAAGTGCGACGTCGCACATGCGGCCGAGCGTGTCGACGACCTGAGGCGGAAATTGTCCAGAACCATGGGGACTGTCACCGCGCCCCGTACCAAAGATGGAGACCCGCTCCGTACCCCACTGGCAGGCCCATTCACAGGCTCGGGGCAACAATTCGGCGATACCCGAGGTGACTTCGTCATCCTCAACGGCGCACTTGAAGAGGCCCGGTGAGACACCGGAGACGACAAGCCCGGCATCGGTGATGAGGCGGCCGGCTGCGTGTAATTCTTCTGCTGTGCCACGCGGGAATCGGCCACCGGGCAACGATCGAATTTCCACCGCTCCCACGCCCCAGCGGGTGGCCAATTGTACAGCTCGAGTCAGTTGCTCGCGGTTGATCTCGTCGGCAAATGCGGCGATCTGCATAGTTAAAATATAACGCTATGACTGCAATCGCTGCCGCGCGGCAGCGATCTTGTCGGCGGGTGTCTCGACGACGACGGGACCGCTGTAGTCGATCTTCGACAGCACCTTGAGCAGACCCGTCAGATCGAGCTCCCCCTCTCCGAGGCCGACGGACTCCCCTGCACGCACATCGTGCAGGTAGATGAGCCGTAGCCTGGCGCCCCAGCTGTCGGCTATGGCGACGGGATCCTGGCCGCAGGCAAGTAGCTCTGCCGTGTCGAGCATCAGGCCCACGTCGTCGGCAAAGGAGGGTACCAGGGCGTCGATGTCAGCTGCCGTGGCCAGACAACTGCCAGCCTGTGTGCCTACGGCGAGGGTGACATCGTCGATCCGTTCAGCGAGTTGGTTGATACCTTCCACCAAGTCCTGACGCGCCTCCTCCGTATCGTCACCACCACGCAGACCCAAAGTGCGCGCATTGAGTGCACGGCACAGGTGGATGTCCCACTCCAGTTGCCTGAGGTTGTATGGCAGGTTGCGCTCATCGGTGTCCGCTTTGCGCCCGGTCAGTGGACGGATTTCGCAGGACGCGAGCTCGATGTGGGCGGCAGTCAAAGATTCGCGGATCTGTCGCATCGAGGATTGCGGATGGGCCAGACTGGCCTCGGTCCGGTGGCGGAACAACTGGACGGCGTTGTACCCGGCGGTTTGGGCGGCGTCGAGCACCGCAGACAATCCTGCCTCGGGTAACGACGCTGCGCTCATGACAATCTGCATCTGCATCAATTAATCCCTTCCCAGTACTGCCACATATCGTCCGGTGTTTCGAAGCGGATGTCATTGAGATCTTTTCGTGACAGCCGGGCGATGAGTGCCATGCGGATATTGCGGGCGCAGTTCCGGGAACCGGAATGCACCATCTGCCCGTGCCAGAAACAGACCGTGCCCGCAGGTCCCGTCACCTCCAATGGTTCGGGCAGATCGAAGACCTCCCGGGAGGTGCCTCCCTGAATGCTCAGGAAGGAGTGTGTTTTGAAGTATTCGGCCGCCTGCCGATGGACACCGGGCCAGAGGGTGAAGCCGCCTCCCTGTGGTTTGATATCCTCTACATAGATCGTGGTACCCACATGAAATAGACCGACTGTGCCTTCGGGAACGCCATTCGTCGGCGTGTAATAACCATCGAGGTGGCCGTGGCTGGGGCCGGACCAGTCCTGCTCGCCAAAGGGAAAGACCAGATTTGGGCCTGGCCCGCCCGGATTCAGTTGACCCTCACCAACGAGCTCCTCAGCGATGCTGAACACAGGCGATTCCATCACGGTCGCACGAATCGCCGGGTGGCTCGAAGGCACGGGCACACGGGGGCCGGCGCCGATCCAGGTGGCCGGATTGCTGCGGTCCGCTTCGAGGCCCTCCCAGATTGCATCACGAGCGTTGTCGATCTGCTCCTGCGTCAGCAGATCCTGCCGGATGAGATAACCATTCTCCTTGAAGAAAGCCTTGTCCGCACAACTCAGGTGGGGCATGTGGCACTCCTGGCCGATTGTAGGTGAGGGAAGGTTTCAATATCGTAGCATCTGTATCTGCCGGCCACCAGCCTGTCCGGCAACTCACATCTACCTCCAGGAGGACGCGATGGTGAGCCGCAATGGCGGCATGCACATGGACAGCGTTAGCGCCATTCACATGGCCGGCGTCAGATGATCGAACTCGCCATCGCTGTGGGCGTCGCCGTCGGCGTTTCCGCCCTGTGTTCCTTGTTCGAAGCCGTACTCTACTCGGTCCCCATCGGACACATCGAAACGATGGCCGAGTCAGGCCGAACCTCCGGCCGGATTCTACGTGACTTGCGCAAGAGGGTGGACCGGCCCATCGCCGCGATCCTGTCTCTCAATACCATCGCCAATACGGCGGGCGCCGCCATCGCAGGTGCAGCAGCGGTGAATGTATTTGGGCACGGAGATAACTGGGGTATCTCGAATATCGCCTGGTTCTCCGCCCTGTTCACATTGGCGATTCTCGTGTTCTCCGAGGTTATTCCCAAAACCATCGGTGTCCTCCACGCTCGGGGTTTGGCGAGCGTGATTGCACGACCGCTGCTGGCCCTGGTGTGGATCTTCCGCCCGTTGATCTGGTTCACCGGTCAGTTGACAACGCTGCTGGCACGTGGTGGCGCCGAGTCCGACGTGTCCGTTGAAGAGATCACCGTCATGGCCCGACTGGGCTTGAAAGCGGGCACCCTCGGTGCCGGCGAGGCGGCGGTGATCGAAAATATCCTCTCCCTGGAAGACAAAGACGTGCGGGACATCATGACGCCCAGAACGGTGGTCTCATCGCTCAATGTGGCGCAGACGGTGGGGGCGCTGAAGGAAGATTCCCCAGGGCTGGCCGATTTCAACCACAGCCGAATTCCGGTATACGACAAGGATGCAGACGACGTGGTGGGCATGGTTCTTCGGCGCGACGTGCTCACGTCCATGGCCCAAGCCCAATGGGACCGACGCCTCGAAGAGTTCATGCGCCCCATCGACTTCGTCGCCGAATCTCTCAGTGTCGATCGGCTCCTTCGACGCCTGCTGGAAACCAGGCAGCATCTCGTCCTCGTCATCGACGAATACGGTGGCCTGGCGGGGCTGGTGACGCTGGAAGACGTACTGGAAGAGATTCTCGGTATCGAGATCGTAGATGAGTTCGATCCTGCCATCGATATGAGGGAGTTGGCTCATCGCCGCAGACAGGAATCACTGCGGGAGCGAGGCAGTCGGCAAAATTGACGCCAATATGGCAGTGCGGATCGAAACCATGCCAGAATTTTCCGTAAATCACGTCATTGTGACAGGGGCGAGTTGCGGATGTATTGGATTCTCCAGTGAAAGACGGGTTGGTACGGCTTTTGC
>DPVW01000463.1:0-901 GCA_003529325.1 Candidatus Latescibacterota bacterium | reverse complement strand
GGCTTTTGCAATGGGGCTCGGCGAAGCCAAAACACATCACCCATCTCCACTGGAGGCTACACCATGGCACTCGTTCGCTGGCAACCCGCTGACATCTTCGACCTGAGCCGCGACGCCAATCGACTGTTTGGCAATTTCTGGGGTAACGGCAATGGCAATGGCAGCGCCAACGACACCAACGACACAGCGCGACCCCTGGTCTGGCGACCATCGGTCGATATCGCTGAGAGCAAAGACGAATACGTCCTTTCCGCCGATCTACCCGGTGCCAGCCGTGACGATCTCGAGGTCACCGTCGTCGATGGGCGCCTGACGATCAGTGGGCAGCGCACAAAGAATGGTGAATCGGAAGAGAAGTCCACACACACCGAGCGCCTCTACGGCACCTTTACCCGTTCCTTCGACCTGCCCGCCGCCGTCAGCGCCGATCGAATCACCGCCATCTACCGCGATGGTGTGCTCACCGTTACCGTGCCCAAAGCGGAGGAAGCCAAACCGAAACAGATCGAGGTGAAGATCAGCGCCTGAGCGATGACGCAAGCGCTGTTTCCGGGCCGGCCCCCCGCATGGGAGGGTCGGCCCTTTTCTGTATGAGGCCATTGAGCCCTGATGCCGTTGCAGATCCAGTACGCCATCGTACTTTACAAGAGACCTGCGTCAGAACAGGAGACCCCGATGGATGCCAGCGTGTCCTGCTTCCGATCTGCCACCTTCCTGCGCTATCTGCTTGCCGCCAGCCTGTTGCTATTGCTGACCCCGGTCCCATCGGTGGTCCGAGCCAGCAGTGATGGCACCATCGACAAGCTGGCAGAGCAGGTCCGTCAACAGGTCGCCGACAGTCGTACCAAGGCTCGTCCCGCCGCACGCCCGTCCACGGGGATCTTGATCGACCGCGAACTGT
>DPVW01000493.1 GCA_003529325.1 Candidatus Latescibacterota bacterium | reverse complement strand
CCACCTGATCGAGGTCAGGATTCCATCCTGGCGACCCCGGATGAGCGCACTGCGCTTTTCATCGCTTTTTGCACCGCCGCCGGAGACATATGCCAGCGGCGGATGACGTTCTCTCTGTCCGCCGCCAGTGCCTTTGACGGGAAGACGAATTGCCAGGCCATCATCATCCCGCCTTTGCACTCCTGCAGATTCAGAGATCGTCCAGAGGGCTCCGCGTTGGCTTTGTGCACAATTTGTCGGGGGTGGGGTTTTAGGGGAGCGCCTTCGCTGCCGCTTTCGTGTAACGTTGATGGCCCTCGAAGGAGCCGTGCATCAAAAAAGAGATCAGTGTTTGTACTGGTACTCCCCCAAAAAAAATGGACACCTCAAGCGGCCTGTCCAGGTGGTCCTCCGGCTGACTTCTGATTCGACGGACTGGATAGCTCGCGTCCGTGTGTTCGGTGACGCCGCCTCGCTGCTGTTACTTTCGTTGCGCAGGAGAGAAGGAAGTGGAAAAGCACGTCAGAATCATCGACAACAAGCTCGTCTACAGGTCAGGCGAAGAAACCCTCGTCATCGAACCCTGGGGACGCGATGGGTTGCGGGTTCGTGTGACCCCACTACCTGAGACCATCGACAGGCCGTGGGCGCTGACAGAGCCCGTTGACACTCAGGCACACATCGAGACCTCCGATACTGCGGCAACCATCAGAAATGGGAAGATATCCGCGCGGATTCGTGACATCTATACCCAGAAGGGTCATCTCGAGTTCTTCAAATGGGCCGACGAAACACCGATTCCGATACTGCGTGAATACGACTATCGCGTTCATGCTCACAACCCTGGCACACGGCGGTTCAAATCGGTGGGCGACGGCCTTTTTGAGTGTGAGCTGCACTTTGAGGCACAGGATGGGGAACGCCTGTACGGTATGGGCGAGAACGCGACCGGAAGGCTCAACCTGAAGGGCTGCGTGATTGATCTCTACCAGCGCCATGTCAAAGCTGTTGTGCCCTTTGTTGTCTCCAGTCGAGGCTATGGGTTTCTCTGGAACAACCCCTCTCTTGGCAGAGCTGAATTCGGCAACAACATGACCCGATGGGTTTCCCGTGGCAGCAAACAGATCGACTACTACATCACCGCTGGGGATTCCTACGCCGATCTCATGGAGAACTACACCGATGTCACCGGGCATGCGCCGGAGTTTCCTTGGTGGGCCTCCGGATTCTGGCAGTGCAAACTCCGCTACAAGACCCAGGAAGAGTTCCTGAGTGTGGCCCGAGAGTTCAAACGGCGTGGCTTGCCCCTGTCGGTGCTGGTCATCGACTTCAAGCACTGGGATATCACTGGCAACTGGAGGTTGGACCCGAAGTTCTGGCCCGACCCGAAAGCCATGGTCGAAGAACTGGACGCGATGGGTGTACGAATCATGATCTCGCCATGGACCCTGGTGGACGAGAAGAGCGAGAACTTCGCACACATGAAGGAACACGGCATGTTCACCGGTTCCATCGGCGGGCGAAAGGACACGGTCAGTTTTGACGGACCCAAGTATCAGTATGACCCGACGAACCCGGAAGCTGCCAAGTTTCTATGGAGTAAGTGGAAAGAGAACTACTTCGACATTGGCATACGTACTTTCTGGCTCGATCCGTGCGATGAATTCCACAACATTGAGGAGTACGATCAGGTTCTGTTTCACATCGGTCCAGCAACAGAAACACATGCCTACTTCCCCGTGGCCCATCAGAAGAACATCTATGAAGGCCTGATTGCAGCTGGTGAGAAGGAGGTGGTAACCATCTGCCGCAATGCCTGGGCGGGGAGCCAGCGTTACGGCGCATGTCCCGCCCCCCACGATATCCTCTCTTCATTCGAGCATCTGGAAGAATACATGAAGGTGGGGCTGAATGTCGCCATGAGTGGGATTCCTTGGTGGAGCTGCGACATCGGCGGTTTCATCACCCATGACAACAGCAGTCCTCGCTTTCACGAACTGATGGTGCGCTGGTACCAGTATGCCGTTTTCACTCCCGTCTTCCGTACTCACGGTAACCGACCAAACAACGAGCCCTGGAGTATCGGCGGAGATTCCTATCGGCATGTCCGGGCAGCCATATTGCTCCGGGAGCGCCTGCGGCCTTATGTCATGGCGCAGATGAAGCTGGCCTCCGAAGAAGGCTTGCCCCCCATGCGCCCGATCTTCTTCGACTTTGCGGATGATCCAAAAGCTGAGGAAGTGGAAGACCAGTTCCTGTTTGGACCCGATCTTCTGGTGGCGCCCATAACCAAATTTGAGGCGCGTAGCCGGGAGGTGTACCTCCCGATCGGAACCGAATGGACCTGTGCCTGGACCGGCCAGCGACAGCCGGGCGGACAGGTTGTTGAGGCAGATGCACCGATTGAGCGCATTCCCGTGTATGTGCGCGGCGATGACGCCGGTCTGCTGGGGCTTTTCAAGAAAGTGTACTCGGAGTGACCGACAGCGCATTCGGCAGAGTGCCCAACCAGGGCATAAATGACCAGAGACCCGCTCCCCGCTTCGCTCTGCGAATCCTGCCGGCAGGTGATGCGGGCGTCAGCCTCAAGACATCAGGTTGCGCGTAGCGTAATGACAGGCGTGCCGTGACAGCTGAGCTGGCAATCGAAAACAGAGAGAAACTCACCGAAGACGGATTCTGCGTAGTCGGGCAGGTCCTGTCTCATGACTTCCTGGATGAGTTGCGTCGGGAGACCGACAGACTGCTCGACGCCGCTACGAGTCGGCAGGAGTTGTCGACACCGCGAGAACGCGCAGCCAGCTCGGGGCTACAGTATCAGGGATCTGATCTGCACCTGCGGCGCGACGACAGCGAGCTCATCGATCGACTGGTCAACTGGCAGCCCACCATCGACGCGCTCCTGGCGATGGGATTGGACGATTTCGAGTCCCACGGAAGCTTCATCTTGCTTTCCAAACCCCCTGGTGGACCGAGACTCTACTGGCACCACGACTGGATGGACTGGAATGATCCGATCAGTCTGGCCCCGTGGCCGCAGAAGATCTTCCTCTCCTACTATCTACACGATACCCTCGGGAACAACGGCTGTTTTCAGATCATCCCGGGAAGCCACCGCAAGCGGATCGATCTCCACGATGAGCTCGAAAGAGCGCAACAGGATTCGGATGAGGCAACGAACATCCATCTCCTCGCGCACGATGAACGCTCGGCGGAGTTTCGGGAGCATCCGAATCAGGTCGATGTTCCCGTCAAAGCCGGCGACCTCGTGATAGGAGAGGCGCGCGCGTTGCATGCAGCGAGAGCCAACAGCTCCGACACGAGAAGGTCGCTGCTCTTGGGGTGGTTCGAACGGCCCCGCAACACGGTTCCCGGGTACTGGCAGCACGCAGTCCCTGAAGAGATCTTGAAGAGGGACAACGACGTCGCGTTTGGAACAACGCGAAATCCAGGTACGATACTTCAGCAGAACCCACGTCCCGGAGAAGCACCGTGAAATCCCGCACGCCTCGTCAGACTTTCAGCTCTGATCTCGCCACCCAGCAGCAGGAGCTCCAGGACAATGTCCTGCTGAAGCGCTTTGCCGCGTCTCGAGCCGCCAAGGAAGGGGACCCGTATCGCCCGTTCTATCACTTCAGCCCACCCGAGAATGGCCTGAACGATCCCAATGGTCTGTGCTACTGGCAGGGGAAGTGGCATCTCTTCTACCAGGGCTCACCTGACGAGGGTCGTGGCCACTGGGGACACGCCGTGAGCGACGACCTCATCCACTGGCACGACCTGCCCTACGCCCTCTACCCCGACACGGAAGAGAACTGCTTTTCCGGCACCTGCTTCGTAGAAGAGGATCGGGTGATCGCCGCCTACTACGGGCACCAGGGGCAGGCGGGATTGATGGTGGCCCTATCCGACGATCCCCTCCTCCTCAACTGGGAGGTCGTCACGGGCAAGGCGGTGATCCCCAACGTCGACTATGACGAACTCGGAAGGCCGCACCAGATTTACGACCCCTGCATCTGGAAGGACGGCGACTTCTACTACGTGCTCTGCGGCGGATGGGCGGACGGCATCAATCCGCTCGCTGAGCCCCATGCGCATAACAAGGTGGGGTACCAGGACGCGCCCCCCTGTCGCATGGTGGATCATCTGTACCGTTCCCCAGACCTGGAGAACTGGGTCTACATGGGGGAGTTCATGGAGAACGACATCTTCGGTTTCTCCGGCGACGATGGGTCATGTCCCTATTTCTGGCCCATCGGTGACCGACATATCCTGTTGACCTTCAGCCACGTACACAGCGCAATGTTCGTGATCGGCGACTACGATCGGCCACGGCAGAAATTCGTCGCCCGCCGGGGTGGATACCTCAACTCGGGCCGCCAGGGCAGCGGCAGCATTCACGCCCCCTCCGCCTACCCCGACGGTGCGGGTGGTGTTCATTGCATCTACAACGTGACGGAGGGACGACCGCAGGAGGGATGGGCACAGATCATGTCCTTGCCGCGCCGCTACACCCTCGGCGAGGGCGACCGCCTGCTCATCTCACCGGCCGGCGATATCGAGTCCCTGCGCGCGGAGGCGGTAGAACTGACCGACATCGAGTTGCCAGCCCACCAGGAAATCGTGGTGGACGAAGTGCGAGGCAACGCCATGGAGATCATTGCCACGATCGACCCCGGGGAGGCACGATACATCCGACTCAACGTTCTGCGTGCCGCCGACAAGTCGGAATACACGGCGGTGAACTTTCACCGGGACGTCGGCAAAGACTACGCCAACCGCAGCTGGAGTGTCCGTGACAGTATGATCACCCTCGATCCAACCTTCTCCACCGTCGGTGCGGAGGGGGAGATCAACCAGCCGCAGAGCTGCTACTTCCACTACCATGAGGGTGAGCCACTCGAGCTGCGAATCTTCGTCGATCGCAGCATCGTGGAGGTTTTCGTGAACGGGCAGAGCGCCTGCCTGACCCGAGTCTACCCGGAAGGCACTGACAGTGTCGGCTTCTCCATCGAAGCCCGCGGCCAACGTGCCCGATGCAGGAAGCTCCAGGCCTGGACCATGGAACGAGTCTTCCTGTAAGGTTGTGCGAGCCGGCGCGTGGGCGGAGGCAAGGGCCTCGAATGGCTGCACTTCCTCGGTATTGTCACCAACGGCGTATTTCGCGTCCTCGGCATGC
>DPVW01000240.1:4630-7983 GCA_003529325.1 Candidatus Latescibacterota bacterium | reverse complement strand
GACACGACGGCGAGCAACAAGCCGGCGGGCTGCGCGTCGAAGGAGCTCAGGACAGCGAAGAGGGTAAAGGCGACGGCCGCCATGGGCACGGTGCGGGCGAAGTTGCCCGCTGTAGAGGCGATCGGTGCCGACGCCCCTCGGCCGCGAATTGAATAATACCCCCAGGCGATGCCGGAGATGCCCATGAGCAGTGCGCCGATCGGATCAGGCGCCGAGATGCCCGGCCAGACCAGCCACGCCAGTCCGCTAAGGGCACGTTGGTGCCGGCATCCTGTACCAAGCCGTGGATCAGCCCCGCCACAGCAGGTGTCCGCAGCACGCCTAACAGGATGAGACAGCAGAGGGCGCTTATAATGGATCGCTTGTCTCATGCGGCCAACTTACCACGCGGGGGCCACCCGCATCTACCAAGGGCAGGAGGAGATGATGCCACATACAGAGGCGGGACCCGACTGGGAACTCGTAACCGAAGCCGCCCCCTGGCAACCACGAGATTCCCAGGGTGAACTCGTCTATGACGATCACATGTGGATTTTTGGTGGGTGGTTCACCCCGCAGATCGCCAACCCCCGTGACGTGTGGAAGTCGCCCGACGGCAAGAACTGGACATGCACCGTGGAAGTCGCCCCCTGGGAGCACGGGGATCTGCCGGCGACGATGGCATACAAGGGCAAGATGTGGTTGATGGGCGGTCGCAAGCTGCCTGGCGCTGAGAACAGCAACAAGGTCTGGTCCTCCGTCGATGGGACGGCGTGGCAGTTGGAGTCGGAGGACGCTGGCTGGTGTCCACGTGTAGGCCACTCATTCGTCGTGTGGCAGGACCGCATGTGGATTCTCGGGGGGACTGAAAATTTCTACGACGACAACGAGCTGACACTCAAAAACGATGTGTGGTCATCGGCGGATGGCAAAAACTGGCGCTTGGAGACAGAGGATGCAGGCTGGTCCAAGCGTCGCGACGCCCAGGCCGTCATCTTCGATGACAAACTCTGGATCATGGGTGGTGGTCACTGGCGACCAGAGACCATTCCACGCAACGATGTGTGGTGCACGGAAGACGGCATCAACTGGACACAGGTGTCGACGGCAGCCGAGTGGCAGCAGCGGATGTGGTTTTCTCTCGTCGTCTACCGGGACCGGATGTGGGTGCTCGGCGGGTGGTCACGCAAGGATGGGAACTACGGCGATGTCTGGTATTCGAAGGATGGCGAGCACTGGACGCAGTTGACGTCCAACGTCATCTGGAAGGAGCGACATGAACATTCCGCCTACGTCTTTCGTGACAAGATCTGGGTCGCCGGTGGTCACGCCGAACCGCTCAACAGCGAAGTCTGGTCGCTCGAGATTCCGGAGGGTCGGTTGTAGCGTCAACCGGACGTATCCATCGGATACACGTCTGTATCGCCCAGATACGCATGGCGTAACTAGCCCTCTCACATACAGCCCCCGGTCTGACGCCTCCTTGAGAGGCCCAGCTGTACCCGCTTGATACGCAAATGACAAGCCGCAATGTCTTGTCGCTGCGCCTTGTGTGCCGTTCATCGCATTGATCCTGCTGTTTTCGCAGGGCTTACGACCCTGCGACCCCGTCCCGTGTGTGGCTTGGCACGAGCCTTGCCAAGGCAATCGAAGAACGAGTGCAGCCCGCGGCTGCGTCGCGAAGCGGACGCCCTTCTCTTCACGCACAGGAGTGATCGATGCGGCATGTGCGATCTGCTCAACCTCTCACGATCTGCCTGAGCCTGCTCGTGCTTTTGAGGACCGCCTCTGCGGAGCCATCTCAATGGCAACTCGGTGATCTGTTCCTCGGTGTTGGCGATGGGACGTATGACGTCTACGACCGCCGACTGTGGGTTCAGTCCGGATCTCAGTCGACTGGTGACGACGAACTACACACAATCGCCAGGCCGCAGACCATTGAGACCGGTGAAGTATCTCCCGGTGGGCATGCTGGTGCTGTCGCCTTCGATGAAGCGGGCAATCTGTTTGTCGGACACCCGGATGGCAACAGTCTCATTCACAAGTACGGTCCCAGCGGTGGACTCATCGAGACATTCGACTGTTGCCACCTGGGGACGGCAGTGGCGGATTGCTGGTGGCGGATGGCATCAACGTGAAACGTGTCGATGAGGGTGGTGAGGTGATCATGACCTATGACCTGCCCGACCGCGACAGCTGGTTTGCCATCAACCTCGATCCCGATGGCCACACCCTGTGGGCGACAGACGCTGAGTCTGACCAGGTCGCGCGATTTGCCGCCTTTGCCGGTACTCTCACTACCCTCGGGGTCAAGCACCGTCCTACACCCACCTGAGTGCGTTAGAAATACACCTGATTGTGCAGCTGCAACAGTGTCCGCGACGCGGCGCCATCGACCTGGCGTACGCCACGCTGATACCGTGTGTGTACGATGTTGGCCATGAATTTGAAGTCGTGGCCATGGCGATACCAGTTCAGTCCGGCCATGTAGGTTCTCGTCACATCGCTGCCGCCGGGTAGATCGGCAGCGTAGCTTTCAAATCTTGCGGCTGGCTCGAGGGAGAGTCGGCTGAGATACCAACCCACCTGTGCGTACCAACCGGCGGGTGAGAACTGCGCGCCGTCATCGCGATTCACGCGCAGATACTCCGCTTGAAACGAAAGTCCGCCCTGGTGGAACGAGAGGTCTCCACCCAGAACGCGGCGATCCTCTGTACGCGTATCAAACTCGATGCCATTCTGCAGCGCTCCGTTCACCGCGACGGTCAAATGGCGTCCCAAGCCGAGGTGGGCCTCGCTCTCTCGTCCCTCCACCCAGCCGTCAGGGGAGAATTCGACTCTGGCTACCGAACCGGGATTGTCGCTCGCCGATACGGTCTGGCGGCTGAGTCTGTCGGAGTCACCCGGTTGCAGGCCGTCCATCAGGGCGATGCTGTAGCCGATGGTGCCCTGACGCAGGCGCCCGTGCAGGGCCAGATGTGGTGTGATGTAACTGCCAAGGGCGGAGGCTGCAGCGCCCACAGTCTGCGACCGTTCGATCAGCAACAGACGGGAACTGGACAACCAGCCGCTCCGGGTGAAAGGTAGTTTCACCCGACCGGCACGGATTTCGACGGACGGGGTCAGGCGATAATCGACGAAAGCATAGATGAGATCTGCCCCGCTGGTGGCGCCGCGTTGTCCGGCGCGGTCTTCGGCAACCGCCAGAATGTAGAGCACATCCTCTGTCGGTCGGCCCACGACCTCCAACCGGCTGCGGCGGATGTAGAGATCCTGCTGCGTCGTGTATTTCGAGCCATCAGCCGATGCGTGATCGCCAAGGTCAAGTCGCGGTTGGATGCGGATCTTGAACTTGATGTCGTCGGCGTCGGCGT
>DPVW01000240.1:0-4321 GCA_003529325.1 Candidatus Latescibacterota bacterium | reverse complement strand
CGTCGGCGTCGGCGTTGGTGGCGGCGGTGGCGCACAATGACGTCAGCAGCAGAACAAGCGTGAAAGATCGGCGCATATTCAACCCTCCACGCAGCCTCTGAGTTTTTTTAGCCCTTCACGCGCGACTACCTCCGGTCCCTGCGCCCAGTAACCTTCATTGAAGAGCTCCAGGGACAACATGCCATCGAAGCCGATCCGGTGCAGCGTCGCTACGATCTCCGGCCACGGTGCCAGGCCGTCCCCGGGATAGACGCGGTCGGCATCGGTTACGTGTGCGCGGTCCGGCGTTGCAGGAATGTCATTCACGTGCAGGAGCCCGAGTCGGCCTGCGCCAAAATGTTCGAAGCCACAGTGGTGTCCGCTGCCCTTGTACATATGGAACACGTCGGCGAGCATCTGCACGCCTGGCCGTCCGCATTCGGCGGCAACCAGCAGCACCTCGCCGGTGTGGCCCAGGGTTCTGGCGATGCCCCAGTACTCCAACAGCGGTTTTACTCCGTACTCAGCCGCCAGGTCGACGAGTGCCGCGAAGCGTTCGGCTATGGGCAACAACTCCACTTCGCGATCGTGGATACCGAAGGGTGGCGCCGCGACGTAGGGACAAGCCAGGGCCCTGGCCATGTCGAAGCAGCGCGCCGCTTCCTCCAGTCCTTGTTCTCGGCGATCCTGCTCCGGCACCGCCCACTCCGGAAAACCGATGAGATTGACGATGGCCAGATTTCTGTCTGCCGCATGGGCCCGCACCTGCTCCAGTGAACCACCCTGAGCGACCCAGTCGTCGAGTTCCTGCACCCACGGTTCGATGCCGTCATACCCGGCATCGGCGGCGGTGTTGATCATGTCCAGCACAGAGGCTGAGTCACTGCGGATTGTGCTGGTATTAAGACAGAAAGAAAAGGCCATGGTGCGGGCTCCTGTGGGATTTGCATGTAGGATCCAGAGAAGCACGCATCCTCATACCTCTGCAGCAACCCCTGGCCCCAGTTCCTCCCCGCCGTGGGGCCAGATTCGGTTTCACTCCACGGCTGCTGCCGGACCACGCAGGGAAGAGCTCGTCGAGGTCGCCACCAAAGGAGTCGCGTCCGAAGCGATGGTAGAAATCGACGAGCAGGTTGGCGGGGGAGGTATTGGTGCGTCCCGCAGCATAGGTCTGGTAGAAGGGTTCGAACATACCGTCGGTCGCCGGTGATCGTCGCCAGAAATGCGAAGGCGGAGCCCTGGCCACCATACCCACCGTAGAGCGGGCGAGCATAGGCGCCCTCTACCTATTCGGTGGCAACATCCACGGCATGGGCGTATCGACCGGGTTGGAAGTGCTCGAGCCAGCCGTCCGCCCACTGTCGCAGCCATGACTCGACCGAGCCGATGGCGGGCAAACCAGCCGGCCATCTCTTCGGCGGGGGGCAGACCGGTCCAGGGCCGCGGTTCCCAAGGTCTCCGTCGATGTCTGGCGCCTCGACGCAGGATGCGGCCTGCAAGGCCGTTGTCAGGACATTGGGCTCAAGGGAACGGGCGCACAGATGGGTCGACCAGAACAGGAGGAGGGCACAACTGAGTCTCCACAAGGTGCGGTGGCTGAGTTCCCAGCTTAAGATTGAAGTCCGGAGTGACTGGTCCAAAATGATCCCCCTGGGAGTCCGCTGACATGTTCCGAAGAATCCTGCCCGTCGTCGCCCTGCTCGTCATCGGCACGAACCCGAGCCTAGGGCAGGTCAATATCGAAGCATACCGCGGCAACGCCGGCCTTGCTGGCGCGGCCCGATTCTCGGTCAGTAGCGACTTTGGCAATGTCGAAGTCGTGCGCTCCGACGGCGCCGGGAATCTGACTCTGGACAACGACGCCGGAGCCCTGTTGCTCGTCATGCGCGGGGCAGCCGGTTTTCTTGGCGGCAAACGATATGCGAACAGTGGCGTGCTACATATGCGTTACACCTGGAAGTTAAGAACCTTGATCCACCCGGAGGTCTTTGTCCAGGGAGACTATGCGCGTTCGCGCCGGCTTGACGCACGCTCGTTGCTCGGTATCGGCGGGCGCTGGAATCTGTTGCGGGCGGACCGTCTGGCGCTGGCCATCGGTAGTGCGGTGATGTGGGAGCGAGAACGGCTCGACCTGTTGCCGATGGACCCGCACGATGATCGTACCTCCGCGGCCCGATTGAGCAGCTACGTCAATCTGTATGCGGCAACGACGCGGGGTGTGTCACTGGCATCAACGGCGTATTACCAGCCAGCCGTTTCCGATATGGCCGATGCCAGACTCCTCGGCACCATCGAGCTGACGACACCGATCATCGGGCCGCTGCAGCAGACCACCATCATCGACTTTCGTATCGACCGGAAGTCACCACAAGGTGTGAAGAACAGCGACGTAAAACTGTCGGCCAGTTTTGGCGTGAAGTTCAGTTGATTTCTGCGATCACACCGTCGGAGGTACGGCGGGTGTGCGAGCGACCTTGAGGTGGTTGAACCCTACCAGTCTCTTGTTCTCCTCGTCCCACAGGCGATATCCAGCCGTCTTCAGACTCGCCCACAATGTCACATGCTTCACCCTTTGGAACATCGGGTGCGACTCGTGGCAGCGTTGCAGATTGTAGTTCGGAATACGTGGACTCAGGTGATGGACGTGATGGAAGCCGATGTTGCCACTAAACCACTGTAACAGGCGTGGGAGTCGGTAAAACGACGAGCCATCGATGGCCTCACGTACGTAGCTCCACTCGTCGTGACGGGACCAGTAGGTGTTTTCAAACTGGTGTTGTACATAGAACAACCAGACCCCGGCGGAGCCTGCGATGATCATGATCGGCAGCTGGATCATGATGTAGGCCTCGAGGCCGATGGTGAGGGCTGCGGTGATGACAATGCCTGCCAAGGCGACGTTGGTGCGGATCGCACTCCAACGAGCTCGCGTGTTGCCACTCACCCAGTATCGGTAGTGGACGAAGAAGAGATACACTGGGGCCACGCCGAAGAGGAAGAAGGGGTTGCGGTAGGTCCGGTAACAGATCCGCTTCCACAGAGGCATCGCCAGATATTCCGCCACGGTCACGGTCCAGATATCGCCATCGCCGCGGTGATCGAGATCGCCCGCATTGGCATGATGGGCGGCGTGCTGATGGCTCCAGGAATATGACGGCATGAAGGTCAGCAGTGCCGTAAGGAAACCCACAATGCGGTTGGCCTTCTGCGATTTGAAGAACGAGCCGTGACCACAGTCATGGAAGATGATGAAGTTTCTGGTCAGAAACCCCGCCGCGGGGATCGACAACCCGAGGGTGATCCAATAGGAAATGTCGAGGGTGAAGTACATCGCACACAGCAGTGCGAGATAAGGAATGATCGTGTTGGCGATCTGCCTCAGGCTGAGTGGTAGACTCGGTGCTTCGAATCTGGCGACAATCTCACGCCAGACTCGAAGCTCCGCCTTCGACTCGGTGTCAACCGTCACTGCGGGGCCGTTTCCTTTCGGGCTTCTGTTGGCATGAAAAGAAGATACCCACGCACCCATGTACCCGAAAGTAAGGACGCCCAAGAAGAAAGACGACTACTCGGTGCTCTTGCCAAATACGAAGCGGTAGCCATTCAAGTCGGTAGCGTGGAACTCACGCATCCCCCACGGGCGTTGCTCGGGTGGGCCATCGACATCCACGCCGTTGACAAGGCCATTGTAGAGGGTGTCCACATCCTCACCATGATATAAAGCCAGACACTCTCGCCGGTGTTGGTGACATCAGGATTTTCCGAGAGGTGGATGTCGGCGGTGCCGAACTTGACCCCCGCATATCCGGGGGGATCACCGTATTCCCACTCGAGAGTGCAACCCAGCTTGTTCGTGTAGAAAATCAATCGCCCTGAGGTTACAGGTGAGCTCTTTAAGGTGCATTCTGTCCTGAATTCACTCGATTCTCGTTTTTCCTTGACATCATCAATTGTCTGGATGCCTATTTTCAATAAATCATCGACATGAGATGAATAATATTCGAAGTGGTTACTGACAGGAGGACAACATGCCCAGATCATTGAGCCAATGCCCGGCCTGCGATGAAGCCTTGGAACCGGTGAAGCTCGCGTGCACCGGATGTGGGCTTCAAATCGAAGGCAATCTGCCCATCTCCAGACTGGCAATGCTGTCGGCAGGTCAGCAACGGTTCGTGGAGGTCTTTCTGCTTGTGCGGGGAAATATCAAGGAGGCGGAGCGGGAACTCGGCGTTTCCTACCCGACCATTCGAAAGAAGCTCGACGAAGTGGTCAGGGTCCTCGGATATCCGACGAAAGTTGAACGGGAGAGTCAGGACGAGATTCTGGACGCGATCGATCGTGG
>DPVW01000459.1:3317-16279 GCA_003529325.1 Candidatus Latescibacterota bacterium | reverse complement strand
CTCTTTCCCGCCCGCAGTGCGGCAGCCCGAATCCGGGCGATCGCTTCCTTCATCTTTGCATGATCCATCTGCGCCCCCACACCCAGATCCATCGACAGGTCGTAGGGCCCGATCCCCATGGCCGTCGTGATCTCGTGCGTGGCGATCTCGTCCAGCCGCTCCAGACCCGTTAGATCGGCAATCAGATAAGTCGATCTCCGCCAACCGCAAAAACTCCACCAGTCGTGGCCACAACAGGTCCGTCGCCAACACCCCTGTCGTGATCTGATGAGCCTGAAACTCCGCCTCGTCGTCGGCGTGCTACACCAGTAGCCACGCATCGAAGGCGCCATCCTTGCCCACCTTGGTGATCGTCGGCCAACCGATCTCGGCGATGATCTGTTTCATGCGAGCCGTATGAACTTTATCGAGTGCTTCGAAGGCCTCTCGCGGTCCATCGCTATCGGCAAACTTCTGCCGCGCGGCGGCGACCATGCGGCTCAGTTCCTGACTCAATTCCGTGCGGTCGGGTTGAGGCGTCGGCTCGGTCATTCAGTCCTCGCGCAGGAGACGTTCGTCCGGTTTGAGGTCGCGGATCGGATTGTGTGGCCGCAGCACCTTGTTGACCAGGAAGAACAGGCAGGTGAAAAGGATGACGGCCACGTTGAGGTCCCAAAGAAAGGTGACCACCGTCGTGCCGACGATGAGCGGCATCTCCAGGTGGGCGACGAAGATTGCCCCCGGCGCCTGCGTGTGGCTGCTGGTAAAGCGTCGTACGTAGGAGACGATAGGATCGAAATCGAACACGTCATAGCCGACCTTGAGCAAGATCCCGGCGAAGACCGCATGCGGAATCATGGCGATCAGATCGCGAAGCAACATCATTTCCACGAGTACGAAGAAGCCGATGGCGACACCGGCGAGACGCAGATTCCCCCCCTCTTTGATGACGAGGACGGAGCGGATTGTCGCCTGCGCCCCGGGAATCCCACCGACGAGGGCGACGGCACCGTTGGCGGCGCCCTGGGCGATGAGTTCGCGATTCTGTGCTGTCTGTTCTCCAGCCAGGCGATCGACGACGAGGGAGGTGAGCAAGGTATCCAGATAACACAGGCCAGCCAGTTGGATGGCGAATGGCAGCGCCGCCATGAGCAGCGGCGAGGACCAGTCACGTGGCCATTGGCGACCGACCAGATCTCCCAGTTCGCCCCAACTGCTGAGACCGCCGCTGACATCGATGGTGCCGAGGGGGAGACCGAGGACCTGTACCGCCATGGTCATCGTCACCAGGGCCAACAAGGTCGGTGGTGGCACCAGGTGCCGTAGACCTTCGGGCAGACGACCAGCCAGCACTGGCAGCAGGAAGATCAACCCCATAGTGGCAAGCGCCACGGTGGTATTGGCCCATATGGGGCCGGCGAAAGCTTCCTCCGTGGCACCGCCGAAGAGTTTTCGCAACTGACTCGCCCACACCAACAAAGCGATGCCATTCATGAAGCCGGAGACCACAACATTCGGTACGAGGGTGATATATGGGCCAAGACGCAGCACACCCATCAGCAGCAACAGGCCCGCCGCAAGGAGTAGCGTCAGATTGATGAACTGCTCGGGATCGGCTCCTGGGAGGATCTCGGGCAAGCGGTCGAAGGCCATGCCAACAACGGCGGCAGCGACGACACTCATCGGTGCCGTGGGCCCCGAACACTGGACTCGTGTGCCACCGAGCACGGCGGTGATCAAGGAGATGATGCCGGCGGAGATCATGCCGGCGGTAGCGCCGCGGCCGGAGAGTATACCGAAGGCGGCACCAAGGCTGAGGGCGACGAAACTTACGGCAAGACCGACGACGATGTTGTGCCAGATCGTCGCCGGCTGTTTCCACGAGTCGGGCATCGAATCATAATGTGTGCGGCACCAGATGCCGTCAAGAAGATCCGGAGGAGGCTCAGCGATTCTGCAGGAAGTTGCTTGAAGAGGATCTTCGCAGCAGGTTTACGGTTATGGAATACACGATCCAACGCGCCTCAGCAGCACTCGGTAAACCGACCGCCGACGTAGACCAGAAGCTGTGGTCCGGCGCCGACGAGATCGAAGTCACCCACTTTACGTGGAAGGACTCCGGTCATCGTCCCCGTGTGCGCGCTCGTGTCCTCTGGGATGATGACTGGCTCGCCGTGCGTTTTGAAGTCGACGACCGCTACGTACGCGCCGTGGCTGAGAAGTTCAACGACTCGGTCTGTAGTGACAGTTGCGTAGAGTTCTTCGTTGCCCCTTCGGGCGATCCGACGCAGGACGCCTATTTCAATTTTGAGGTAAACTGCGGCGGCACAATTCTTTTGCACTGCATGCCCTCGACGTCGAACCGAGAGGCCGGTCACCAGGGCCAAAGTGTCAGCGACGCCGATGGCGCCACGATCCGCATTGCCCAGACCTTGCCGAAAATCGTCGAACCGGAACTCACCGAGCCGACGAGTTGGGCCGTCGAATACCACGTGCCATGGTCCCTGTTCGGCAGCTATTTTGGCGACGTGACACCCACTGCAGGTACCACGTGGCGCGCCAACTTCTACAAGTGCGGGGACAAGACGTCCCATCCGCATTGGGGGTCCTGGTCACCGGTGGACACGCCACGTCCCAGTTTCCATCAGCCCGCATACTTTCAGCCCATCCACTTCGCCTGACAGAGAACCGATGGATTACACGATCCGCAGCGCGCAACAGCCTCTTGGCACGCCTACAGCCGACTGGGAACACCCAGTGTGGGATGCCGCCGACACCCTCGACATCGCCCTCTATCGGTGGCAGGACTCGGGACACCATCCACGGACGCAGGCGCGTGTGCTCTACAACGACGACTACCTTGCCGCTATCTTCCGTGTCGAAGACCGCTATGTGCGCGCCGTCGCCGAGAACTTCGGTGACCCTGTCAGCAATGACAGTTGTGTCGAGTTCTTCCTGTCCCCCTACGCCATGGGGCTGACCGACGCCTACTTCAATTTCGAATTGAATTGCGGCGGCACGCTGTTGCTGCGGCGTTGCTCATCGACGACGGAGCGAGGCTGGGGGCGGCGAAATCCGCTGCTGGCCGAGTCAGATGCATCATTGCTGCGCATCGCCCATTCCCTGCCGGAACGGGTCGAACCTGAGATCACGGAGCCGACGACCTGGACGGTGGAGTTTCATGTGCCTTTCGAATTATTCGGTCGTTACTTCGTCGATCTGCCACGGCCAGGGGCAGGTACAGAATGGAAGGGCAATCTGTATAAGTGTGGTGGCGACACATCACACCCGCACTCGGGTACGTGGGCGCCCATTCAGCTCGAGAAGGCATCCTTTCACTCCCCCGCCTTCTTTCAGCCGTTGCATTTCGCCTGAACTAGCTAAGAGCCGGCGCTCAATTCTCGCCCTCCCATAACACCTTCCCCGTCGTCGCCCCGAAGCGCTCCGTCAACCAGTGCAGCTGTTCTTTCGGCAGTGGCGGCGCCAGGATCGCCCGCGCACTCGCCTCGAAGTGATCGGCGTTGCCCGTGCCGACGAGGACCATGTCGATCCCATCACACGCGGCAGCGAATCGAAAGGCCAGATCCGCCCACGTGTGCGACGCACCCGTGAGTAAAAACCTCATCTCCTCCGGGTCCCCCGCATCGAGGCGTTCCAGCACCTGAGTCAGCATTTCTTCATTTACCAGGGCAGCACGGGCGGCACTCATGCACAGGGTACCCGTGCCGTGGCGCAGGGCAGCGGGCAGGGTGCGCCGCGTCGCCAGCTGATCGAAGACTCCGTATTGCACCATCACCGTGTCCCACAGTCCCGACTCGCAAGCCTGCGCCGCCATCTGCTGGTCGACGTCGGTGGAGGGATTTTCGGTGATCCCCACAAAGCGGATCTTGCCCTGCTCGCGAAGCCGCTCGGCCACCGGCAGCAACTCGGTTACAACCCCATCGAGGTCGCCAGGTTCGACGGCGTGAAACTGGAACACGTCCAGCACGGTTCGGCGCAGATCTCGCAGACTACCGTCGACGGCTGCCTGCAGCTGGGTGGGTGACATCATCTCACCCGCACGAACCACGCCCGCCTTGGTCGCCACCATCACATCTTGCGCCCCCAAACTCTGCAGAGCCGCCCCGATGGCAGGTTCCGTCCCGTACCCGGCGGCGGTATCGATGAAGTTCACCCCCAGATCCAGGGCCCGATGGATTACACGCTCCACATCGACCTGACTGGCCCCTCGTGCGCGACCGAGACGAGAAGGTCCACCGGCACCCAGACCGACGCGTGATACGCGTAGATCTGTACGACCCAGCGTCGTGAAAGACATTTCCATTCGTTTCCGTTCTCCTGTTTCTGCCGGTGGTCACGTGACAACGTAAGAAAGGGGACCACTCCATACAGAGTGACCCCCTTCTGCTCGACACTGTCGATCCCGGCAGGCTGTGTTAGCCCTGCCTCGACATGGTCGGGCGTGTAATACTCAGCATCGGAAACCTCCTTGTTTGGGTGTCAGGAGGACGAGCGAGGCGTGCTAAGGCCTGCACTCGTCGGGCCCCGGGGTCGCGGTACCTTGGTTGGGTCCCAGTATCCACTGTATCGGATGCACTTCAACCACTCTCCAGCTTTATTACCGATACCACTGGGCCTGCACCGAAAACATCTCCGCATATCGTCCCCCCGCCTGCAGCAGCGCCGCATGTGTGCCCTGCTAGACGATGCGGCCTTCGGCGAGGAAGAGAATGCGATCGGCGAGACGCGCCGAACCCAATCGGTGCGAGATGAGCAACACAGATTTGCCAGCCGCCATGTCGCGGAAATGACGATACACATCGATCTCGCCCGAGGGGTCGAGTGCGGCAGTCGGCTCGTCGAGGACGAGCACCAACGCCGGTCGCATATACGCACGGGCGATGGCCAGCTTCTGCCATTGCCCCAACCGAAACCGATGTTTTCTCGGGCACTGAAGGCATACCCCATGTAGTCCTGGAAGACGGCCCCCACCTGGCGCCGCCAGATTGTGTGGCCGAGCTGCTCGAGGTCCACACCGTCGATACGGATGGCACCCACCGTTGGCCGGTAAAGGCCGAGCAGTAGCTTCGCCAGAGTGGTCTTGCCGGCGCCATTCTCGCCTACGAGAGCGATCTTTTCCCCGCACCGGATATGCAGATTCAGAGCATGTAATGTGGTGCCACCGCCCCCCGGATAGGCGAAAGACACATTCACAAAGCGGATGCCCTCGCACAGACCTGCCAGGGGTGACGCCCCCACTTCCTCCTCCCCCTGTAAGGCCAGGAAACGCTGCACGTAGGAAAAGTCATAGGCGAAACGTTGCAGTGACTCGACGCCTCTGTTCCGCCAGCAGTGCGTCGATGAGACCACTGGTGGCCATGACCTGGACGGCGGGAATGATGGCGCCCAGCACAGCGACGACGAACAGATACGCCAGAAAGGGTGGCCACGGCGCCACCAGGGTGTGGTAGGCGAAGCGCAGGGATCGGGCCATGTCCTGCAGGCGGGTGCGCATAGGTAGACCCCGGTTCGCCTTAGAAAACCAACTCGTGACTAGAATATGCGCTTACAAACCCACTAGCAATAGCGCAGGGCCGAACTCAGAGACCACGGCTCAGAGATCGAGCGCCCCCGGCAGCTGTGACAGAGATCGCACGACGATCGCCGGACGCTGTTCGGGGCCCTCCACTCGCACCTCTCCCCGTTGTCGCCACAACAGCACGCTCGTCAAGCCTGCGGCATTGGCTCCGGCCACGTCCGCCTCCGGGGAGTCCCCGACGTGAGCCACTTCCGACGGGTCGGCGCCCACCTCTTCGAGGGCACCCTCGAACAGGCGCGGATCTGGTTTGCGGAAACCTACTTCATCCGAAATCCAGACCGAATCCACCAGGTCGAGCAGACCCAGATGGCGCAACACCGACCACTGGCTGTCGTCGTGGTTATCCCCCGCACCATTGGTCACGATTCCCACGTGATAGCTGGAACGCAGCGCCTGCAGCACGGGCACTGCGTCCGCGAACAGATGCATGTTCGTCAAACGCACGTGACCCAAGACCTCATTGAGCTCATCCGCCAGGGCGTCGTCCTCGGCGTCGAGCCGTTTCAGCAACAGCCGGAATCGTCGGTCCCGGGCCTGGCTCATCGTGATCTTGACGGAGTTGAGGCGCACCATCAGGCGTTCGTTGACCTGCTGCCACTCGTCGAGAGCCCGTTGCCGATCGATCTGCGGGCGCTGTGACAGCAACAGATCGAAGGCGGCCGCCACGCCGGCAGTCCACGCCGGTTCAGCGTCACACAGGGTGTCATCGAGATCGAGAAAGACCACGCGCAGATTGTTCAACCAACTGTCCAGGATCGGGGTGAGGGAAGGATACATGCCGTACACTTCGACGGGCCGCTTGTCACAGACTACACTAAGTCGTTCTGCACCACTACAAAAGAGGAGAATGCGAAGAATGTCGAGCCAAGTCGAAGACCGCGGTGCCAGCATCCGAGTTACCCGTCTCACCGCGATCCCCGCTGGCAACAAGGGTTATGTGAAACTGGAAACCAACGAAGGCATCACGGGATGGGGTGAAATCAACAATATGGTGACCCCCATCGCCTGTGCCCTGGCCGAGTCATTGGCGGAGATCGTCGTCGGTGAGAACCCGACACGCGTCGAACATCTGTGGCAGCGCCTGTTCCGAGCGCATCGCAATCTGCGCAACGGCGGCCTCATGGTGCACACCATCTCCGCCATCGATATGGCTCTGTGGGATATTACCGGCAAGCTCTACGGCGTGCCCGTATACCGGTTGCTCGGCGGGCCCTGCCGCGACAAGATCTGGATGTATCCCAGCCCGAAGGCAAAGAAGATCAGCCCGGGGGGCGCCCGGTACCACGCCGCCAATCCCACCGAAATCCAGGAGATCCTTGCCCGTATTCAAGCCGCTCGTGACGAGGTCGGTGCCGATGGTGCCGTCATGTTTGACGCCCATTCCATGTTACCCCCACCCTTTGTGCGGCAACTGGGAAGTTATCTGAAATCCGACGACCTGTTGTTCTTCGAAGAAGGCTGGGTGCCCGGCAACATCGACGTCATGCGGCGTGTACGCGAGGCCATACCGACACCGCTGGCAACGGGTGAACGGGACCGCACGATCTGGGAGGTCCGGGAGATCCTCGAGGCCCAGGTCATCGATGTCCTGCAACCCGATTGTGGCCACGGTGGCGGCATCACACAGATGAAAAAGGTCGCTGCCCTGGCCGAGGCCAATCACGTCCCCATCGCACCGCACTGCACCATGTCCTATCTCGGCCTTACGGCGAGCCTGCATGTGGCAGCATCGGTGCCCTTCTTCCTTATCCACGAGGGCTACACACAGCAGATGGAGGAGGGTGTGGCCCGAAAAAGTTGGACGATGGACGAAGAGGGATTTGTGAATCTGCCGGAGGGTCCCGGCCTGGGTGTCGAGATGGACGAAGCCCTGGCCCGTCAGGTGGGTGAACGGGAGGACAAACAGTTCCACTGGCCGGATGCACGGCTGGTGGATGGTTCCGTCGCCGACTATTAAGTCGCGATTATTGAGTCGTATTGCGAATTGCCTCATTCAACATGCGCGCTGGCGGCTCCCCTGGGCATTGGTCAGAGATTCTCGCTGCCGCCAGGCCGGATGTGTTATTCGTTCAAGAGACCAAGGCGCCTGCTGCCATGGCCTCTGACCTGCTGGAGGAGACCGGTCTGAATGGCCTGGTGTGGGCGCCCGTCGACCATGGTCGGTGGGGGTCGGCGGCGCTGATCCGTGGCTGCACGATCCGCAATGTGGCGATCTCTGGTTTTGCCGGATGGGTAGCCGGGTGGCGAGGTGTTGACGGAGATCGGCGCACTGCATCTTTACAGTGTCCACATGCCCCCGGACGGTGGTTCCTACATCAAAGCCGCCAACCGACTGCTGGATGGTCTGCTGCCCATACTCCGAGGCACACCGGTGCTTCTTGGTGGCGACTTCAACCTCACAGTCGGTCGGCGACAAGCCGACGAAATACGGCAGAATCGCCCCTCTGAACTCGATCTGCTGGAACGACTCGAGCAGGAATTTGGTCTACTCCCAGTCTGGGGGCTCACCCATCCTCATCGACCATTGCCACAGACATTAAGATGGGCACGTGACCCCAAACCACCGTATCACTGCGACGGGGTCTTTTTGCCCACCGCGTTGACGGAGTCCGTCGACCATGTCCGGGTCCTGGCTGATTCGCCCTGGACCGAATTGAGTGATCACAACCCGGTGCTGGTGGATTGGCGCCATTACACGACAGAGAGATATGAATCATGAGAGCCCTTCTACTCGAACAACCCGGAACAGTACAGACACTCAAGCTGGGAGAGGTGGCAGAACCAGATCCGGGCAATGGCGAAATCCGGGTCCGGGTCGCCGCCATCGGCCTGAACCCCGTCGACTATAAACTCGCCGGCCGTGGCAATCCTGCCTGGTCGTACCCCCACATTCTCGGTCTCGATGTGGCCGGCACCGTCGATGCCCTGGGAGCGGACGTCGACCAATGGCAGATTGGCGACCGGGTCTACTACCATGGCAATCTCGCCAGAGCCGGCGGTTACGCCGAAGCGGCTGTCACGACAGCGCATACGGCAGCTGCGATTCCGCGGGATGTCGACTTCGTTACGGCTGCCGCCATCCCTTGTGCCGGCCTCACCGCATACCAGGGACTGGTGCGCCGACTCAACGTGCGGCAGGGCCATTGTGTGTGGATTCAGGGCGGCGCCGGGGGCGTCGGTGGTTTTGGCATTCAGATCTGCCGAGCCCTCGGTGCGACGATCATCACAACTGCCTCGCCGGCCAACCACGACCATGTGCGACAACTGGGTGCCGATCATGTGATCGATTATCAGAATGAGGACGTCGTCACCCGCATTCTCGAGATCACCGAGGGACGCGGCGTCGATTCGGTACAGGCCGCCGTTGATACGGAGACCGCCGATCAAGGCGTCGAGGTGTTGGCCTTCGCCGGCGCCATCTCCTGTATCGCCGGCCTCCCAACACTCACTGAGGAGACCTTCGCCCGCTCCATCTCGCTGCACAAGATCTCATTGGGTGCCGCCCATATGTCCAACAACCGGGCAGCTCAACTCGACCTCGCGCAGATGGCGGAGGAAATGATCAACCTCGTCGCCGCGGGCAAGATCGACCCCATGGTCGAGCAGCACATCAGCCTGGACCAGGTTCCGGCCGGTCTGGCCCAACTTGAAACGCGACACGTGCGCGGAAAAATCGTCGCTGAGTTGTAGTTATTGCTCCCAGTCCAGCAACACACCCAACGCCTCCCCTGGGCGATTCCACAGCAGATCAAAGGCCTTGTCGGCGTCGGTGAAAGGGAATCGATGGGTCGTCATACGCTCCGCCTGCACGACCCCTGAGGCCAACAGCGACATGGCCCGACGATAGGATGCCAAACCGATGGAGGCTCCGTAGTACCCACCGAGGATGCGTCGTCGCTGGATCTTGCTCGATGGCAACGACAGGGCCTGATCTTCGTACAGACCGATCAGGTGCATCGTGCCGTCCACGCCCAGCATGTCGAGGCCCTGCTCGAATGCCTTTGGTCCCGCTGGCCCACCCACGGCGTAGACGACGAGGTGCGCGCCGGCGCCATTCGTCAAGCGCCGCACCGCCGCCACCGGGTCCTGCTGGCCGGCATGAATGACATGATCGGCGCCAAGTTCCTTTGCCAGGGCACAACGATTGTCCAGCGCGTCCACCGCCACGACATGGCCGGCGCCATTGGCCTTCATCACCTGCAGCATCAGGCTGCCCACCAGCCCCTGCCCGAGGATGACGACCGTATCTGCCGCGCCACTCTCGCCGACGTCGACCCAGGTCACCGAGCCCGCCGTCAGCGGGTAGTAGGGCGCACGATCCCAGCTGACGTCGTCGGGTAGGGCTACGACACGGGACTGATCGTCAGGTCCGGCGACCATACCTGAGCGCACCGTGTATTCGGCATGGGGTGCCAGGGCGACGACGCGGTCTCCCAGTGCGAAGTGGGAGACACCTTCGCCGACGGCGTCGATGGTGCCTGCCATCGAATACCCCATGATCTCGTGACTGACGGCGTGCTCCCTGGTATAACGTGCCCCCATCTCGGAGCCACGGCTGATCAACGAACGCACAGCCTTGATGCGCACCTCGCCGGAGGCAGGCTCCGGCATCGGCGCTTCTTCGAGAACGAGATTGTACTTGCCTTCCGGCTTGCTGAGTCGCTTCACCGCGAGTCCTCCTCTTTTGACGGCGACACGCCGCCTAGCGGTATTCATGTCATGAACAATGAAATCCGTGCCGATCAGATCGACCATTACAATGAACAAGGTTTCGTCGTCATCGACGACTTCCTCGACGCAGACGAATTGTCTCTTTGGCGCCGGGACGTCGACGATGCCGTCGCCGCACGCCAGGATCGCAAAGTAGCCAACAGCGACACCCGTTCCGGTGATTCCTACTACGACAAGGTCTTCACTCAACGACTGAATCTGTGGATGGACCATGACGGCATGCGCCAGCTGATGGTCGATTCCCGCCTCGGCAAGATGGCGACCGAATTGGCTGGCGTCGATGGCATCCGCATCTGGCACGACCAGGCGCTCATCAAGGAGCCCTGGGCCAATCCCACCGGATGGCACATCGACAATCCATACTGGTCCTTCACCTCGCGCAACGCCATCAGCATCTGGGTCGCTCTCGACGATGTCACCCGTGACAATGGCTGCCTGTATTTCTTGCCGGGGACACACAAGACGGCCACCTGGGACAATGCCCCCATCAGTCAGGACATGGGCGCGCTATTTCAGCAATACCCGACATGGGCGTCACAAACAGCCATCGCGGGCCCCATGAAGGCCGGTTCCTGCTCCTTCCACAATGGCTTACTCGCCCATGGCGCCGGTGCCAACATGACCCCCGGTCGACGGCGGGCGATGACCTGCGCGTACATGCCCGACGGCGAGACCTTCAACGGCCAGGCCAACGTGCTGACCCCCGAGTACGTGGCGACCCTGGCGGAAGGTGACGTGCTCGACAACGACGAGCAGAATCCACTCCTCTGGCACAAGACGAAGACGGCCGTCACCCTCTGATCTCGGCCTCGGTGGCGATCTCGGGTCGCACTCAGATCGGCGCCATACAACCGCAGGTCATCACGCCCCCATCTGCCAGGTCGTGCCCTCCTGCAGTGCGATGATGGCCTGCATCGTCGCCAGACCATCCTCCATGGTTGGCGCCAACGAACCGCCCGGCTGCAGCCCCTCCACAAAAGCCACCGTTTCATCATAGGCACCATTCGCCTCATGCAACGCCATCGCGGGATTTGCCGCCGACCACTCGAGCACCCGTTCACCATCGGCGTCGATCTGTACCACACCGTCTTGAAAGTTGATCCATGCCCGGAAACCGTCGCCGAGAATCTCCATCGACTCCTCGGCGACACCGACGTCGGGGGTCTGCACAACACTGGCGGTGATACCGCCGGTGCCTACGATTCGCGCCGTGTAGTTGGCTGCTCGGGTCCCCTGCGGAAACTCATAATGTCCCTCCACCCGCTGGGGACGACCGGTCACGGAAAGCACGGCGTCCACCTGGTGCAGCCCCGTGTCACGCCCAAACTCCGGCTCCAGTCGGTTGCGACGCAGCATCCGTGAGATCACATGCCGTGCCTGGTGTCCGCCCTCAGTCATCCATGTACGGGCCCGTTGCAATGGCGGCGCGAAGCGCCGGTTGAAGGAGATCATGTGCGGTGTACCGGTGCGCTGGGCGACATCGAGCAGACGTTGCGCGCCTGCAATACCTACACCAGGTGGTTTCTCGATGACGACGGGCACCCCCGCCTCCAGAACTCGACTGGCGAGCATTTCGGTCACGTCCATCGGTGTGATGGCGACGAGCCCGTCGAGACCTTCGGCCAGCAATTGATCCAGGTCTGTGGTGACCCTTGCGAAACCGAAGTTATCGGCGTATGCCTTGGCTCTGTCAGCGTCGAGATCGCACACCGCCACCAACTCGACAACACCTGGATGGCGGATCACATAGTCGCGCCAGGACGGCCCATGGTTTTGTTGGGAGTGCGCTCCCGCACCAAGCAGGCCGATCCGTAGGAGACCACTCATACCAGCCCCAGATCGGCGGCGGCACCTTCTTCGATGAAGGCGGCGAGCAACTTGACGACTGCCGCCACGTCCTGGCGATGTACCAGTTCAATAGAGGTATGGATATACCGCGTCGGAATAGACAGTGTAATGACCGGAACGCCACCGTGGACCTTCTGTATGGCACCGGCATCGGTGCCACCTCGTGGGAGGATTTCCAGCTGATGTTTGATCTTGCGTTTTGTCGCCAACTCCCTGAAGCAGGCGACGAGACCCGAATGCGAGATCGAGGCGCTGTCCATGAGCTTGATCGCTGCACCGGCGCCCAGGGCGGTAACCTTCTCGTGGTCGGGCACCCCGGGAATATCGACGGCAAGCGTTGTGTCCAGAGCGATGCCGACGTCGGGGGCAACACCGGCGGCGCTGGCGCCGGCACCCCGTAGTCCGACTTCTTCTTGTGTCGTCGCCACGGCGTAGGTGTCGAAATCGAAGCTCTTTGCCGCCTGCATGGCCTTGATCATGACATACATGGCGACCCGGTTGTCCATGGCCTTGCAGCTGACGCCGGCGCCGATCTCGGCGAACTCTCGCTCGATGACGACCATCGTGCCCGGTTCAACCTCCTTCTTCACCCGTGCCGGTGGCAGACAGAGATCGACGAAGAAGTCGCTCACCTTCAGTTCTTTACGCAGGTCCTCCGCCGTCGCGATATGTGGCGGCCGCACACCGGGGTACAGCAGACCGGGCAGATCCCCCTTGTTGCCACACACGACCACCCGTTGGGCGACCATGTTACGTGGATTGTGCCCTCCCAAAGGCACCAGACGCAACCAGCCTTTGTCGTCGA
>DPVW01000459.1:0-2926 GCA_003529325.1 Candidatus Latescibacterota bacterium | reverse complement strand
CTTCTTCTTCCGAGTCGCCGCCTTGCGGGCGATCAGATTGCCCAGGGCATCGACCGTTACCTCGTCCGCCAGGGGGGTCAGTTCACGCCTGGCGATATCGCGCAGGCGACCCTCCTGTCCGGGAATGCCGGTGCTCTCACACAGTTCCTTCAACAATTCCATGACAACTTGCTCTCCATTTTTCTGATTGCGGGACCCAACCTCTCGGAAAGGTCATGCGACTATACTATGCGCCTGATGAGGGAGACGAAAATGACCGAAGACGCGTCCCTTGTGGCCGCCGCGCTCGAAGGCGGTCCCGAGCTACGCGCCGATCATCGAGCGCTACAAGGACACCCTCTTCGGTGTCGCCATGGGCCGTCTGGGCCATGTGCATGACGCTGAGGATATCACCCAGGGTGTACTCGTGGAAGCCTGGGAACGTCTCGCCGACCTGCGCGACCCGGAACGCCTGGGGCCGTGGCTGCGGTCGATTGCAGTGCATCGTTGCATCGATCTGGTTCGGCGCAACGGTCGCCGCGCCGAACACACCCAGGCCGGAGCGATCGAAAACCCCGACGCCCCAGCTACGGAACCGGATGCTGCGATCGAACAAGCCGAGGCGCGCCGGCAGGTGCTGGCTGCCGTGGCGACACTGAGTACGACGCAACGAGAGACGGTGACACTCTACTACCTCAACGGTTACCGCCTCGAGGAAGTGGCCCGCATCCTGGAGGTGCCGGGATCGTGAGGCGATTTGCCGCCCCCTCTGGAGCGTGTCATCGCCGCCAGGGCCCGGGAGACAGATGAGTTCAACCACTGGTTGCTGGACAAGATGGTACAGATGATCGTCGAACACCGCCTCACACAGGAGCAACAGCCTGGTGAAGAACTGACGGTCAAAGGTTATCGGACCTGGAGCGAGGAGACAGTGCGGCCTCGTGAAGGGCTGGTGACTCCCGGTGGAGCGAGGCGCACGCTCACTCCACCGGGCCGTTTTTTGTACGGGTGTGACCACCGATTCCGTTTGCGCTCGTCGGTCCGGGTACCCTTGGCCTGGGTGTGGCGGCACTCATGCCCCTGTCCTACGGCTCTATCATGCTCCTCGGCATCCTGCTGTTCTTCGTTACCAAGAATCTCGGTGTTTTCGTCAGTGTCTCGTCATTCTTCATGCTCCTGGTCCCCGTGCTCCTGCAATTTCAACTGGGGGGATTCGCAGCATCCGGGGCTGTCATGATCTGGTCTATCCTGGCGCCCCTTACCGTGCTGGTCTTCCGCGGTGTTCGGCAGGCCAGATTCTGGTTTGGCGGCTTCTTCGTCACGGTGCTCGCCGCTTGCATCGCGGAGCAATACCTGCCGCCAGTCATTAACAGACCGGCGTGGGAAATCAGCCTCTTCTTTGTGATGAACATTGGCGCCGTCGGCACGATTGTATTTGGCACGATCCAGTATTTTTGTCGATCAGGTTGGCAAAGACAGGAGACGATCAGAAAGCAGAACGAGACCCTTTGCAGTTCATCGAGAAAAACAGCGTCGCCATCACCGAAGCCACCGAGCGCATCTCCACGATCGTCAACAATCTGAAGGACTTCGCCCGGCTCGACGAAGCCGAGTTTCAGGATGCGGATCTTCATGCAGGACTCGACACCACACTCACACTGATGCAGCACGAGTTCGGCAACAGCATGCAGCTCGGTAGAGAATACGGTGAGCTCCCGACGGTTCCGTGCAGACCGAATCAGTTGACTCAGGTCTTCATGGCTCTGCTCGCCAGGGCGGTAGAGTCCATCGATGGGGCGGGTAGCATCACCATCCGGACATTCGCCGAGAGTGGTTCAGGCGGAGGTCACGAAAACATCACTGTTGTGAACAAGCACGTTGTAGGGTAGTTTTGTTTCCTGTTGTTCTTCATCTCCTGTGCCCCATGTAACAAGAAAGAGACGCCGGAATGAACTCCACCCCGGCGCGGAAGTGCCGGCTCTGTGAGCAGACGCCAGGTTACCCGCTCTACGATGGGAAGTGCATCCCGTGTTGGCCAAAGGATCTCAAACCAACATCGAAGGCCCGCAGCGGCAAGGCGGCGACGCCTAAAAAGAAGAAGAAAGCTTAGCGCCTAGGTTTGCAACGCATCGTGACATGACAAGGCCCGCCAGGCGTAACAGCCCGGCGGGCCTTTCTGCTGTGTACGATCCAAAAGCCTCGTTGTCCGTCCCTCTATCTCTCCGTAGTTTATCTGTTTTGGCTCGAAGTGCTAAACGACAAACTTGCGGAGGTAGATGTTATGACGAGGGGCTCCCACCTTCACCTTGGGGGTGTATTGATCGCCGTCGCAGCCATGGCCTGGTCCTGCGGCAGCGATTCCGGCGTCGTCAGCGGTCCGCTGGTAGAGATCGGAGATTGGCGTGCCGACACGGCCGAGTTGATCTCCTATCGGGGAAAACTTCCTGAGAGTATGCAGCCCGTTGGCACCAACGAAGAGATCATCCGGAGTCTGCTCGCCTCCCTCGTCGACCGACATGTCATGATTCTGGAGGGGGAGGCCCTCGGCTATCATCGCGACGAAAAATTCCTCAATCGTCAGTACCGCTTGCTGAGCAAGCGTCTCATCGAAACCCTCTCACGGGGGGTCGTTGGCTCCAACGTCCAGGTCTCCGAAGCCGAAATCGAAGAGATGTATCGGGGTCATCATTGGGATCGCAAGATTCTACCCGCTCATATCCTGAGTGCCACCGAAGCAGATGCCCTCGAGGTGATTCGCCGCCTCGATCAGGGCGCCGATTTCGCCGAACTCGCACGCGAGTTCTCCATCGCTTCGGACGCCGACAAGGGCGGCTTTCTCGGTCAGTATTTCGGCCCCAGCGATGCCGTCGCGGGACTTGTTAATGCCGCCCACGGTCTGCCCGTAGGCGACTTTACCCATACCCCGGTACGCACGCGAGACGGGTAT
>DPVW01000317.1 GCA_003529325.1 Candidatus Latescibacterota bacterium | reverse complement strand
TGGCTGATCTCGGCGTCGCTGATCCAACCAGCATCCAGAGCCTGGTCTATGACGGATTCAAATAATCGAATCGAGGCAAGAACCTGGGATGGTCTTTGGATCTTGGGCCGTCGCACGACGTCGGCCAGTAGTCGCGTCTGGACATTGGACAACCCCTTCACCTTGGCAATCTTGTCGAATGTGAACCAAGAGGATCTCTGTACCTGCCGCTTATAGACATAACGCATGTCAGGGCCCGCGAATGGCAGGTAGGCAGCCAGGGTTGAGGCACAGAGAGAACCGGTCATGAGGCCGCCACGATCAAGACGTACGAGTGACCTGGACTGAACGGGGGTTCAGAGAGTGAGTGCCACGCTGCTGGCATCGTCAGGGGCCCGGGTGCAGCCCGTGTAAGAACCTCGGACACGCTCCTATCGGCCTCACTTGAAGAGGGCGCTGATCGACGTTTCTTGGTGAATGGCTTGAATGGCATCAGCGAAATGGTCGGCAACCGAGACCACGCCAAAGCGCGTCTCAGCACCGGCATGACTGGCTTGCGGAATCGTGTCGGTCACGACCAGAGACTCCAGTTGTGAATCGATGATACGCGCCGCCGCACCGGGTGCGAGGGTGCCGTGGACACAGCCCGCATGTACGGAGCGGGCGCCTCGTGCTAACACAGCCCCGGCACCGTCGAGGATAGACTCCCCCGTAATGATCTCGTCGTCGAACAATAGGACGTCGCGGCCTTCCACTGAGCCGATCACGCCATGCACGCGCATGTCCCCTTCTGGAGAAAACCGGTTGTCGATGACAACCAAGGGCAGTCCCAGTTGTCTGGCGTAGGCTTCCGTCACCTTTGCGCGGCTGATGTCGGGTGCTGCTGCGACGCAGTGTGAGAGGTCGAGATGGTCGGAGAAATGCTGGCAGATGGGAGGAACCCCACTCAGTTGATCAACCGGGATGCGGCAGAAGCCGACGACCTGCGGGCTGTGCAGAGTCATCGTCAGAATCCGGTCGGCACCGGCCTCGACTAGCAGGTCCGCTACCAACCTGGCTGCTACGGAGATCCGTGGCTCGTCTTTGCTGTCGGCAAGCACGTATGGATAGTACGGCAGGACCGCGGTGATGCGCCCAGCGGAAGCATACTTGAGTGCATCGAGGGCGATGAGCAACTCCATCAGGTTGTCGTTTACCGGAGGGCAGGAGGTCTGGATCAAGAACACATCACAGCCGCGTACGTTCTCACAGATCTTGACCTTCACGTTCTCGTTGCTGAACGAGATGAATTCGATGGCACCCGCCTCAATTCCAAGAGACTGGCAGATCCCCTGCACCAGTGTCGGATTGCTGTTGCCGGCGAAAACCTTGAGCGTCATGTCTCCCACCAGAAGTGCTCCTTCCCCACCCTACATCATCATGTTGAGATGTTCCCGGGCCCGCTGGGCGACGGGGGTCTGCGCATGCTGGCGCGTGACACGCTCCAGCATTTCTCGTTGTTGTTGGGCGTCTCCCAGTTGACCAAAACAGCGTGCCGCCTGCATCAGCGCCAATGCCGATGTGGGGCTGTCCGAGTTGTCGTCGGCGAAACGGACGTAGTCGAGGGCCGCCCCTTCCAGGTCGCCTTGGGCTTCTCGACACGCCGCCAGCCCCGTGTGTGCGGCGAACAGGAGGGCATCGAGCTCACCCTCAGTGTCCAGATACTGCTGATACATCCGCTGGGCGTCGGCATAACGGCCGAGAGAGAAATACCGATTTCCGAGCAGAATCATGCCCTGCGCCGCCGCCGGTGTACCGGAGAAGTCATCGACCAGTTGTTGGCCGACCCGGATCACCTGGTCAACCTGCCCGGATCGGTCAGCGAGGGTTGCCTCAAACAACAGTGCCGCCGCCCGTTCCCGAGCTTCCAGGCGCTGTGTCTGCATGAAGGAAGCGATGGCGATTATAGCCACGACGGCGACGGCACCCCCGACAAAAATCTGCGCTCGCTGTTTCAGATACTCGATGGCGCGCAGGATCCACTCGAGGAATTCGTCCTCCTCCAGTTCTGCTTTTGTCGCCCGTTGTTTACGCTCCTGCATGAGCAATTCTCCTCGTGAACTTCACTTCAGTAGTTTATAACACTCTCGATTCGGTGTCCGTCCAGTCCATCCCGTCCGCCAAGAGCCGTCAGTTCGATGAGAAATGCCAAACCGACGACGGTGGCCCCCAACCCCTCTACGAGACGCACAGCGGCGCGGGCGGTACCACCGGTGGCAAGTACGTCGTCGACAATGACAACGCGGTCCCTTGGACCGAGTGCATCGCGATGTAACTCGATTGCGGCTGTACCGTACTCCAGATCATACTCTTCACGTGCCGCCGGGCAGGGCAGCTTTCCGGCCTTGCGTACGGGCAGGAAACCGGCTTCCAGCCGCAGGGCGACAGAAGGACCAAGGACGAAACCACGGGCTTCGATGCCGGCGACATAGTCGACCTCGGCTGCCGCCCAGGGTGTGGCCAGCGCGTCGATAGTAGTCTGAAGTCCCTCCGTATCGCGCAGTAGTGGCGTGATGTCACGGAACAGAATGCCCGCCTTGGGGTAATCGGGAACGTCTCGAATCAGTGCGCGCAAAAGATCGGTCACTTGTACTCCGGCTTGTGATGAACGATATCGAAACGCTCGTACTCACCCGTCGGTTCTGTCGTCATATTCACCGTGCAGGAGAGGACCCGACTCATGGGAGGTCCGCGACGTATTTGCTCGATCCACCTCTCCAGATCCGCACTCGGCCCCTCGGCGACGGCCTCTACCGCCCCATCCGCTAGATTGCGCACGAACCCGGTCAACCCCAGACGGAGTGCCAGATCGGCGGTGAACCATCGAAATCCCACGCCTTGCACGCGTCCTTCGACCCGTGCGTGAATTCTCTCCACAAGATCCACTTAGAAGAGAGCGTAGATAAAGGGTGCAACCGCTGAGCCCTGCGTCATCACGATCAGCGAGCCGAGAAGGAACAGCGTGACGAAGATCGGACTGAGCCACCATTTTTTGCGTACGCGCATGAAGGCCCACAACTCCTTGGCCAGATCAAGTTTGCCCGCCATCAATCAGTCGTCCTTCTCAAAGAGTCCTAGTCCAACAACCGGCTTACGGATTCTCCGTGATGGATCGCCTTGATCGCATCGCCGAAGAGTCGAGCCACCGAGATCGTCTCGATCTTTGCTGAAGATTGCCCCATCGGTAGCGGAATCGTGTTGGTCTTTGCAAAGACTTCCACGGGCGACTCGTCGATCCGTTGGATCGCTGAGCCAGAGAATACCCCGTGAGTACAACCAGCCATGATCCGTTGGGCACCGCGCTCTTTTAACAAGCGAATGGCCTCCATCATGGAACCCCCGGTGAGCACCTCGTCATCGAAGATCAGCGCATCCCGACCATCGATGTCACCAATGACGGTCTGGATTTCCGCTTTCTCGTCGTCGTCGCGTCGCCGCTTGTCCATGATAGCCAGCGGCAAGTCGAGACGGCGAGCGTAAAAACTGGCCTCTGTGGCCGAACCCACATCGGGTGAGACGACCACCGCCCGACTCAGATCCTTCGTCTGCTTCAGGTGATTGCAGATAAGATTCGTCGCCCAGAGCTCATCCACCGGAATCCGGGAGAAGGCTGCGATCTGTGGCGCGTGCAGGGTCATTGTCAGAATGCGATTTGCACCAGCCGTCTCCAGCAGGTCGGCGACCAGACGGGCGCTGATCGAGATGCGCGGTTCGTCCTTCTTGTCCGAGCGAACATATGGGTAGTAAGGAAGAACCGCCGTAATACGGCGCGCCGAAGAATACTTCAGGGCATCGATCATCAGCAGCAACTCGATGAAGTTGTCATTCACAGGTGAGCAGGAAGTCTGGATGACGAAGACGTCGTCTTCGCGCACATTTTCCTCGATCTTGACCTTGATATTGTCGTTGGCGGAGCGTTCGATTCGCAAACGACCCGGTGGACAATCGAGATAGTCGCAGATTTCTTTGGCGAGTTCCGGATTGCTCGACCCGGACATAATTTTTAGATAGTTCTTCACAGTGTTCGCGCCACGTCCTTGGCAAAGTAGGTGAGGATCATGTCAGCACCCGCACGCTTGATGGAGACCAGGACCTCGTCCCGCACTCGAACTTCGTCGATCCAACCCCGTTGCGCGGCGGCTTTGATCATGGCGTACTCGCCGCTGACATTGTAGGCCGCCAGCGGCGATTCAAACTGCTCCCGGGCTGCGCGTAGCACATCGAGATAGGCCAAGGCCGGTTTCACCATGACGATGTCGGCACCTTGCTCGAGGTCGAGGCTGATTTCGAGGATCGCCTCGCGTACGTTTGGCGGATCCATCTGGTAGCTGCGGCGATCTCCGAACTGTGGTGTCGAGCCTGCTGCTTCACGGAAGGGGCCGTAGAAGGCGGAGGCGTACTTGGCGGCGTAGGCCATAATCGGCAGGTCCGCATGTCCCTCGGCATCCAGCACCTGGCGAATGCGTCCGATGCGGCCGTCCATCATATCGGAGGGTGCGATGATGTCGGCCCCCGCTCTGGCGTAGATGAGGGCCTCCTGAGCCAACAGTGCCACCGTCCGATCGTTGTCGACATCGGCGCCATCTCCACGCTGTTCGATGACGCCGCAGTGACCGTGGTCGGTATACTCGCACAGACAGACGTCGGCGATGACGAGTAGGTTGTCGAGACCGGCCTCCTTGATCGCCCCGATGGCCTGCGGCACGATTCCATGGGGGTCGTATCCGGGACTGCCCACGGCGTCTTTGTGCGGTGGAATGCCGAAGAGGATGACGGCGGGAATTCCGAGGCCGGCAGCTTCGCGACATTCTTCAACGACGAGATCCACCGACAACTGGCAGACACCGGGCATGGCGTCGATCTCGTTGCGCACATTCGTTCCCGGACAGGCGAACAGGGGTAGGATGAGATCCTCTCGTCGCACATGGTGTTCACGTACCATCGAGCGCAGGACTTCGCTACGGCGCAGGCGCCGGGGACGGACCGGCCCCAACTCGTGCACGACGGGAACCGTGTTGGTCGCTGTCTGTTTGGTCGTCATACCCTCAGATCGCCTGCAGTGCCTGCTCGAGGTCAGCGATGATGTCCTCGGCGTCCTCGACGCCGACACTATATCTGATCAATTCGTCGGTGATGCCGATCTCGAGGCGGTCTTCGCGACTAAGGTCTGAATAAGAGATCGTAGCAGGATGGCTGACGAGGCTTTCGACGCCACCAAGACTGGGTGCCAGATAAGGCAGTTTCAGGGCATGGACGAAAGCGCGGGCCCGTGCCAGGTCGCCATCGATGTCAAAGCTGACGACACCGCCGAAGCCACTCATCTGCGCCATGGCGATGGCGTGATCGGGATGACTCTGCAGTCCCGGGTAGAACACGCGACTGACCTTGCCATGCTCCTCCAAAAATCTGGCCATACGGTGAGAGGTCTCGTTCTGACGCGCGACACGGAGGGCCAGTGTCTTGATGCCACGAATGAGAAGATAGGCCGAATTGGGATCAGAGTTGGTGCCGATGACGTCGCGGAATTCCTTGATCGCCTGTATCATCGGTGCTTTGCCACAGACGACGCCGGCCATGAGATCGTTGTGGCCGCCCAGATACTTTGTGGCACTGTGGAAGACGAGATCGACACCGAACTCGATGGGACGCTGGTTGATGGGTGTGGCGAAGGTGCTGTCGATGAGCAGGCGCAGCCGGTGTTGCTTGGCAAAGGGCACGAGGGTTTCAAGGTCGGCAATATGCAGGTGTGGATTGGTCGGTGACTCTGCGAACAGGATTCGCGTCTCGGGTCGTACCGCTGCCTCGAGGGCCGCAAAGTCCCCTGGCCGCACACGGGTACAGTCGATGCTGAACTTGCCGAGCAACTGGCAGAGCTGCACGGTGCGCCGATAGCAGTCTTCCATGATCACCATGTGCTGTCCCCCCCGAAGAATGGCCAACAACACGGTTGTGATGGCACTCATGCCGGAGGAGAACAGCAGTGCTGACTGCGCAGAGTCGAGGGCTGCCAGCTTTTGTTCGGCTGCCTGGATGGTCGGGTTTCCATACCGCCCGTATTCGAAGTGGCTGCGACGACCCTGTTTGTACTCATCGAACTCGTCGAGGCTGTCGAAGGCGTACGTCGCCGTCTGTGCAATTGGTTCGGTCACCGATTTCGCGAAGCGCTGACGCTTCTCGCCACCGTGCACAGACCACGTAGAATCACCGACACCGTGGCGATCGATGTTACGCACTGGGTCGTGGTCGGCGCCTGAATCGGTGCTCATCGTGGGACTCAGTTGAGACTCGCAGAAGTGGTCAGGGTTGACTCCAGGGATTCCAGAATAGCTCGTCGTACCTGGTCGAAGTCTGCGTCGACTTCGATCGGGTGATTGGCACGGGTGGGGGTGACATCCTGTTCTCTCAGTTCGTCCTGATGGTACTTCACCTTGACGTCCGGAAATTTCAACCCGTGGGCGGTGGACACGACCACGACACGACTGTCCGGGGCAATGACACGACGTGCGAGCAGTTTCTCGAGGGCCACAAGAGCGACTCCCGTGTGCGGGCAGGTGAACAAACCCGTGCGATCGGCACGGGCCGAAGCGTCGGCCAGTTCATTTTCGGTGGCCTCTTCGACGACGCCGTCGAACTGGCGCATGACACGGATGGCACGCTCCCAGCTGACTGGGTCGCCGATGCGGATCGCTGAGGCGAGTGTCTCCTTGGCGGCGACGGCCTCGAAGGATTCGAAGTTGTTCAGATAACTTTTGAACAGAGGGTTGGCATTGGCTGCCTGCGCCACCGCGATCCCGGGTATACGGTCGATGATACCCAACTGTTGCATCTCAAGGAAGCCCTTCCCCAGGGCGGTAACATTTCCAAGGTTGCCCCCTGGAATGATGACCCAGTCGGGGACGTTCCAATCAAACTGTTGTACCATCTCGATGGCGACGGTCTTCTGGCCCTCGATGCGCAACGAATTCATCGAATTGGCGAGATAGACGTTCTCTCGTTGCACCAACTCGCGGACGAGCCGCATGCAACCATCAAAATCGGTACGAATCGACAGCGTCGTCGCACCATTCGCGATGGGCTGAATCAGCTGTGATACGGATATCTTGTCCTTTGGCAACAGCACGATGACGGGGATCTCAGCTGCCGCGCCATAAGCTGCAAGTGCTGCAGACGTGTCGCCCGTGGAGGCGCAGACAATGGCGGGGATGTCCTGTCCATCGCAGCGCATCTGGTTGACCATCGACACGAGGACCGTCATGCCGAGGTCCTTGAACGAGCCCGTATGGCTATTGCCACACTGCTTGATCCAAAGCTCCTTGACGCCGAGTTCCCGCCCTAGACGTTCGGCCCAGAAGAGATTGCTACCGCCCTCATACATGGACACGACGTTATCATCAGCCACGGCGGGACAGACCAGCTCTTTTTTGCCCCACACGCCGCTACCATAGGGCCACATGGTGCGCATATACCGTCGCTCGAACAGGTCACGCCACTCGGGACCGGAACGATGTTGAAGTGCATCCATGTCATGGCGCACTTCCATCAGTCCGCCGCACTCACACTCGTAGATGACCTGATCAAGCGGGTAGCGCTCGTCAGGGCAACGGATACACTCGAACCATGCTTGGTAACTCATAACTCATCTATCTGTGTTGTGCGAGTCGGCGCCGGGATCGACGAGGGACGCGTTGTCAGCGGGCCAAAATCGTTCCGGATGAGACACGCCCAAACTGCTGCGGGACATGAAGAAATCTACCGCAGCTGGTATATGGCGGCAAGGGTAACCCAAGGTCTCTGAAGGACATAGAAACGGACACGATGCCAAGGGAGGCAGCGCGCCCGTCATCTTTCAAACACTGAGGCTCAGCCGAAGAGAGCGTCGATCTCGTCCTGGCTTATCGAGTCTTCTTCGTCGTCGTCCGATTCTTGCTCTTGTTCCGCCGCACCATTTGC
>DPVW01000134.1:6973-7412 GCA_003529325.1 Candidatus Latescibacterota bacterium | reverse complement strand
AAGGCTGTGAGATGTATCACAAAAGTGCTGGTCCGCACAATAGCCCACATCCCGGAGGCATGGATTCATGCCGATTCATTTCTACGTAGATCCAGCAACCAACTATAGTGACCCGGATGCGCGCATGGCCTACGGACTGCACGTGGTCTCACCCTGGGGAGGTACGGTCTTCATCAACCTTCCCGAACACCTCGAGTACATGCCGGGAACACGCGGCATCGCCCGGCATCACGACGAACGAGACATCGTCTGGCAGATAGAGGGTGGGGGAGAGTCTGCCCACTATGAGGCCGAGAGCCTCAGTGAACCCGGGGTCTTCTTTCGTGCCGAGGCACGGGCCGAGGGGGCGCGCGTCCATTTTCTGTTTTCCATCAGAAACGAGACGCGCAGCAGGCTGGCCTGCATCCGAGCCATGTTCTGCCACGACTACGGCGAGATG
>DPVW01000134.1:0-6640 GCA_003529325.1 Candidatus Latescibacterota bacterium | reverse complement strand
GGGTTTCCCGCAGCTCAGAGCGACAACTTCCGAACGCGTATGTGAGCGCTGCGGCGGGACTGGTCTGCCGCTGTTTTTTCGTCGGTCACGCGCTGAATCTACTTTGGTGGGCCTCTGGCTTCAATGAGCGGGTTTAGGTTAGCTTGCGATACCATGAATCGACCGAATGTTCTGATTCTGATCTCCGATCAGCATAGCCGGCATCACCTGGGGTGTTATGGCGACCCGCTGGTGCGCACACCGCACATCGACAGGCTTGCTGCTGAGGGCATGCGCCTGGACGCCGCGTATTGTGCTGCGCCGCTGTGTGTACCGAGTCGTATGTCCTTCATGACGTCGCGCCGGCCTTCGGCAAATCGTGTGTGGACGAATCACAATGTCCTCAGTTGTGCCATCCCCACGTGGGCCCACGCCATGGGCGCCGCCGGCTACGAGACCGCGCTGGTTGGGCGCATGCACTTTGTCGGTGCCGATCAACGGCATGGTTTCGAGCGTCGTCCTGTTGGAGAGTACAGCGCGACCCATCCCGGGGCGGCGAGGCAGGGGGGTGAGCAGTTTCAACAGATTCCAGCCTCCACGTCGGGGCAGACCCGGGTTGCCGTCGAGATCGCCGGCCGTGGGCGGACCTCCTATCAGGCCTTCGACGACATCATCACCGATGGGGCCCTCGAATACCTGGATGAGAAGGCCAGTGGGCGAGGTGATAATCGCCCCTTCGCCGCCGTCGTTGGTTACGTGTTGCCGCACTGTCCCTTCGTCGCTCCAGATGATCTGTTCGACTATTATTACGATCGTGTCGATGTGCCCGTACAACCGACGGCTGCAGAGCAGCCAGCGGCGGTGGTCAACTTCAGACGTCATCGGGGTCTGCTCGAACCGCCGTTGCCCGACGAACGGGTGCGGGTGGCGCGGGCGGCGTATTTCGGTCTGTGTGAGTATCTCGATCGTCAGGTAGGTCGCGTGCTGGCCAAACTCGACGGCACGGGTCTGGCACAGGACACCCTCGTTATCTATGTCAGCGACCATGGGGAGATGGCGGGGGAGCACGGCTGCTGGTGGAAGAGCAATTATTACGAAGGTTCGGTGGGTGTGCCCATGGTGGCGCGCCTGCCTGGGGTGATTCCGGCGGGAAGCGAAAGCGCAGAGATCTGCAATCTGATGGATCTGGGTCCGACGCTGGTTGATCTGGCGGGCGCGTCGCCCATGCCACAGACGGACGGCGAGTCGCTCTGGCCGCTCCTGCAAGGCGAGACCGATGACCGCCGGAGGGGGGAGACTTTCAGCGAGCATGGTCCAACAGCCAACGATGCCCCGTCGCGGATGATTCGCAGAGGACGCTGGAAACTCTACAAGTATGCCGATGACACACCGCCCGTGTTGTTCGATCTGGAAAGCGACCCGGAGGAACTGCATGACCGCGCTGGCGAGACGGAACTGGCGGATCTACGTCAGCAGTTGTTAAGAGCCCTCTATCAGGGCTGGGATCCCGACTTCGTACGACGGGACTGTGCGGCTCAGGCGGGGGATATGAGACTGCTCACCGCGTGGGGCTCGACGGTGCAACCGCTGCACGCTGACACGCTGCCCGTGCCAGAGGGTGCGGAGCAGGTCGAACGTCGCTGACAGAGGGAGAGCATGGACGTCCTCCAGGGATTAATGCAGCAACTGGTCACCGCCCTCGCCGGTACCAGCGGTTGGATTCAGTCGCACCTAGCCGCGATTTCTACCGCCATCGTGACGACCTTGCTCGTCATTTTCGGCGACGAGATCAACGGTTTCATCAAGAAGCAGATCCGCAATTACAATTTTTTCGTGCGCACGGGAGCCTTCGTCCTGCTGTGCGTATTTGGTTATGGTTTACTCGCCACCGCCGGAGCCTCCGCCGTAGGCAGTCTATTGCTCTATTTTGGCAGCCATTACCTGCCCCTCACCGTGATTGCCACCTTCGTTGTGATGGGCATGCTGGCGGAACGCAAGAAATACATGTGATCAGGAGATTTCTGTGATGAACGACACCTTCCACCCCCTCGATCTCAGCGCTCAGTACAATGCCGGTCTGGCGAATCTCGATCTGGGGGACGATCACTGGTTGTGGCCCCACATGGGCGAACCGCAGCGCACGGCACTGTCCAGTCTGCCTGATGGCGACACCCGCTTCTGGGGGGTGCCTTTCCGTATTGGCGATAAGAGCGGCGACCACTGGTTCGTGCAAGTCGCCGATGCTGGCCGTGACACGACCAAGTCGGTGGTGCTGCCTGTGGGACAACGGGCCAAGCGCATCCTCTTCGCACACGTCTGTGCCCCCGTAGATGGCCATTGGGCGACGATTGATGGCGCCAGTCTGGCCGTCGGCAGATACGTCATCCGTTATGCAGACGGCTCCGAAGTGGAGCAGATCCTGCGACGGCGCTGGGAGGTGCACGACATCTCTACCCAATGGGGGCATCACCCATTCCTCTGCCGCAACTGCCGGACGCACCATCCCGTAGGCGTCAACGATACCGTCCTCGGATACGGTCGCGGTCAGACCGGCGAGTACAATGCCTGGTTCCGTGGGGATGGCAGCCCCGCCGGTGGGCCGACAGAGATGGGGCACGACCTGTCGGGATGGTGGTTGTTCGACTTCGAAAATCCCCACCCAGGGGATGAGATCAGCGAGATCGTGTTGGAGGCGACGTCGGCGATCCCCATCGCTCTCGGTGGGATCACGTTGTGCGATGAGGAGACCGACCCCTTTGCCTGGCCGTCACGCCGTACGGTTGCGGTCACGGTGGATGGCGCCGAGTCCGCGCCTGCAGTCGACATGGAACGTGGTGTCATCGCGCGCCAGGACGACCTGTTTGAGGTGGGCGAAGACTTTCTGACAACGGATGAGACGGGTTGGGGTGTGGGAGGGCAGTCCGTGCGCAAGGGCGGTTACGTGGAGGTCCACGGGTCGCCGAAAGGCACGCTGAAGGTCAATGACGAAAAAGCCGGCGCCTCGGAGGAATTCACATGGGGGGACATTCTCGACGAGGGCGAGGCGACGCAGGGCCCGGTGCATATCGAGGTCGTCAGCCACGAGGGCACCCAGTGGGTGCACGTGCGGGTTGAAGACGAGGAGTCCGGTGACAAGGTGGGATGCCGCATTCACTTTCGCTCGAAGGAGGGGGCGTATCTGGCTCCGCATGGACACCAGGCGGATGTCAATATCGCCTGGTTTGAGGACATGGGAGGCGACTGCAAGACGCGGGGCACTCCCTACGCCTATATCGATGGCACCTGCCAGATCGAGATGCCGGTGGGGACGAACTACGTCGAGGTCGTGCGCGGCTTCGAATACGATCCGACGCGACAACTCGTCGAGGTCAAGCCAGGACAGCGGCACCTTACGCTGAAGGCGAAGCGTGCCTTCGACATGAAGAAGAACGGTTATTACTCGGGGGACACGCACGTTCACTTTTTGTCGTCGCAGTCGAGTGCTCTCGAGGCGCAAGGCGAAGACCTGAATGTGGTCAATCTGTTGGCGAGCCAGTGGGGTAGGCTGTTTACCAGTTGGGAGGAGTTTACCGGTGGGGTCGCGCCCACATCGACGGAAAATCACATCGTCTACGTGAGTCAGGAGAACCGCCAGCACGTGCTCGGTCACATCAGCCTGTTGGGACTGAAGGACCTGGTAGCGCCGATGTGCACGGGTGGTCCCAACGAGGACTGGATCGGTGGCGAAGTTCAGGTGCTCATGGCCGACTGGGCGGAAGCGTGCAAGGCGCAGGGCGGGCTCGTCATCATGCCGCACATGCCCCTGCCCGATTTCGAGAATGCCGCCAATATCGTCATGGGGCATGCCGACGCGGCAGAGATGTGCTGGGTCTGGAGGGGTGAGCAGATCGGCCAGGGCGAGCTGGGATATTACCGCTGGCTCAATGTCGGCCAGAAGCTGCCCATCGTCGGGGGCACGGACAAGATGTCGAATGGCCGTATCCTCGGCGGTTCGCGCACGTACGCCAAGCTGCAAGAGGGTCGGGATTTTACCTACGACAACTGGTGCAAGGCGGTGCGGGCGGGCAACACCTTTGCCAGCACGGGGGCGATGATCGACCTGCGTGTAGAGGGTGCCGAGATGGGGCAGGAGATCGCCATTCCAGGCAATGGTGGCTCCGTCGAGGTTGAGGTCACCGCTTGGAGCGTGTGGCCGCTGACGGGACTCGAGCTGATCGTCAACGGTGTGCGCCACGAGCGTGAGATCGTCGACGAAGGGGAGCGCTCGATCACGTTGAAGACAAAGGTGAAGACAGAGAAATCCTGTTGGATTGCGGCGCGCTGCTGGGGGCCATATGCCACCGACGCCGGTCCGGTGATGGCGCACTCATCCCCCGTCTATGTCGATGTGGGACAACGTTGTGCCTTCGAGGAAACGGATGGCGAATATCTGATGACCCACATGGAGGGTGGTGTGACGTGGGCGGAGAAGATCGGTGTGTTCAAGAATGAGCAGGTGCGGGGTCGTCTGATCGGATTGTTCCGGGAGGCACGGGCGGAACTGGCTCGGCGTGCGGCGGCGAGGTGAAACTCCACTGTTGGACGGTGAATTCATCGCCGCCGAAACCCAGGTGGCCAGAAGCTGGCGAATCGGCGTGCTGTATTAGCAAGGGGTAGATCTGGCTTGACCTATGACTTGAGTGGTAAGGTGGCGTTGGTTACCGGTGCCGGGGGGGAGCGTGGCATTGGACGCGCGATTGCAACGCGGTTGGCGCGGGAGGGAGCGGCTGTTGCCGTCAACGATGTGACGGATGCGCCACGGGATGACTGGGGTGGGCTGCCGGCGGTGGTGGCCGAAATCGAGGGGATGGGGTGTGGATCTCTGGGACTTGCGGGTAGCATTTCGGACGCAGAAGATGTTCAGCGAATGGTGGCCACCACTGTGGAACATTTCGGACGACTCGACATTCTGATCAATAACGCAGGCGCCCCGGCCGGGCAGGACCGCAAACCGATCGTCGAACTGGCCGAGTCGGAATGGAGTCGCGTTCATGAGGTCAACGCCAAGGGCACGTTCCTCATGTGCCAGGCGGCGGCCCGTCACATGATTGAACGTGGTGGTGGGGGGCGTATCATCAATATCTCGTCACTCGCAGGGCAGATGGGGATTGCCCGCTACGGGGCGTACTGCGCCTCCAAGTTTGCCATCGTCGGTCTGACGCAGGTACTGGCCCTCGAACTCGGCGAACACGCCATCACCGTCAATGCCATCTGTCCGGGGCTTACCGACACCGAGCGACTTTCAGGCATGGCTTTCGGGCTTAAACCGGAAGGAACAACGACAGAGGCCTATCGCCAAGAGCTCATCGGACAGAATGAGGCGATCACACCTTTGGGGCGCATCGCACAACCCCAGGATGTAGCGCGCTCGGCGGCGTTTCTCGCTTCGGACGAAGCGGATTTTCTCACGGGCCAGTCCATCAGCGTCTCAGGAGGCGCATGGATGGCCTGATGATGCCCAACCAAACGAGGCGCTTGCGCAATTGGCCCCTTTGTTTTTCCAAAAAAACAGGCTCGTTGCGGGGAGCCTCTGCGTCCGCAGTAAGGGTCCAACCCACTCACGGTAGTATCTGAACCCATATCACCTTCCTCCAGCCCGCGCGAGCGGACACCAGGCATCTGACGGACGAGGGTGGAATTATGTCTGCTTCTGCACAGCAGTTGCCCGACCGGGCGAGTCTCGGATTTCTTCGAAAACAGGCCAAAGAACTTCATCGCACCTATGTAGCAGGTGATCCTGATGCAGTGGCACGCATCCGCCGTCACCTGCCGCGTATCGGGGGTATGACACTGATGAGTTAAGCCAGACGAAAGTCTCGCTACAGGAGGCGCAGCACGCGCTGGCCAGCGAGTACGGTTTTCGTCGGTGGGTGGAAATGCTGGCTGTGGTGCGGCCCTGCATCGACGATATCCTTCTTCTGACAGATCGGGAGACGCAGATCCTGTTGCGTTGTGAAGCGTCGTGAGTGGATGGTGATCGCTGGCGTGCTGGCGATTCAGACAGGTCTTACACCGGAAGAGACCGTCTCCGCTGCCCGTGCGGCGGCTGACGAACGAGGCCGACGAATTGAAAGCGCAACCAATCAAGCCGAAGGCGAGGGATGTTGAGGGCGGTGCGTTATCCGTAAGCGCAGCGACTGGGTGGTCGCATAGGGGGTGCGCACCACGAATCAAACCGAATACATGGTCAAGTCGGCCCAATCACCGGGCAGGACGGGCAGGGCCCAAGTTGGATCCGGGTGCCAGGACTCCCAGCCATCACAGAAGGGCGGGGCATTGGCCTCGATCTGCTCAATAACCCGGCATCCCTCTTCTCTTACGGCGAGAGCCGTCGCTGCCGTCATACGTCCTGTCTCCACGCACAATTCCAACTCGTCCTCATCTTTGTATCGCCAACTACGATCGGGTGCAACAACAATGTCCAGCTGGTGGTCCCAGTGATCGAATCCGAGACGGGTCCGTGCCATAGGGCTCTGCAAGTTCACATATCAGCCATAGAACTCTCGTTCCGCCGACCATCTGACCCATGTCGCTCAAGGCTGATCAGGTTGCGTCAGAATCAGAGCCTCACGGCGCTAGACCGACGCCTCCAAATGCCAGGTACCCGGCTCCCAGCGGCGAG
>DPVW01000415.1 GCA_003529325.1 Candidatus Latescibacterota bacterium | reverse complement strand
ATTTCGCCATGGGGCACCCGCGATCTACACCGTGCGTGGCAATCCATCGTTGCAGCAGGTGCGCCAACTCACACTGGGCGTGCGCAATCGCAGCGATCTCCAACCTGTAACGGCCATGTTCTACGTCGACGAACTGCGCCTCGATGCGGCGCGCAATGACCCCGGGGTGGCCGCCTACGCCCGTGTCAACACGAAGCTGGCGGACTTCATGGATCTGGATGCCACGGTCAACTGGCAGCAGGAGAACTTTCGGACCCTGTCGAATACCGAGCGCCGCAGTGCGGATCTGTCGTCGGACATATCGACGACGGTGAATCTGCACAAGGCACTGCCCGGGAGTTGGGGGTTCACGGTGCCCGTCAAATTCTCCTACAGCCGCGACCTGAGTCTGCCGCGCTTCGGACCGAATTCGGACGTCGAACTGCAGGCGGACGAGAAAGATTCACTGCGTACCGAGAACTCTAAGAAGTTTCTCGAATTCTCGATCAGCAAACGGGCGGGCAAAAACTTCCTCGCGCGCTGGACGGTGGATCAGATGAACCTGCGCATGTCGCAGACCAGCAACCGCGGGATGTCACCGGTGAATCCGGTGAACGACCGGGACTCACAGAGTGCGTCCTTCAGTTACAAGATGCCCCTGCCGAAGCCGACGATTCCGTATCTGGCGTGGATACCCGAATTCCTGCCGGAGAGCTTGCGCAAGTCGCAACTGAGCCCCATGCCGTCGACGGCAAATTATTCGGTCAACATGAATCACCAGGAGACCGCCAACTGGCGCGTGGGCCAAGTCGACACGACAGTCAACGAAGTTTTTACCCTGAAGGAGACGTACGCTACGAAAGTGAGTCCCATCCGCTCGATCTCAGGCGACTACAACCTTCAGATCGACCGCGATCTGCGCAAGAAGTACGATCCGTCGAACTTCGCATTTGGCCGCGAGGTGAAGCGCGGTCAGCGTGCCCACATGAAAGTGCAACTGCGCCTCGTGCGCTGGCTGGATCCGAGCTTCACCTTCCAGGCTGACTATCAGGAGAACTCCGATCCGAGACGCCGGCAACAGGCGTCGCTGATCGATACGACGGGCGGCATCAATCGGGTCATCCAGACGCTCGACACAAATTCAAAGAACTCCTTGTCGGCGCGGTTCAACGTGCGCCTGCCCGATGTGCTCAAAGCGCTGGGTGCCCCAGGCGTACGCACTCGTCGACCGGGCGGTCGGGCCCGAGCGGCGGCAGCGGCGTCCGCCGACGAGGAGGCTGCGGCCAGGGCCGAGGGTACCGTCGTCAAAGCCGAGGAGGAGGTGGGACAACCGTTTTTCCTTCGCCGCTTCCTGCACTACACCAGTAGTTATGTCGAACCCATGTCCTATTCATGGCGACGCAATACCGACGCACGCAACTTCAACCTGGTCACCCGCCCCGGGTTGCCTTTCCAACTCGGACTCGATGACAGCCTGCGCGTGGCGCAGCGTGGCGTTGGCCTGACGCAGCAGGATACGTGGAGTCGCAGTACCAACACCGACATTGGCTCGGGTCTGCGGCTGCCACTGGGGTTCAGCGTCAAGCCAAGCTTCAAGGAGCAGATATCGCGACGCTCCGGCAGCACGAAAGACCGGTTGCGCGTCGAGCAGTCAAAGACCTTTCCCAGTCTGATCGTGAACTGGGGGCGGGCGGATCGCGTCTTCGGGCTGCGCCGCGTGCTCAACAGCGCGCAGGTGAATGTGCGTTATGAAGAGGGCCAGTCCTTGCAGGCAGAGGGCAGTCTCGATCCGTCCAATCTCATCCGCGAAGGCAAGACAAGGGAATGGCGGGTTACCTGGTCGGGAAATTGGCGCATCGGACCGTCCACACGCATCGAACTATCGAGCAGCACCAGTGATGACCTCGACTTCGAGATCGAAGATCGGTCCGATTCGACGATCGTCGTCAGCCAACGGCCGCCTCTTCGAGGCAAGGGGCGCAACCTGAAGACGACAAAAACCTTCGACACACGATACAAGCTGAGACCTCGCGAACTTCCTCTGTTCGGCAAACTCAAGTCCAGCATAGATCTCAATTTTGAAATCAACATCAACTCACAGGTACGCGAGAGTGCTACCGGCGGGGAGCAACTCGTACCGATCGCTTCGAGTGATCGCTGGGATGCGCAACTGAGGGCGAATTACAGCTTCAGTGACACCTTCCGTGGCGAAGGCGTGATTCGCATCGAGAATGACAGCAACAACATCTCGGAAAAGACCCGCAAAGTCCGCGAAGTGCGCATGTCTGGTACCCTGACCTTCAAGTAGCGCCGGAGAGGATGGGAGACTTATCTTGATTGACCTCAACCGGCAGGAGGGGATTGCGGTCCTGTTCCTGAGCGCAGCGTTGCTGGTCGGCACCGGAGTGGCCATCATCGATCACCTCGACGCGGAACGTTTCGAAGACTTTCATGTCGTTGTCGGCGCTGTCGAGGCGCCATCGGTACCGGTCGCGGCTGTGGCAACAGGACCGCTGGCAATCAACCGAGCCGACGCCGAGCAGTTGCAGTCTTTGCCATACATTGGTCCAAGAATGGCGGCGGCGATTATCGAGTATCGCCAGGTGCATGGCCCCTTCTCCTCTGTCGACGACCTCAACCGTGTCAGCGGTATCGGTGTCGCCACGGTGGAGCGCCTCCGACTCCTCGTGTCGATGGACTGATCCTCCTTCCAGAAGGCTGCCTTGTTCCGTTCCTCTCCTACACGATGCACCGGCATCCACGTGGCAGCGAATGGCATCTATGCCGTCGAGTTGTCTCGACGAAAGCAGAGTGTGTCACTGTCACGCTGTGCCGCCGTGCCAGTGGCGGCGTCGCTGTCACTGCCTGATGCCCTCGCCGATCACGACGGGCGGGCGAGTCTCGTGCAGGCACTTCGGCTCCTGCATGGCGATGGCTTCGACGTCGAGCGACCGTATTTCGCCCTGTCGGGAGCGGGAGTTTTTATCAAACGCCGTTTTGTGCTGGCACGTGACAAGGGGATGACACGAGAGCAGCTTCTGTGGGAGGCCGAACAACTGCTGGCGGAGGATATCGATGACTATGTTGTCGATACGCTGGCGACGCGCCACCACGGGTTCTTTATCGCTGCGCGTCGGCAGATCCTCGACCTCTACGGCGTTCTCTGCCGTGAGGCGGGCATGGGTCGTCCCGGGTTCGACATGTCCTCCTTCGCACTGTGCAATGCCCTGGAAAGTTGTGGTGTCGGCGGTGAGGGTATCGAGATCGTGCTGCAGGAGGATGGCGAGATCATGAGGGCGGTACTGTTGCGCGACGGTGAATACGAGGGTGAGAGCGTCTGGTCACAGCAGGAGAAGGGCCCAGCCACTGGATTGGGGCTGCTGTGCAACGCCGAATTGGATCAGGGGGAGGTCGCCCACAGGCTTTGGGTGGTCGGATCTGGTGACGCTGGGGGGGCTGTTGATCTGGGTGAATTTGCCGATGAGGTCGGCGACCTCAACCCCTTCGTGGGATTGACGGTAAGCGAGATGGCAAAAGAGACGTTCGCGAGCAGTGACGTGCCTGCCCGCGCTTACGTCGTGGCAGCGGGACTCGCATTTCGCGGGTTGGCAGACGCCTGAGGCGTGAAGATATGATCCGAGTCGAACTGAAAGCGCCTCCCTCGTTGCATCGACAGTTGGGAATCATCGTCGGTCTCACCGTGGCGTTGGCCACCTTCGGCGGCGCCCTCTACGCTCTCGACCGGCAGGTCCCGCTGGGTTCCTTGTGGTCCGCTGCCCTGGGCTGGGTAAGTCGCCCTTCGCCGGTCGAGGTGAGCACGGAATCACCAGCATTACCGCCGCCGCCCGAAGGCACACAGCCGCAGGGCAGCACAGCTGAGCTGCCTGCACGCACCGATGCTGCCAGGCGCGTACTGGCACTGGTGGATCATTTGCCCGTCGGCGTGCGGGTGACGACGCTGACAGCCGATGTGGAGGGTGGTTTCGTCATCGAGGGAATCCTTGCCGAGGGGGTGTCGCTGGCGACGGTTGTCGATCTGTTAAAGGTCTATGCAAGTGACGCGCGTGGTACTTCCTGGAGCTCTGCAGCAGCGGAGGGGGGAAGCCGGGCCTGCCGACTCGTAGGAAATGTGATCGCTGTTCTCGATTCACCAATGGCGCCGATCTCCGCTACACAGCTGGCGGAGTTGACCACTCTGACAAATGAACGGGCCGTCACCCATGGACTGAGAGGGGTGCAGATGGAGGAAGTCATTGCAGAACCGGCAGCTGGTGGTGTCGATCTGCATAATTTCGACCTGCGAGCAACTGGCTCCATGGCCTCGCTGCGCCGGTTCGTGTTAGCCATCGAGGAACTGGGCGCCGGGATCCGCATAGCGCATCTTGCTGCCAGCCGCAGTTCGAGTGGTGACGCCGACAACCAGGTCACCCTCTCGTTTGACGCAGTTGTCCGGGAACCACTTCAAGGAGGGAATCGATGAACCGAGCTATCTACCCGGGCAGTTTCGACCCGATCACGCTGGGACACCTCAACATCATTGAGCGAGCTCTCGATGTGTATGATGGGCTTGTCATTCTCCTCGCCGTGAACCCCGGGAAGAAATCGCTGTTCACCGTCGAAGAGAATCTGGAGATGGTGCACGAGGCGACCGCCAAATGGCCACAGGTGGAGATTGACTCGACGACGGGACTCCTGGTGGACTACGCGCGTGAGCATGGGATTCGCCAGGCGGTTCGTGGTCTGCGCGCCGTCACCGACTTCGATGCCGAGTTCAGCATGGCTCTGACGAATCGCAGCATGTGGGAAGACTTCGACACCGTCTACCTGATGACGAGTGCGGAATACATGTTTCTGCGATCCTCGACGGTGAAGCAAATCGCCGAACACGGTGGTGACGTCAGCCGATTTGTTCCACCCACAGTCGAGGCGCGGTTGAGGGCCCGTTTCGGCAAATGACTGAGAGAAGAAGAGAAATTCATGTTCATCGATGAAGTGACCGTCACCGTGAAATCGGGGGCTGGTGGCAACGGGTGTATGAGTTTTCGACGGGAAAAATTCATCCCCAAGGGTGGCCCTGACGGGGGTGATGGGGGCGATGGTGGACGTATCCTGCTGCGCTCTGACGCCAATCTGTCCACCCTCGTGGACTTTCGTTACAAGTCCCATATCGAGGCCGGGCGTGGTGGGCACGGCAAGGGCAAGGATCTTACCGGCGCACGTGGCGCCGAGGCGGTTCTGCGCGTGCCCCCCGGAACGGTGGTGCGCGACGACAAAACCGGGGAGTTTCTCGCAGACTTGGTAGAGGCCGACCAGGAGTTCGTGCTGCTGACGGGTGGTCGCGGTGGCCGCGGCAATGCGCGCTTTGCCACATCGACGAACCAGGCCCCCCGGCGTGCCGATGCCGGTGGCGTCGGGGTCGAACGGGTCATTCGGCTCGAGCTCAAACTTCTCGCCGACGTCGGTCTGGTGGGGTTTCCGAATGCCGGCAAGTCGACCCTGCTGTCACGCCTGTCCGCGGCCCACCCCAAGATCGCCAACTACCCCTTTACGACACTGCAACCCAATCTCGGCATCGTGCGGTTCGGTGACTACGACAGCTTCGTGCTCGCCGACTTGCCAGGGCTCATCGAGGGGGCCCACGAGGGCAAGGGTCTGGGCATTCGTTTTCTAAAACACGTTGAGCGTACCCGCGTGCTGCTGTTCACACTGGAGGTGACCGAGGAGGCGCCGGAGGAACAATTCGAAGCTCTGCGTGATGAACTGCGGCAATTCAATCCGAGACTTCTGGAGAAACCGTTCGCCATCGCCTGGACGAAGGCCGATCTGCTCGGACCGGATCCGACGACTCCCGCCATCCCTACCGGGGCTGACGGGGCGCCCTGTTTTCTGATATCCTCGGTCTCCGGTCATGGTCTGCAGGAGTTGCTGATCTGGTTGGCGCGATGTGTCATAGAGGACCGTGCACGGCGTGATGCCGAACCCATCGACGACGACGCTGTCACTGGCGAGCCATGATCGACGAGTGCTTGGCATTGTTGCAGTTGCGCCGGATGCCGCGGGTCGGTGACGTGCGCTGCATGGCGCTGTTACAAAAGTTTGGCTCGGCGCAAGCCGCGCTTGAAGGACTGAGGGCCGATGGCGCTCCCCTGGGAGCCAGAGAGGAAAAGTGGGCCACCGACCAGCTGACAAGAGCGACCGCTCTTGGCGCACAATTCATCCCCATTTTTGACGACCGTTACCCGGCCCTGCTGCGACAGATTCCCGACCCACCGGTGCATCTGTTCGTATATGGAAAGGCTGCACTGCTGCAGGCACCGAGTGTGGCCATCGTGGGTTCCCGGCGGTGTTCACCCTATGGAAAACATGTCGCCCGTCGTTTCGGGTGCGATCTGGCGGCCCGCGGAATCACCGTTATCAGTGGGCTCGCCCTCGGGATCGACGCCGCCGCACATGTGGGCGCCCTCGAGGCTGGTGCGACCGTCGCCGTTCTCGGCTGCGGCGTTGACGTCGTCTATCCGGCGGCCCATGGCGCGTTGTACAAGCGCATCCTTGCCGAGGGTGCGATCCTCTCCGAACTACCTCTCGGCACAAGACCCGAGGCGGGTTCGTTCCCACGGCGCAATCGTATCATCAGTGGTCTCAGTCTGGGCGTCGTCATCGCCGAGGCACCACAGCGGTCGGGGGCACTGATCACGGCACGGTGCGCCATGGAGCAGAATCGCGAGGTCTTCGCCATTCCTGGTGAGGTGACCAACCGCCGCTGCGAGGGGTGTCTGGCTCTACTGCGCGACGGGGCCTGTCTTGCTCGTGACGCACAGGACGTGATCGACGAGTTGTGGTCCCGGCTTCCACGGCATGTGCAGATGACGGGTGGTGAACAGCCCGTCGCCCCGACGTCGAGTGCAGCAGTTGTCGAAGATGAAGCGGGACAACTCCTGGCGCTGCTGGAAACGGGGACGCGCCACGTGGACGTTCTGACGCGGGAGAGTGGCATGGCGTCGTCCGTTGTGCTGCAGCAGCTACTGCAATTGGAACTGGCCGGATGGGTCGAGGCTTTGCCCGGAGGTACCTACGGGCGTCGACGATAAATCGTCTGCAGCTGGTTATTGGGCGTCGGACATGGCGATCTGAAACAGATCGGCCGCCGTCGTGGCTGGTGTCGATGACCCGTCATTCGTCCCGGGATCACATCCAGGGCACATGCCACAAGCGCTGGCCATCTTGCGCACGAAGGGGCGGATCGTCGTCCACAGCACCCACACGGCACAGAGGCCGGCGATGGCGATGGTGAGCAAGTGTTGCCAGTCCATGAGCAGAGCTACCAACCCAACCACAATCCCAGCCGGTACACGCCGAAGGCACCGGCGTAAGCGAGCAGGGTCATGTAGGTGAAGGAGAAGGCCGCCCAGCCCCATGATGCTGTTTCACGCTGGATGACGGCGAGTGTCGACATACACTGGGCGCAGAGTGCGAAAAAGATCATCACCGACAGGGCAACGGGCACGGTGAAGACGGGGGTGCCATCGGCATGGGTGGCATTTTTCAAACCACGACGCATGTCGCCGGAGTCTTCGTCGTGGTCACCACCGAGACTGTAGATCGTGCCGAGAGCGGAGATGATGATTTCACGTGCCGGGAAAGAAGCGAGGGTTGCCATGCCGATGCGCCAATCCCAGCCCATCGGTTCGAACACGGGTTGCACGAAGTGTCCTGCCTGACCCAGAAAGCTCGCCTCGAGGTGAGCCGCCGCCTCGGCGCGATCCAGTTGCTGGATAGCCGCCTTGCGGTCGGGAGCCGGCAGAACCGTCACGGCCGACCGCTGGTCGTCGAAGTCCTGACGGATCTCTTCTGAGCGTGGATAATAGGCCAGGGCCCACATGACGATCGTGGCGGCGAGAATGACGCTGCCGGCGCGTACGATGAATGCGCGGCAACTTCCATAGACGCGCAGAAACACCGTCCGCGGTGTCGGCCAATTGTAGGCTGGCAGCTCCAGCAGAAAGGGACTTGATGTGCCGCGCAACAGCGTCAGACGGAGCAGCAACGCCACAGGCACGGCGATGACGGCCCCGACGCTGTACATCGCCAGCAGGGTCAATCCTTGCAGACCGATCCAGCCACCAAGCACGGTACGATCGGGGATGAAGGCAGCGATGAACAACACGTAGACGGGAAGGCGGGCCGAGCAACTCATCAGTGGTGCGACGAGAATCGTGACGAAACGGTCACGCTGGTCAGAGATCGTACGGGCCGCCATGACGCCAGGCACGGCACAGGCAAAACTCGACAGCAACGGGATGAAGGACCTGCCGGACAAGCCAAGGTTGCCGAGGAGCCGATCCATCAGCAATGCGGCGCGGGCCATGTAACCGCAGTCCTCAAGGATCGAGATCAGTAGAAAGAGCAGGGCGATCTGGGGCAGGAAGATGAGGACACCACCCACACCGGCGATGATGCCATCGACGATCATGCTGCGCAGGGCGCCCTCCGGCAACATCGCTGCAACGGCACCACCGAGGGCACCGAAGAAACCCTCGATCACGTCCATCAGTGGCGCCGACCAGGAGTAGATTCCCTGGAACAACATGGCGCTGATGGAGACAAAGATCAACAGTCCCGCAAGACGGTGAGTGAGGACACGATCGACCTTGTCGGAACGACTCGAGCGTAGTTCGTCTGTCTGTTGCACGGAGCCATCGAGAATCTGCTGAACCCAGGCGTATCTGGCCTCTGATTCGATGGCGGACAGTGGCGCTGAGACGCCGACGGCACTGCGCAGATCGGCGAGCTTGCTGGTTATCTGCTGGCCGTGGTGGTTGACCAGTCGGTCCTGGATGACGCCGTCGTCATCGACGAGGGCGCGCAATGCCTCGAGTCTCGCAAGTGGGCGCCCGCCGTCTGTTTTAGCCCACTCGAGAAGCCGGATCACCTGCCGCTGCAAGTCGTCTGGCAATGTTGCTGTCGACGGTTGTTGGGTTGGACCGCAGAGCACATCAGCGAGGGCGACACGCAGTTCGTCGATGCCTTGTCGGCGTTGCGCGACCATGGGTATCACCGGGACACCAAGATGACTGGACAGGCGGATGGCGTCGATGCGGATGCCGCGCGCGGTGGCAACATCCGTCATGTTGAGGGCAATGACGACGGGCAAATCGGCTTCGAGCAATTGCGAAACGAGATAAAGATTACGGCGCAGATTGCCGGCATCGACGATGGCGATCACGGCGTCTAGGCAGGTCTCCTGTTCTTCGTCGAGCAGCACATCGACGGCGATCATCTCGTCGGGCGAGGTGGCGGAGAGACTATACGTGCCCGGTAGATCGAGGAGTTCTATCTGCGCGCCATCCGGA
>DPVW01000444.1:2623-10454 GCA_003529325.1 Candidatus Latescibacterota bacterium | reverse complement strand
GCAGTCGTTCGATGAGATCCAGTTGGCAGACCGTAAGGAACGGGTCAAAGCCATGCAAGATCTCTACGACAAGATCCCCGACATCCGCGTGGCCCTGAAGCTGAAGATCCTGGCGCAGATCCGTGCGGAAGTCGGTCAGGACCAGCCAATCCAGCATGTTCACGCGGTGCATGTAGGGGTCAACATACCACCACGGGCAGCTACCTATGAGGAATGGCAGGACCAGAACAAGCTTGTAGGGCGCTGAGGCCCAACCAAGGGTCACCATCGATGCCCCCTGCGGACGTGGGGCAGATCCTGCCAAGCAAGCCCTACATCACTTCCCCATCCAGAGCGCGTTTGACCTCGTGGACGGCACGCAGCTCTGCCGGCGAACGGCCCACCAGCCGCCGCAACTCAGACTCGCGGTAGACGACCTCAGCTATCTCCTCGGTTATCTCAACGGCATCGGCCTGATGCGTATGCCCGCAAGCGGCTCCGCCCATCGCATCCTCGGCGACCCGCGTATTCCCGCATGAACCGCCCATTGACGATGCGCCATGAGACAAGACCCGCCTGGTCTCATGATCGTGACGGCGTATCCAACGCGACAGTTGCCCTGATGCGGCCACGGACCTTTCGTGCGAACCAGCCCCTAGTCCTCGTCCTCCCGATCGGACAGTAGCTCTCCCCGCTGTAGGCGTTCGGCATTTTCCGTCGACCAGAGGATGTTTTTCATCACCTTCTGGGCGGTGATGTAACGGGTCGCCGCCAGCATGTGGATGCGTTTCTCCTCCGGGTCGTCGCTCAGTTCGTAATGTCGGAAGGCAGCCTCCAGTATCTGGAACATGTGCAGCTCGGCGTCCTCTCGCAGCATGACGTGCGCCAGGGTGTGGCGCAGGGGGGTGATGTCATGCCCCTCTTCCAGATACTGATTCACGAGAATCTCCGCCTCGGCGACCTTCTGAAAGTCGGCGAACTCCTGCAGGCGTTGCAGCATGGACTCCGCGCTGTCGAAGCTCTCCTCACCAGGCAGACGCTGGCCGGCACGGGGCACGCGGGCTGAAGGCATATTCAGCCAGCGCAGGTAGGTGGTGAAGACAGCACCGTGAAACACTGCCCGCAACAATTCGGCGGATGGAGCCAGTTGAAAGGCCTGATAGAGTGCGTGGCCGTAGGAGTAGATGTTGGCCACGTCGTGCCAGTCGCCCTCGTTTTTCAGATGGAAACGCACGGTCCGTACGGCACCGGCATAGGTCATGGCGCGACAGATGGCCAGTGGATTCACGCCGGCGCGCAATTTCTCCTCCACCTGCTGAAGGATGGGGACGAAATCGTCTCCGAGCAGGATCTGTGCGAAGGCGGAAATATCCAACTGCTCGGCATCGGCCTGCTGATTGGCCTCCCAGATGTCGTCGATACGGGCGATGATTTCTTCCAGGGCGGGTACCGAATCCTGCCAGCGGGAGGTCTCCTCATGGCGTGTTCGACTGACCAAATCAACGACGACGGGGCGCAGAATTTCGTGGGCCCCCTGTCCCTCAACATACTTGAGGGCCTCGAACATCTTATTGGCAAAGTCGAGGGCGTGACCGTCGCCGGTGAAGTAGAAATCGGTGGCGGCGCTGAAAACAAAATCAGCTAGCACCGACACCGGTTCGCCACGATCATGCAGAGTCAGCAGGATGCGCTCAGCGGCGCCTCGATCACGCAAGTCGACGTAGCGACGGAACCAGCGTTTCATCGTCGTCAGATCGGGATCGACGGCGGCACGCGGGAAGGGGAACCGCTGGCGCCGGGAGCTGCCGGAGGTTCGGTTGGCGATCTGCGTCAGACCGTGCACGAGGAACAGATTGTGATCCTTCGCATCCACGTCATCCCAGAGGTTGGCACACAGCGTCAGGATGGCGACACCAGAGGACCAGCCATCGTTGGTTTTGTGGGCGCCGTAGAACAGCCCGTGCTGGATGATCTCCTGCGCCGTGGCGCCCGACTCCCGCAAGGCCGTCACCGCCTTGGCGATGAGGAAAGAGGAACGGTCCTTCAAGCCCTGTTCGAGGGCGCGCTTGCCCCGATCCACCAGGCGTTGTCGTGCCGCTTGTTTGGCGCCCTTGGGAATGCCGACGAACAACATGCCGTCCCGTGTCTCGATGGGGAAACTGGCGACGTCGTCGCCATTCGTCAGAAAACAGCCCCCCGTCTTCAGGTCGAATTCCCAGTGGTGCCAGTGGCAGATGAGGACGCCGTCCCGGACGCTGCCCTCCGACAGGGGGTAGCCCATATGGGGGCACCGATTGTCGCAGGCATAGAACCCATCTTCGTGACGAAATACGGCGAGATGATTGCCATCGATGGTGAAGGGTTTGCCCTTATCGGTGCCGATGTCGGTGGCGGCGCACAGCTCATGGAACACCATGTCGTCGGGATCAACGGTGGGTGCTGTTGGTGGTCCCTGGTCGTCATCGTAATCGATGGCCGGAGAAGCTGAACTGTGCAGCGTCATATGGGCTCTCTTTGGCTGGGGGGAGACAATACCATAAAGCTGTACAATGAGTCGGCTCGCGCAACTGTCCGAAAGTCCAGTCGTGGTCAGCCGTTGGCGTTGGCGGGTCGAGTGGGAGTCATATGGACATGGCTGACGAACGGATTCTGACCGTGTTACGGCAGTCACTGGCTGGCAAGTACGAAGTGCAGGGCGATGCTGCTGGTCAGCATGATAATGGCCAGCATCTTGTGGCGGATGGAGAGGTCGCGCAGGCCCGTCAACGCTTGTCCTCGGGATCGACGATCTCCGACAATCGCAGCAGTTTTGCACTCAGTGTCAGACCGGCGCGGGTTGCTGCCCCTGGGTTGATCTGGAAACGGATCTTGTTCCTGTCAGAATAGCAATCCCGCACTGACCCAACGCCCAGATCGACCCATCAAGATATCCGGCTGAGAGGCTTGTCGCCGTTGGCATGGGTCACGAGAGATCAGGCCTGGGCTCAGGGGCATATGGAGAGGAACCCAACAAATCTATGAAGGTTGGCCACTCTCCGGAATCGAACACTGACACCGGCGATTGCCACGCCGCCGGATCCGTGGTATTGTCGAGCGGACACAGTAGAGTAACCACAGGAGCTTCTTATGTACGAAAACACCCTCTTTGAGCCGATCTATGGTCACAGCGATTGGGGCAGCGCCCTGGTGGCTTTTGTCATTATTGCGCTGAGTCTCGCATCCAGTTGGGCCGTCGGCTCCGTGGCGGTGAAGTTCAGCAAGAAGGCCTAGGACTAGCACTAGCGCAGTAGCAGCACCTTGCGCGAGCCCTGCCAGTCTCTGGCATTGGCGCGTATCAGATACACGCCGCTCGCAGCAGCGATGCCTCTCTGACCGTGACCATTCCATCTCAGCCTGTGACTCCCGGCGGGAAGCCAACCCTGGTGCAGCGTCACGAGTCGTTGGCCAGCCAGGTCGTATACGGCGATGTCGATGACTCCCTCGCCAGCCGTCTGCAGAGGCACGACGATGGATGCATTGAATGGGTTGGGATAGGGCTGGGCCAGGGCGAAGGCGTCTGGCAGGGAGCCGACGACCTCGCTGACGGCGGTGGTCGTCGGTTCGCCGACAACGATGTCGAAACCGCCTCGGTAGCTGAAGTCTGCGGCTCGACCGGTGAACAGTCTCAACTCCCAGGGGCCGATCAGTTCGGCCCCGAAAGCGAGATCGAGGGCGAACCGGCTTGCCTCGACGGGAAGGCTGAAGCTGACTCGGTCATCGTCACCATCAACCAGCTCGATGAGCACGCCATCTACCGCGGCATCGGTGACCTGTCCGGACACCGGGACCGACGCGCCGGCCTGGATCCGGGTCGGCAGCGGGGCGTCGAGCAGGACCCCGTCGAAGAAGCCAACAGGTAGCAGGATCGGATCGGCGCCAGCGGTGACGATGACCGGAGCGAAACTGCCGGCATGGGTACTACCCTCTTCATTTCCGACAAACAGGTCGAATGCCAGATCCCCCACCTGATCATGGTCGAGAAGGATGGTGCGGGAGAAGTGGCCATCATCAGCGACGCTGATGTCGAAGGAGCTGATGGCGTCGCCGTTGACGGAATACTGTGCCGTTACCTCGGTGAGAGTGGCGTCGAGGACCTGGCCGCGTACGACGACGGGGTCGCCTGAGGCAAAGACCCCCGGCAGCGGAGTGTCGAACCTGACCCCCGCGAAGTGGTCGATGGGGATATCGACGCGGGCGACGAAATCAAGAGGCAGTCCGATCGACACCGCACCGAGTTCAGCGGCGACGGGGGCCTGCAGACGGATGCTGGTTCCAGTTACCTCGACGAAGGCGACACCACGAGGGCGGATCGAGCCTGCCAGTTCGGCATCGGCGCCGGTACGCAGTATCGCCGGCTGCGGGAAACCACGTGTACCCCGCCCACCCAAACCGGAGAAGGAGAAGCTGAAGCGACTATGCCCGGCCAGATCCGTGCCACTGGCGTAGAGCCGGACAGCAAATCCGGCGAGCAGCTCCCGGAATGGGACCCCTGCTGCCTCCTCGACGCTGTCCCTGTCGGACAATCCCGTCTGTACCAAGCGTAGCAGAATCCCTTCGCCAAAGCGGTCCACCAGGGAGCGCACGAAGAGATAACCCGCACCCCGCTCGGCACTGGTGACGTGATCCTGGGCGGTGAGCCCCACGGCACCCGGGTTGGCGAGGAAGGCGCTGACGTTGTCGCTGTTGCCGCCGGCAGCAAAACCGTCCACCAGGTCTTCGGCGACATGGGACAAGCCTTCATCGAGCCAGGTGGCTTCGGAGGCGCCACCGCGGATCAGCACATGCTGGTGAAAGTTGATCAGATGCTGGAACTCGTGAACCAGCAGCGATCGGTAACTCGATGCGGGCTGGGTTGGCGACAAGAACAGCAGATCGATAAGGTTGCCGCTGCCGCCAAACTCTTCCTGCAATACCGATGCGGGGTCCTGAAATCCGCCAAGGCCGACGTCATCGACCAGTGGTGTATAGACAAAGGCGATGCGGTCGTCACCGTCGACATCGGAGGGGGCACCGAAGTGGTCGACGATCCCGTCATAGTCGATATCGAAGCGAACCAGATGGGCCTGGATCTGTGCCACCGAGAGGCTGCCACCGTCGGCTTCGGTGCCGATGTGGACGAAGGCCACGGCGTGATCGGAGAGGGCGACGACACGCGCCTGCAGCAGCTGGCGGGGGACGGGGGGAAAGTCATCGAACACAAGGCTGCGGCTGTCGCCGACCTGATAGGAGGTCTGGGCGGAGCGCATCGCCGGGCGCCCCCGACTGCGGACCTCGGAAGCGAGGCGCGCCGCCTTGCGCGCACGGATGGCTTCGCCACGCTCACGGGGCGTGGGTGCCGGTCTCGCCGGACGGGCCGCCGGTGGGGGGACACCGACAGCAAAGGGAAAGTGGGTTTCCGTATCCAGAATATGGGGTGGGGAAAACAGGGCCAGTACGAAGCGCTGGAAACCAGCAGGCGCCAGGGCCGTCAACAGGCCATCTTCGTCGGCTCGTTCCCAGGCTAAGGAGGTAGCGGCGTCACCATCGGCAACCCCCAGCAACGCGACACGGCGCTGCGGGCGCAATGGGTCGTTGGTGTCGACCAGGAGATCTCCTTCATCGCCGCCGACACCTGAGTAGCGCACACCAATTGTGCCTGTTCTGCCAGGGGCAATGGGACCAGGCATGGTGATCACCTCGAATTGGGTTGGGACGGCAGCGTCAAGTACGAGCAGGTCGGTACCGCCACGGTTGGCGATGACGATGTCGGTGGTAGCCCCCGCCAGTAGAGCTGCCGACAGCACGGCGGGCGCCGCTGCCGCCGGGGTGTCGTCGGTGATCTGGAAGAGGAATGAACCGCGCCCCCAGAAAGTGCCATCCTGTAATCCAACGACCAGCTGGACCAGGAGGGGTCCGGCGCTAGCGACGGGAAAGCGCAGAGGCTGATCGAACTGGCCATCGGTGATGGGGATCCGTATGGATCCCAGCTCTTGCCCCTCGCGGGACAGATCGAAGCGGGCACTGACAATGCGCTCGTCGAGGATCTGGCCGGCGAAGACCGGGGCGACTCCCAGCGGCAGTTGCGTCGGTACTGGCGCCTGCAGTAACAGACCGTCGAAGAAGCGGGTGGGCAGTAGCACCGGATCCGGGGAGTCGAGCACGACGAAAGGAGAGAAGAGCCCGCGGAATTCGAGACCATCGCCAGCGGCGCCGCCGAAGAGGATGACTTCGTAGGTATCGGCAGCAGCACTGGCAAAGACCACCGATCGATCGATCCGCCCGGGCAGATGCTGGACGAAGAGATCGATGTCTGCACTCTCGCCACCGACGGGGCGGAAGCTGAACAGTGCACCCTGCCAACCGGTTTCGAGCAGGATACCGGACAACGGTAGCTCCTGGCCGGCATGTACCGATGCCGGCACGGGTGCGTCGAAGCGCAGGCCTTCGAAGTGGTCGACGGGAATACTCTGTGCTGTGGCGGTCACCGGTTGCATGGCGAAAATCGAAAGAGTGCAAAAAAGACAAAGGATTCCTGGTCTCACGGGGCTTCTCCAGCTTGATCCGTAGTGGTCAACTTTGTATCGTACACCATCATTTGTTTATGCACACCACATATGTTTTGTTCGAACCCAATTTAACCCGTGGCCCGCTAGCGACAGCCCTCATCTCCTTTCGCTCGGTTGCGGGTTTCATGTGTACGTGCCATTTCCTTCCCACTCGTTAAGAAACGTCGCTAAGGAGAGTCATGCTCGAAACGCTCGGTGACCGGGAAAGCTCGACACTGAGAGCTTACTTCGACGACATCGCCGACTCCGAACCACTTTCCAGGGAGCGCGAAGTAGAGTTGTCCGCACGTATCAAGGATGGCGACATGGAGGCCCGGGACGAACTGATCCAGGCCAACCTTCGTTTCGTTATCGATGTCGCTAAGAACTACCAGAATCGAGGTCTGTCATTTCCGGATCTTATCAGTGCAGGCAACCTCGGACTGATGACCGCGGCAGAACGCTTTGATGGAACCCTCGGGTACAAATTTATCTCGTACGCAGTCTGGTGGATTCGCCAGTCCATTTTGCAGACCATCGCCGAGCATGTGCGCACTGTGCGTCTGCCCCTCAACAAGCTCAGCCTCTTGAAAGACATCTCCAAGGCGAAACGCAAACTCGGCCAGAACACCGACGGAGAGCCGGACGTGGAGGAGATTGCCAAGGAGTTGGATCTGCCCTCTGAGGTCGTCACCGACGCCATCCTCAGCGCCCGGCCGGTCAGTTCGCTGGACGGCGCCTTCGACGACGACGAGAAGCGGTCACTGCTCAACATCCTGCCCGATGTGCACTCGAAGGCCCCAGATACCGACCTAATCTACGATTCGGCCAGACGCCAGCTGGAGGAAGTTCTGGGTAGCCTCGAAGTGCGCGAACAGAAGATCATCCGCCTCTACTTCGGTCTCGATGGCATGGAAGCGCTGACCTTGGAGCAGATCGGCGAGATGATCGGCGTCACCCGTGAGCGGGTGCGGCAGATCAAGGAGCGCGCCCTGAGCCGGTTACGCCATCCGACCCGGTATCAGTACCTGGAAGAACTCGCCGAAGAGATGTGACAGACCAGTAATTCCCGGCGCGTGTCGCGCGCGCCGGGGTGCTGGGCCTTGCCGCCCTTGATGGGCGAGAGTGTGCGCGTAACTTCATATGATCGACTCGGCGTTTCCCTTCCAACCCTCTGCTTGGTCCTTCCCCTATGGCCGCAAAGATCCTCGTGATAGAAAAAAACGAGAAGATCGGAGGGCTGATCTGCGCCCAGTTGCGTGAGAAGGGGCACGAGGTGCGCGATTGCC
>DPVW01000444.1:0-2290 GCA_003529325.1 Candidatus Latescibacterota bacterium | reverse complement strand
CTCGCAGCCCCAGGTCAGCGGCGACTACGAGGATCGATATCGGCTTGGTGGGTGTTATCAAGCCTGCTGCTGGTCACGGCAATCCCGGTCTGCGCGCAACGACTCATCGTCGAGGATCAGACACCCCCTGCGGGCGTATTTGCCACCTTCGGTCTGGGCGTGCTCGACGTCGACCAGGGCACCGGACTCGACATTCCTGTGGGGATCACTGCCGTGTCGCCCAGACATCGTGTCTTGGCGACACTCAACTTCTTCGACCTGGGGCTGCTGCAGAGCAGTTCCGAAGGCGACCAGCGCTACCGACGCTTCTTTGACACCCGCTTTGGGCGAGAACTCTGTGTCGATACGGCAACGGGCCAACTCGCCTCTTTCAGCCGCTGCGCAGGCGAGACCAATGTGCTGCGTTCGCTCTCGGTGGATCTCAATGTGCTGCCCGTGGAAACCGTCATTGTCGGCAACAAGCCCGGTTCCCTGCATGTCGGCATCGGTTGGCGCGTGCAAGACCCGGACACGGTGTATGGCACGATCGGCATGTTCTTTCCATCCCATAGTGGCAAGGCCGCCGGTGCGCGTCTGTCCATGGGTCGACGCTACATCTTTCTTGGTTTCTCATGGGGCGTCGATGTAAGGCGGTCCCTCTCCCTCTTCTGACCGAGCAGCCGCGATTTTGACCACTGTAATCATCGCCATCCTGCTTGCAATCGCTGGCAACGCCCGGGCTCAGGTGAGTCTTCCTGGCGAGGTCCACCCGAGTCTGTCGTTCACCGCCGACCAGGTGTCCCTGCTCCAGGAGCGTATCACGCGTGAACCCTATGCCACCTGGTGGGCGACGATCCTGGCGCGGGCGCAGGAGCCGCCAGATCCGGTCACCGAAGAGCGCACCAAAGCACGTTATGCCAAGGCCGCTGCCTTCGCCTGGTGGATGACGGGGGACAGCCTCTACGCACATACCTCTGCGGGTCTATTGCTGGACATGAAGTTTCCGCGAGATGGTGGTGATCTGGGGGAGCCGCACAACGAGGGCGAAGTCGTCATGCAGTACGCGCAGGCGTACGACATGCTGCATCCTTTTCTCGTCGGCTATCCTGACTCCCTCAGCAGCGTGCGTGACCTGCTGGCCGATGAAGCAGATCGCATGTTCGATGGTATCGTCGTCGAGGAGTTCGACCTCGGTTTTTTCGGCACTCTGAAAATCCGTCTGCACGAAACCACCGACCCACGAGATCTCTCCATCACCCATCTCGACAACTGGCACATCCGACTCTATGGTGGTCTCGGCCTGGCCGCGTATGCGCTGGCCGATCACGCGGGCTCCGGTGGCAGCGATCCACAGGAATGGGCGGATCGGGCACATGACCTGGTGACACGCTCGTTGGCGCACGTGATCGACGAGGAGGAGGGTGGTTACGCCGAGAGTCCGTTCTATCAGCGTTATGCCGCCGATGTCTACCTGCCCTACGCCTTCGCCCTGCGCTCCTTATCCGCCATCGATCTGTTCAGCGACCCACTGTTGGATCGCACCCATGATTGGTCGGTGAACATCCGGCTGCCGAATGGTCGTCGGCCGAATACCGATGATGGACACCTGGATGACACATACGGCCACTATCTGGCCGGGGTGGATGCGGACGGCGCCGTGCACCATTGGGACTGGTTGAATAACGAGAACGGTCCCTACGTTCGTGGTTTCAACGAGCCAGATGCCATCCTCTTCTACGATGATACGTTGCCCTCGCAGGAGCCGACACGGGGGCCGACGATCTTCATGCCCGCTGCCGGCGATGCCGTATTCCGCACCGATTGGAGCACGGACGCCACCTATCTGCTGTTGCGCGGGGAACACGGTCGGGTACGCGAACAGGGCTTCGGCCACGAACACGCGGATGAAACGAGTTTTATCCTGTACGCCCACGGTGAGATGCTCGCCGTCGACGGCGGGTATATCAACTTCACCAATCATGACAAGGTGAACTGGGGTAATGCCCACAGCCTCATCATGATCGACGGACAGGGACCGCCACTGGATCGCATCTCCGGTGCCGCCGTCGATGGTGGGGAAGATGCCTACATCGAACAGACGCTGACCCATGCAGCCGGTGACTATGCCGAGGTGCGTGCGGCATATCTCGATGCCAGTCTGCGGCGTCGCGTGTTGTTCGCGAACCGTGAATACTTTGTCATCGCCGACGAGGCGACCTCCGACCATGGGCGCGTCTACGAGTGGCGTCTGCATGGCAACGGCGGGGGCACGAGTGGCGGCAGTTATGCAAGAGATGGTTCGTTGGGGCGG
>DPVW01000215.1:18533-19839 GCA_003529325.1 Candidatus Latescibacterota bacterium | reverse complement strand
GGCGGGAATCGAACCCGCGTCCGAGAACAGGTCCTACGAGACCACTACGTGCGTAGTCAGTCTATGCTACGGCTTTCTCGTCCTCACCAGCTCCGACTGACAGGATCCGGATTGGACCAGTTCGAAGAATTTCGCCGGCCGTCCCTGAACAAGGCCGATCGGCTAGCCTGCTGTAGATGGCGTCAGCGTCCGCGTTACAGGCCCCACGGACGCCAACGGGCTACCTAAATTTCTTTAGGCGGCCAACGCATACGAGTTATCGTTGGCGTTTGATGTTTTTCCCGAGGCTTAACGAGGTTGTCGGGGACCTCGGCACGCGCTCTCGAATTCTCTCTCCCCGTCGAAGCCAGGTCGCCCCCACAGATCGATAAAATTCGTTTGCTTGAACTTCTGCCAATGTACCCGGCGCCAGAAACAATGTCAAAGTTAACCGGTCACCTCAGAACGCCTGGCCGATGGAGACGTACACCTCCGGCCGCTTCATGTCGCCACTCCAGCCCAGATCAAGGCGCAGGGGAATCCCAAAATCCCAACGCAGTCCACCACCATAACCGCTGGTCATGTCTCCCCACGACGCCTGGCTGACCCAGCGCCAGACGCCGGCGCGGTCCCAGAACAGGACGAAGCCGGCAGGACCGGCGGTGAAGCGCAGTTCGCTGCGTAACACAACGCCCCCACGGCCACCTCCTGCGGCCAGGATTGCATCACGCTCGACGCCACGCACCGAACCTTCACCACCGAACTTCTTCCAATACGCCTGCGGCAGATCGGACTCACGTCGTAACGTCCCGGTCATCACCCCCCGCACCGCCTGCGCCCAGATGATGCGTTCGCCCACACGCAGGTAATTCCTCGCCTCCACATCCCCGTCGAAAACCCTGTTGCGACTACCCCCCAGCTCGATGGCGTAGAGGGCCGCCGTGCGCACGAATGTGCCATGTGTCGGGGCGATCTGATTGTCCCGTGTGTCACGCTGGAAGTCGAGTTCGAAGTTCAACGCTCGCGCCTCGTTCGCCAGTAGCTCCACCCACGTGTCATCGATTGGAATTTTGTTGTCGTCGTATGCCAGGTTCCCACCACTGTCTAAATCATCCAGCGTCGCGGCCCCACCGTCTTTGAAGTCGATGACACGTCCAGCGATGGGACGATTGCGTGACTGCGTCCAGTTCATGGTCAGATTCGACGCGTATGCCAGCCCCCCTGACCGCTCCCAGCGACGGCTGAGGGCGGCATTCAATTTCCACAGACGCTCGACGGACGGATAGTCGTAGGTCGCCCGCGACAACTGCGCCGCCGTCTCCTCGGC
>DPVW01000215.1:9146-18209 GCA_003529325.1 Candidatus Latescibacterota bacterium | reverse complement strand
GGCCCGTGAGTAATTGTTGATCAGCAGGTCGAATTGGCCCGCATCCTGCGGGTCGGCGAACACGCGTGTGTCACCCCATTCGTCGGTCACCCCCGCCGACAAGGTCAGATCCGCCGTCGAAGCCAACAGATCTCGCTCCGTCAAGAAAAAAGTCAGACCCTGCAACGGTTGCCCGAGATTGGCGTCTACACCGATGCGGTTGCCCCGTCCAAGGAAGTTGGCGTGCTGCACCCGCCCAGACACACCGGGCTCATTGTTGTTGACGAACAACCGACTGCGCAGCTGGATGAACTTGCGTTCCCGCAAGCGCAGGACGACGGGTTGCACGCTGTCTCCGGAGGCTCCCAGCGGTGTCGTCAATGTGACCGAACGAAACAGCCCAGTGCGCGAAAGGTTGTTCCGTGTGCGCCGCAGCTTCTCCGGATCGTAGAGCTCCCCTTCGCGGAAGGTGAGTTGTCGATCGAGCAACGAGCGTCGCGTCTGCAAGTCTGCATCGTCAATCGAGACATCTCCGAAATACATTCTGCGACCCGTCGTCACCTGGAAGGACACCGCTGCCTGCTGCCGACGCGAATCGAGCTGCACATCGTTGCTGACCTGCGCATGGGCGAAGCCCTCACTGTTCAACCAGACGAGCAGCTGGCGCTCATCGGCGATCACCTCGCCATAACGGAAGACCTCGTCCGGCCCCAGCTGCAGCCGGCTCCGCAGGATCGCCGCCAGCAGACTGTCCTGTCCGGTGAACTCCAGATCCACAGCAGAGACCGTCCACTGACGTCCCGCATCCATCTTCAGGGTGATGTGCAGGCGCCCTTCGTCGTCCAGGGCGAAACGGCGGCGCACGATGTCGACATCCATGTAGCCACGGCTTCGATACAGATTTTCGATCATCGACAGATCTGCACGAAAGAATCGGCGTGCGAAGCGCTCCCCAACCTGGGTATGCATGGCCGCCCGTAGTTCCCGGTTGGTGATCGGTTTGGCGCCGAGATGGTCGATGCGGATTTCGACGACCTTCGGCGTCTCCAGATCGCGCAGATCGACGAGGCGTTGTGCCGCGGCTGCGGCAGCCCCAGAAACCAGCAACAGCCCCAGGCATGCGAAGACGCGTAACATCAGAATTCCCGACTCAGACCCAGTCCGAGCCCATACAACTGGTATTCGGAGTACGCACTGGCATCGATCGTCATCCATGACGTGATGCGATACTCCACCTCGAACTGCCCCCGTGACGCCTCCAGCGTATTGGCTTCGTAACGGACCCAAATCGGCACCGGCCAACTGAGAAATTTCCCGATACGCACGGCACTCTTGCCGACCGTGCCCAACGCCGTGCCAGAGGGCAACAACAGAAATTCGTCGATTCCGACTCGTTCCACCTGCCGACTCAGCAGCAGTTGACCTGCGGCGGTATACAGGGCGCTGGCGTAGTTGGCCGGTGTGGTCTGACCGAAGGCGAGCAGGTTGAGTACGGCACCATCCCCGTGACCTGGTGCCGTCAGCCGTGGCGCCGCACTACGCACCGGTCCGGCGAGGGTCATCGTCACCTCTACTTCCGGTTCGTTGCGATCATTTGGTTGCACCGTCGTCTTCGCTTCGAGATCGAGCTCGGGATCCAATAGAATCGGATCGTACATCAGATCGAGAATCGAATACGTCGGCAGCAGCTGATCGAGGACGATGCGTCCCCTGGAAAAGTCGAACTGTCGATTGAGAATGATCACCTGTCCGTCGGTGATCTCCAGTTCTCCCTGAAATCGAGGCTGGTAGAACGTGCCATACACTCGCGTCTGCCCCTCGAGTGTGATGTCGGACAACTCGCTGTGCGTCTGCAGACCATCGATATCGACGTAGAGGTCGAGGCTCGTATTCTCTAGAAATTCGTTCTGCAGTGCCGGTGGTGGTGGCACCGGGGGAGTCGTCAGATCGACAAGTTGGATATCCGCTTTGGGTTTGTTGAGGCGCACATTGCCAGCCAGCAAGGAGCCTTGCCCTTGCCGGCGCAGCGCCAGATCCAGATCGATCTCGGGCGCGTCGAAGACGTCATCATATTCATAGCGCACATTCTCGCCCGTCAGCTGCAACTGATAATCGGTGCGTCCTCCTGGAAGCAGGTCGTAGAATCCGTCCAACTGCAGACGGCCTTCGCCTCTGGTAGTGCGCCCCGAGAAACCGGCCAGCTCTGCATGTGCCCCCCCACCGTCACGATCACCGAAGTTGATTTCGCCCGCGGGAAATTCGTATCCAGGTTTGACATCGAGTAGAGCCAGCTGCAGCTCTTCGATCTCGATCCGTCCAGACAAGTGTGGATTCGTCAACAGCGAGTCCGCCGTCACGTCTATCCTGGCGATACCGGTAAGAGATGCCAGTTGCGGAATCTGGTCCAACATTGGCAACAGATCGAACCCGTTCGACTGGACCCTCATCGTCAACTCGTCCCACTTGGGCCAGACATTGACCGCCGGCGCCGACGCCGTCACACGCAGACTGTCCTCAACCAGACTCACCCACGTAGCACTCGCATTCCACTTCCGAGGCCGACCGAAAACCCGGGCCGACAGCTGGCCGAGTTCGTCCAGTTCGACCTCTGCGGTGGCATCGAGGGCGAGGGCACCGGACGTCCCCGTTAGATTCGCTTGTAGTGACAGTAGACCTGCTGGTAGAGAGACCCGACCGGGAATGGCACGAGCCACCGCCTCCAATTCGAGGTCCTCCGCGCGGATCATCAAGCCACCACCGGCGCCGGCGAGCTGAGCCTCGATATGGATCACACCCGCCGGCTCGAACGCCTCGGTATCTCGTCGGAAGATCTCCACTGGCAGGTCAAACCCTTCCGTCGAACCCATGCCCCCGGACAGTTCCGCTCGCGATGGTTTCGCCAGGCGTAGTCGGACCCGATCGCGTGCCAGATCGAGCTCCCGCAGCACTAGCTGGCCGGAGAGATCACGCCAGTTGATTCCATGGAGCAGTTGCTTTGCCGGAAAGGTCAGACCAGCAGACAGACTCACCCTCAGATCGGTCGAATCGTCGAGTGCATACGTGGCGATCGTGGAAGCATCGAGTCTGTTCGCTTCAAGCCGAATGTGGGCTTGTTCCTGACCCGTCGATGCGCCGACTCGGAAGTCTGCATTCGGTGCCGACAGGTTGATGGTGAGTCCAGACCCGGTCTCTGTTGTCGCCGAAGGGACGCCGAGTTGCAAGGTCCCACGCAGGCTGTCGCTCAACTCGAGGGTGGCCGTCAGTTCCCCCAACTCTCGGCCACCCAGTGCCAGGGACTTCAGCCCTGCCCGCAGCTGCGCCCGCGGTTCCTCCGCACTGCCATAAACCGACAACCGCCCGGCGCCTTGCGCCGTGATTCCCTCGAGGTCTGCAGTATCAAAGGAGTCGATCCTCGCTGCGAAGTCGAGATGATCCGACGCCAGAACGCCGCCGAGGTGCACGGTTCCCAGGGGCGTCACCATCCGTGTCGTCGTCAGTCGCGCCTCGCCGTCGGTGTATTCTGCTGCAACACCCTCCGGCAGATTCATCTTCCAGCCGGAGAATTCGGCACGCGCACTGTCGAGTTCGACCTGCATGGCACCGGATGCCACGTGGCCGATTGGCGCGACGCCACGGAAGCGCCCCGTGAGACGAATCGAGTCTCTCCCATTCTCTCGGTAGATGATTGCATTCTGCAGCAGACCATCGACACTTGTCGTGCCGGACGTATCGATCACGGCGTGGAGCTCGAGGCCCGGTGCGCCAGCCTCGATGGAGGCGACGCCATCCACGAATCGTGTCGACAGCGTTGTCGGTCCGAGGCGCCAGCCCGCGATGCCGAGATCATCTACCCGCAACGACACCTCGCCACGCGCACCCAGTCCCAGCATGCCCCCAGCCGCAATCCGGCCATGTAGCTGGCCCGTTACCATCCGCGACAGGTGCGCCAGTGAGAGTCCACGAGAGGATGCTGTCAACGTATCCAGCTGACCCTTCGCAAGATCCATCCGAGCATGGGCCAGCACCTGACCACCATCGAGGACGAAACCCAGATCCAGATGCCGCCACGCGGAGAGGGTTACCTCCATCCTTACAGGTCCCGGCGGCTCGTCGCCAAAGGGCAGACGCGCAGTGGACAGTCCGACTGCCAGTGTGTCGGTATGCAGCCTGCCCCTCACCGACAGGGGCCAGCTTCGACCCAACCACGGCGCCACATCCAGTTCACCTTGCAGTCGCAGATCGTGTTGCGTGCGGTCCAGGTCCCCCTCGACGTCGAGTGTCCCCACCTGGTCGCAGACGAGATGCGCCGTCAACCTGTGGTCCTCAAGTTCGGCGTTGACGACAAGATCGATGGGATCCGGAGCGATACCGAGGACCTGAAATGCCTGCAGTTCGGTCCTCACATGAGGGTTGTCCACGTCCCCATGCAGCTCCACTCGTCCCTGAAGAATCCCCGCAAGCCTTTCGTTGGTGAGCCCCGTCAGGCCGATGCCATCGATGCGAGCGACAACATCAAGTCCCCCCGCTGACCTCCAGGTTGCACCCCCGGCAACATGCCCCCCTGCAACATCGACATCGAAGGAATCAGCACGCACCAACGCACTGTCGATACTTCCCGCCGCCTGCGCCTTCAGTGGACCGAGGGACGGGTGTGTTGCTTCTCCTTGAGCCGTGACCTGCAGCACAAGTGGCGCCAGCGAGCCCTCGACGCTGGCGTCGAGCCACAGTTGTTCGAGGCCATGAGTTGCACCTTCAATTATGAAGGACGACGAGATATCCAGTGTCGGCGCAAGCTCGACGACACCCGTACCCCGCAAGGTAGCCTGTGTCTCTCCCGCGACGGCACGGATGAAAGCCTCCTGCAGTTGCACGGTGGTGGTGGTGAGATGCCAGCGAGATCGCGCCGAGCCGCTGGCGATGGTGTGGGCGTCGGTCCTGATCGACCAGTTGCCGAGTGACAGATCCACCTCCGCCATTTGTTCTTCGGTGGGGGATAACCTCGCGTTGATGTCACTGGCCTCGATGACGCGATCGCCAGCACCGAACTCGAACGCACCCCCCACCACTACGACCACTGGCAGATCGGCGAGGGGCAGCTTCACCGTGTCTCGCTTGGTGGTGGCAGTCGACTCCTCTGTCGGTGTTTGCTGCCAACGCACGTGCGGCTTCTGCAGCTCCACCTCCCACGACCACGGTGCCAGGGAGAGCTCGGTGATCTCGATGTCCAGACCTTGTGTCTGCTGGCGCAGGTGCACGGACCGTAACACGGCGCGGGAGGCCAGGGCCCCACTGTGATCGCCAACCTCAAGTTCCCAACCACGTGTCTCCGCCGCCACGTCCACCGCCGCCGTGGCGAGCCAGACACCGACAGGCGTCAGACCCAACACGGCGAGGCCAACCAGAAGAGCGGCCAGGCTCACACGCCAGGCGATGGCGGGGCGGCTCACGGGAACATGCCCACGCAGCTCATCGTACTGCCGATTTCGTCAGTCGAAGGACTCCGCTGTATAGCGGGAAAAGGAGAGCGATGCTGACCAGTAGTTCCCCGGCAACCCCGCCTTGCGGCGTACCTCGTAGAGGAACCGCCGTGCATCCGGCAGCGACTCCCATACGGCAGGCAGCAACGTACCTCGTTGACTCCCCTCCTGTACGAGAAGGCCATCGATACCGGGACGAATATGTTCGAGCAGTTCCTCTTCGGATTTGGCTGGCAGCGGCTCGAGGGGGCTGAGAACGGAGATGTGCACATGCAGAGCGGCAAACTCCTCAGGGCGTAGTGGGTCGAAGCGCGGATCGCTGTTGGCCGCCGCCCAGGCGTTGTGTGCCACGTCGGCTACCAGAGGCCTGACCGCTTCGGAACTGCCGATGCAACCACGCAGCGCGTCATCCGCCATCCGCAGGGTGACAAAGCAGGCCCGCATTTCACGGAGCTGACCGGCATACTCGGCGACGTCCACCTCCAACGGCGTGCCCGCACGCAATCCTTCGTCGATGGACCTTCGCGCCACACCCAGCAGTGTGTGGCGCTCTTCGAAACTCAGTCGTTGTTCCAGGTCAACTGATGACATACGCACCATACCCGACGACTTCGTCGCGGCCTCCCGCCGTGTCTCCGGAGTTGCGCAGATCCACGGTACGAGCTGTCATTTTGCGACGAGCTGCTGCACTCAACACGGCCTGAATGGGCACACGACCGCAGGCCCCCCCTTCGGGCAATCTCTGCGGCTCCAAACCCTCGATGGCAGCGGACGTATCCGCATCGAGTTGCCGCGCCGTGTCGTAGTCGTGGAAGTGACTCAGATCGGAGCTGATGACGATCAATGTCTCGCTCGAGCCCCACAACTCATCCAGGACCTCTTCCACCTGCGCTGGGGTCGTTCTGCCAACGACAAATGGCACCAGACGAAAACCCTCGGGAAGGCACCGCTGCAGAAAAGGCAGTTGGACCTCGATTGCGTGTTCCTGCGTGTGCGCGGCATCGACGAGGGTTACAGACCGCAGAGAATCGGCACGCAACAGCGCATCGGTGTCGATGGCTACCGACCCGAGAGGCGTCTCAAAGGAGGAAGCAGTCGGCAGTGCCAGACCGCTGACAGGCCAACGATGGGCGGGCCCAAACATGACGACTCGATCGATGGCGGCACCGTGAACAGCGGCATACGCCGAGGCTGCGATAGGCCCGGAGTACGGATACCCCGCGTGTGGTACGATCAGAACTTTGGGTGGCGTACCGATAGAGACGCTGGCTGTCGCAGACGCCAGGTAGTCATCGACGATCCCTGCCAGAGCTGTGGGGTCATCAGGATAGAACGTGCCCGCCGCGATGGCAGGGCGCACAGCACTCACGGTCCTGTCTCCCAGAAATGATGCTTGGCGGCAAGCTCCCCTGTGCCTAGGGTACCGGAATGAGCACAGAGGGGCAAGAAACTTCGACGATACCGGGCCGTTACTGGCACCCCTTGGAGGACGGACGCCTGCAGTGCGACCTCTGTCCACGTTTCTGCAGGTTGCGTGACGGCCAACGTGGACTCTGTTTCGTCCGCGCCAGAGCTGGCGCGCAGATGGTGTTGACCACGTATGGCCGTTCGAGTGGTTTCTGCGTCGATCCCGTTGAAAAGAAACCACTGAACCACTTCCTGCCGGGCACACCGGTCCTGTCCTTCGGCACAGCGGGCTGCAACCTCACCTGCCATTTCTGCCAGAACTGGGACATCAGCAAATCCCGCGAAGTCGACACCCTCGCCGATGCCGCCTCCCCCGAGACGATCGCCAGAGCGGCCCACCACCTCGGATGTTCGAGCGTCGCCTTCACCTACAACGATCCCGTCATCTTTCTGGAGTACGCCGTCGACGTCGCCCACGCCTGCCACGAACTTGGGATCCGCACAGTGGCGGTGACAGCAGGAGAGATCTGTGCGGAGCCACGACACGAATTCTTCGAAGCCATGGATGCCGCCAACGTCGACCTGAAGGCCTTCACCGAACAGTTCTATCACAAGATCTGCGGTGGCAGCTTGGCGGCGGTGCTCGAAACACTGCAATATCTGGCCGACGAAACCGACGTCTGGTTCGAACTCACCAACCTGCTGATTCCGGGACAGAACGATACGGACGCCGAACTGGAGAAAATGACGTCCTGGATTGTCGAACACCTCGGCGCCAACGTCCCCATCCACTTCACCGCCTTCCACCCCGACTACCGCATGCTGGAAGTAGAGCCGACACCACCTGCAACCCTCTCACGCGCCCGCCGGATCGCCCACACGAATGGCATCCACCACGCCTACACCGGCAACGTCCACGACGAACAAGGCGGCACCACTACCTGCACAGACTGCAACCAACCCCTCATCGCCCGCGACTGGTACACCCTCACCCACTGGGCCCTTGACGAGCAGGGCGCGTGCACCAACTGCGGCACCCCCCTGGCAGGCATTTTCAACGGCCCCCCAGGAACCTGGGGTGCCCGCCGCCAACCCATACGCCTCGCCGATTTCCATTAGGAGGCATGACAGATTGTGATGCGATGTCGGTACTCCAGCGAGACCGTCTGGCCTAGCGCCGCCGTAGAGTCGACGTAGTCGACTCGATCCGTAGCGCGTGATCAGCCGATGTTAATGAACCACCAAACTCGCGTGTCAGTCCCTCATCCCCTGGCGCAGAATGAGCAGACGCACGAGATGCATGACAGCCGTCGCCGTCGCCGCAACATAGGTCAGGGCAGCGGCATTGAGCACCTTCTTCGCATGCGCCGCCTCCGATGCCTGCAGATACTGACCATCCACCAGCTGCGCCATCGCCCGGGAACTCGCATTGAATTCCACTGGCAGTGTGATCAACTGAAAACCCACGACACCGGCGTAGAGCAAGATCCCGATATCGACCATCTGCGGTGACTGGAACATGAACCCAATGATGAACAACGGGAACGACGCCCAGGAGCCGATGTTGGCTACCGGTAGAAAGGTATGCCGCAGATTCAGGGCGAAATAACCGCCGGCATGCTGAATGGCATGCCCTACTTCGTGGGCCGCCACAGCCAGACCCGCCAGATGGTGGCCGCGGTAGATCCCCGAAGACAGACGCACCACTTTGACCCGCGGATCGTAGTGATCGGACAACGTGCCGCCCGTCTCCTCGACAGCGACATCGACGATACCATTTTCCCGCAACAGACGGCGCGCCGTCTCAGCCCCCGTGAGTCCCGCCGATGAGTCAATCAGACTGTACTTCTTATAGGCACGCTTGACCTTGCTTTGTGCATACAGAGCCAGTGCCATTGCCGGAAGCAACAGGACCATGGTCCCGTCAAAAAAGAATGGGAACACCGGAATCACCTCCAGAGTATGAACTGCTTGATGTCACCTGCCGGAATATACATCTGCAGTCGCAGGATGCGAGGCGGCGGTCACTCGTACCCGTATGCAATCTCCGTGCCCAATCCCATAGACGCCCAGAATTGGCAGCGGATCCCATTGTCGTACAACGGTTTGGGTAGAATCGTGGGGCGCACCGTGGGACCTTGGGAGCCTGCCAGAGTGACATGCCGTCCTGCGCCGGTCCGGGTCAGACCTCCGGTGGACT
>DPVW01000215.1:7994-8786 GCA_003529325.1 Candidatus Latescibacterota bacterium | reverse complement strand
CGGAGTGTCAGCGGCACGGCCACCCCGGCGGAGACAATCATCTGAAAAGCGGCCTCGACCGTCAGCGTCGTCGGACGGATTTCTTCACGAGGTACGATCAGCATAAAACCCGTCGTAGGATTCGGCGCCGTCGGCACGAAAATGCTGTGCGCCGGCGTACGACCATCCTCGAAAGGCACGTCCCCCGCAAGAAAACCAAGCGTCCAGAGCCCTTTTCGCGGGTATTCGAACAGCACGACCTGTTTAAACCCCGCCGAATCGGGCGACGTCATTGTCTCCATCAGCTTGCGCACCGGACTATAGATGGTGCGCACAACCGGCAGACGCTCCAGCGCCTTCCGCCCCTCCTGCAATACGCGACGCGTAAACACATTGGTCGTGATCGTGCCGACGACGAGCAGAATGAGAACGGTGAGCAGAAAACCAAAGCCCCGGTAATACCATTGAGGATCTTCCGGGATGCTGATAAAGGGCCGGATCAAAGGCCGAGAGAATTCTTCGGCCAGACTGAACAAAGTCCACAGCACCCACCCCGTGATCCACAAAGGCGCAATAACAGTAATCCCCGCCATCAGCTTCGTGCGCAGACGGTGAAATACGCCGTGCCGAGGTGACTCCGGCTTCAGCCCGTCACCCGGATCGGGATTTTTGGGATTCGTATCGTCCAAGGGAGTATTGGCCCGCTGATCTGTAGAAAAAACGGGACAAAAAGAAAAGAGGTTTTGAATACGTGCGGCCTCGCAACGTATCCACCACCCCCATCACTGTCAACAGAACTCAAGTGCAAGATTC
>DPVW01000215.1:0-7589 GCA_003529325.1 Candidatus Latescibacterota bacterium | reverse complement strand
CTCCTCTAAACTCGCCCCACATGCCAGACCAAGCGATCCTCCTCCTCAGCGGCGGCATGGACTCCACCACCCTGCTGTATCACCTCCGGCAGACAATCCCTGAAACCCCACTCCACACAGTCAGCATCGACTACGCCCAACGACATCGTATCGAGCTGAATTTCGCCGCCCGACTCTCCCAACTCGCCGGTGCAAGCTCTCATCGGGTGCTCCCACTGGACCTGAAACAGATCGGCGGCAGCCCCCTCACCGATCCAGATCTCGATGTCCCCGCCGCGTCCGAACAGGCCCAGGTCACCACTGTCGTGCCATTTCGCAACATGCTCTTGGTCACCCTCGCCGCCGCCTGCGGCGAGAGACTGGGCGCCTTCGACATCTACCTGTCCCCGGTGCGCGATGACCATGAGGCTTACCGCGACTGCCGCCGTGAGTTTTACGACAGCCTCGAAGAAAGCCTGCGATTGGGAGCGACTCGAGACACGCCGTTCACCATCCACACACCCCTCGTGGATTACAGCAAGGCGGACGTCGTCGCCCTGGGCATGAAACTCGGCGTGCCGTATGAATTAACCCACACCTGTTACGCTGGCACGCGTCCAGCCTGTGGCGTATGCGACGCCTGCAGTGAGCGCCTGAATGCCTTCGGCGAGTTGCATGCAACCGACCCTCTGGACTACGAACAAAGGCCTGCGCTGTGAAAATCGAACGTGTCGAGGCGCTGCACCTGCGACTACCTGAGGTAAAGGAGGTAGCCGACGGCACCCAGGACGTACTCATCGTGCGAGTGCACACCGACGACGGTCTCGTCGGTCTCGGCGAAATCGTGTCGTGCAGCTACGTCGGGCGCGCCGTCATCGAATCGCCACGCTCGGCGCCCTTCCGTCACGGCATCGCTGCCATCGTCACCGGGATGGACGTCGCGGATGTCGACGACATCGCGCAAGCGGTGGAGCACGGAACCGCGTGGTATGGACCCGGTGGCATCGCCCGCCACGCATACAGTGGCCTGGACATGGCGCTATGGGACCTGCGCGGCCAGGCTGCCGGGGTCCCGGTTCGCAGACTGCTGTCACCCGCCGCCGCTGATCGGGTGCCCGCCTACGCCAGCGTGCTCTGGCCGGATCGGCCGGATCTAGTTGGCGACTCAGCCCGGGCCTTCGTCGATGCGGGCTACTTATACGTGAAATACGGTTGGTCCCCCATGGGGCCGGACCTGGACCTGGACGTGGAACTCGTCGCGGCGGCCCGTCGGGGACTTGGAGATGACGTGGGGCTGATGGTTGATGCCGGCAGGGCGTGGACGGCGGCAGAGGCCCTCAAACGCGCCGAACGCTTCGCCGAGTATGACCCCGTCTGGCTCGAAGAACCCCTGCATCCATACGACAATGCGGGCTACGCGGAGCTCTCTGCAGCTTCTCCGATACCGATCGCCGGCGGCGAAGCCATCACCTTACTGGCTGAATACGATGCTCTGCTGGCGACGGGCCTGCACTTTGTGCAACCGGATCTGGGTCGTGTAGGTGGCATCACCTACGCCCAGCGACTCGCCGCTGCGGCACAGGAACGAGGCTGCCGACCGGTGCCCCATGCCTTCGGCACGGGTGTTCTGCTGGCGGCATCGGCGCAATGGACGGCAGCGGGACCCGAACCACTCACCGAATTTACCCGCGCCCCCTCACCGTTGGCTCGCGACCTGGTCCATCACACGATGGACTTCCGCGACGGCCATCTGCACCTCGATGACACCCCCGGACTCGGTGTCACCCTCAACGACGACGTGATCCGCCAGTATCGCGTGGCCTGATCGCAACCGCCTACCCAGGAGCTGACCATGCCTTCCGTACGTGACACCTACAAGTTCGATGAACTCACCTGGCCCGAAATCAACGAAGCCGTAGAGATGGGCAAGATTCCCATTCTACCTACAGGTTCGGTGGAGCAGCACGGCCACCACCTCCCTCTCAAAGTCGACCACCTGTGTGCTGATGCGGTCGCCACGGAGGGGGCCCGCCTGCAGCCCGACAAGGCCCTCGTGTTACCACCGGTCAGTTATGGTTACGTCCACCATGTGATGGATTTTCCCGGCTCTTTGAACATCCATCACGAACACTTCATCCAATACTGCCTGGACATCACCAAGAGCCTCGCCTACCACGGTTTCAAGAAGATCATCATCGTCAACGGCCACGGGTCAAACCACAATCTGGTCGACACGGTGTCTCGACGCACGATCGTCGAAACCGACGCCAGCTGCTCGTTCTGCAGTTGGTGGCAGTTGCTGAAGGTCGACCCCGATTTCGACAAGCAGTGGCGCGAGAGTGTCTTTCCCGGTGGCTGCTCACACGCCGGGGAGTTGGAGACGTCCATGCTCATGCATCTGGCGCCGGAAAGCGTACGGACCGACAAGATCAAGAGTGAGATCGCCAAGACCAACAAACTCGGCTCCAAATACCTGTGGACCGACCTGTTCGGCAAAGGGGCGATAGGACTGGTGGAGTGGACGAGTCAGTATTCTGACTCGGGGGTCATGGGCGAAGCGGAGAAGGCGACGGCCGAAAAAGGCCGGATCTGCTTCGAGGAGGCGTCGAAGAATCTGGCGGGTTGGATCGATGAGTACTACAACATGAAGATCGAGCCCCGCACGCGACACCAGAGCCAGGAACCGACATTCCCGCTCTCCTTTCCGACAGACTAGCAGCCGACGAGGAGCCGGACAACTCAGCCACCGGGCGTCAGAATTCCGTCATTCAGACTGTACTTCTTGCCGGTTTCGGGGCAGACGAAGTCCTTTCCATCTCCCAGAAGCACGAAACCCTCCTCACTCACCCAGCCCGCGTGGCGACCCGGTACGCCATAGAACATGCTGTACGCGGGGACATTCTTGGTCACCACCGAACCGGCCCCGATCAGGGCATAGGCGCCGATGGTGATGCCGCAAACAATCGTGCTGTTGGCGCCCAGCGTGGCGCCGGTCTGCACCAGGGTCGGCCGCATTTCGTGCTTGCGCTCGATGAAGGCCCGCGGATTGATTACATTTGTAAACACCATGGACGGACCGCAGAACACGCCGTCCTCCAGGGTGACACCCTTGTACACCGAAACGTTGTTCTGGATTTTGCAGCCATCGCCGATCACGACATCGGCATCGACGTAGACATTCTGCCCGATGTTACAACCGGCGCCGATGCTGGCTCCGGCCATTACGTGGGTATAATGCCAGATCCTCGTGCCCTCGCCCAAGTGGCAGGGCTCGTCAATTCGGGCTGTTTCGTGTACGGAGGCTCCCTGTGCCATGGTGAGCCAATATAATAGTGTGCCGCAATCGGCGCATCGACCATATCCGGAGAGGTAGGAGGACGAAGCAGATATGAAACTGACCACCTTCACCATCAAGGGCGAACAGCGTCTCGGCACCATGGCTGGCAACAACAAGATTGTCGTCGACCTGGCGACTGCCGAAAAACTCGCGGCACGACGCGAAAAACGATCGGCCAACGCCTTCTATACGGACATGCTCACCTTCCTGAAGGCCGGCGCCAAAGCAATGGCTGCCGCCAGGAAGTTGACCAAGACTGTCGACGAAGGTCTTGGTGAAGAACCAAAGGCTGACAGTAAGTCCACTCACTACCTCACCAAGGTCAGACTACGGGCACCCGTGCCAAACCCGGCCAAGCTGTTCTGTCTGGCCGGCAACTATCAAGACCACATCGAGGAAGGCGGCGGCAGAATCACCGCCCAGGACCGCGAGACACCGCGGGTTTTCATGAAACCACCGACGACGACCGTCATCGGTCAGGACGACAACATCCTCATTCCGCCCATCGCCCGGGCTATCGATTGGGAGGGTGAACTCGCCGTCGTCATCGGCCGCAAGGGCAAGGCCATCGCTGCGAAGGACGCCCTCAAGCACATCGCCGGTTATACCATTATGAACGACGTGTCTGAACGGCAGTTGCAGATCAAGGAGCGCTCCTCGAACCGTCCCAAGGATGAATGGTTCGACTGGCTCAATGGCAAGTGGTTGGACACCGCCGCTCCCCAGGGCCCCTGGATCGTGACCACGGATGAGATCAAGAATCCTCAGGATCTCGATATCAGCACCTTCGTCAACGGCTCCCGCAAGCAGCACAACAACACCGGCCAGATGCTCTATTACGTGGCCGATATCGTCGAGTATATCTCCGCCATCATCACGCTGGAGCCGGGGGACATCATCAGTACCGGTACCATCTCGGGCGTCGGTGCCACGACAGGCACCTTCCTCAAAGCGGGGGACCGAGTCGAAATAGAAATCTCCAAGATCGGCGTGCTGAAGAACAACGTGGCAGCCAGCAAGAAGTGACCACCCCCCCTTCGGGGGGCGACGGTTCCGGAGGTCCGACTCCCGCCGGTCTGTGGAGTCGGACTTTCGTCGTTCTGTGCCTTCTCGGTTTCTGCAACGGCTTCGCCGGCGCGCCATACCAGTCCCTGCTACCAGTATACGTCGAAGCCGATCTGGGACAACTGCCCTTGTTCACGGCCTACCTTCGCTCACTGACGCTGATTCTCGGTGGCATCTTTGCCATCGTCGGTGGCCGGCTTGCCGATCTTCTGGGCCTCAAGAAAACGCTGCTTCTCGGTCTGGCCGGCGCCTGCCTCACGGGGCTCGTATTCCACGCCCACCAAATTCTGCCCCTGACAATGTTGATCCTCGTCATCGGTGCCGCCGCTGGCCCCTGGAGTACCGCCGGGCAGGGGTATCTGATCGCCGCCGCCGGGCCATCTCGCCTCGGTCTGGGTGGTGCGCTCTATTTTCTCAGCGGTACGGCGGGCCACTCCGTGGGCAATCTCTGCACCGGTGTATTGAAGCAGAGCTGGAGCTTTCCACAGCTAGGCTCCGCCACGACTCTCATCATGAGTGGTGTCTTCGTTCTCGGTCTGCTGCTGTTGCCCTCGACTCATGTCAAACGCGCACGCGACACCCCCCGCGAGCGCCTGAAATTGTGGCGTTCCTATCAGCCACTTCTGGTACGGCGCAACGTACATCTGCTGCTCGGGATTCGTCTATCCATCACAAGCTTCTGGGGTATGGCAACCCTCGTACTGCCACTGCTCGTCTACCGCGCGAGTCAGTCCGCATCCACCGCCGCTTATTATGGTGCCGTTTCCCTCGCTGTGGCGGCAGCCGGTCAGCTACTCACCGGTCTGCTCCGCGACCATTTTGGGCGCTCGGCGCCACTCATTCTCTCCGCCCTCGGCATTGTCGTCAGCTCAGCCTGTCTCATCTTTTACACCGACTCCGTCCCCGGACTGTTTCTCTTTGGCACAGCCCTGACGACGACGGCATGGGCTGTGTCGACTTTGGTTCCGGCACTGATCGCGGAAGTCGCCGAGGAGGACGAGAAAAATCGCCTCGTTGGCCTCGGTCATATGGTCTGGAGCGGCTCCATGGTCGCCGGCAGCATCATCGGCGGCATCCTCATCCAGGTAGGACCACATCTGCCCTTCGTCCTCGGTGTCATCCACGCCGCCGTCGGCACCCTCTGCATCTGGCGCTTGTGCGTACACCTGGACACCGATGCCGGCACTCGAACAGCACAACCGCTTAGCACATGAAGAAACTTCATCTATTGCTGCTGACGGTGGCGCACTTCTGCGTCGATTCTTACGCCACCATGCTGGCTCCCGTGTTGCCCCTGGTCATCGAGCGACTGGGCTTGAGCCTGGCCGGCGCCGGCATCCTCGGCACCATCATCTCCTTGTGCAATATCAGTCAACCGCTGCTGGGCATGTGGGCCGATCACATGCGCCGACGCTGGCTCGTCGTCGGTGGCATTGGTCTCGCCGCAGTGTGTACGCCGATGATGGGCATCGCCCCCAGCTACTGGATACTGATCACCGTCCTTTGCATGGGCGGCTTTGGCGTCGCCGCTTTCCATCCACAGTCCTTCTCCCTCGCCGGAGAGTTGAGCGGCTCCCGACGCTCCTTCGGTCTGGCCCTGTTCGTCTTCGGCGGTACCTTGGGTCTGGGCGTGACCCCATTGTGGGTACCCTTCTTCGCTGAGCGCATCGGCCTCGAATGGCTCCCCGTGGTCGGCATTCCGGGAATTCTGTTCCTCTTTCTCGTGCTGCGCTTCGTCCCCCTCGACAATCCACATGCCGCGACGCCGGAAGCGCCGGAGCGCGCCAGAGGCTTCAACGGTGCCGCCCGCCCGTTGGCGCTGATCACCGCCGTCGTCATTCTGCGCTCCATCACGGCCTTGGGATTCTCCTTCTTTCTCACCGTGCTGCTCACGCACGAACGAGGTCTGTCCCTCGTCGAAGCGGGGGTGCCCCTGGCAGCATACAACATCGCCGGTGTCGTCGGCGCTCTGGTCTTCGGTTACCTTGGCGATCGTGTCAGCCCCCGACCACTGGTGTGCTGCTCCCTGGTGCTGTCAGTCCCCGCCCTGCTCGCCTTCCTCGCCATCGAAGGTCCCCTCAGCTACCTGCCATTGGCTCTCGGGGGCGGTCTTTTGTTGGCGTCGAATTCGATCCTCGTCGCCCTCGCACAGGAACTGGTCCCGCAACGTTCCGGCTTTGCCTCCAGCTTGCCCCTGGGTTTCAGCTGGGGCCTCGCCGGCTCGACCCTTGGCGCTGTGGGTTGGTTTGCCGATACCTACGGTGTCACCGAGACTCTGAACTGGCTGGCCCTGCTGCCCCTGGTCGCGGCGACGGCGGCCCTATTCCTGCCAGCGCGCCCTGAGAGGGCCACAGAGCACTCAGCAACCGAGAGTTAACCAACAGGAGCACCACCATGTACAACGAATGGAGACCGATCTACACCGCCCTCGCCGCCGACATCATGGACACGATGGGTTTTCGCGAACAGACCTTGGAACACACCGTCCGCCCATCGCTTGCCAGCACCAGCTTCGGTGGACCAGCAGTGACGTTGGACGCCTACCAGACCGACGAGCCACACGCGGATCCCTACGGCAAGATCTTCGAGGCGTATGAGCTGATGAAGCGGGGTGATGTTGTTGTCGTGGCGACCAATGGGGAAGTTCGGTCGGGGCTCTGGGGCGAGTTGTTGGCCACCGCCGCCGTCGCCCGCGGCGTCAACGCCGTGGTTACAGACGGCCTGGTGCGGGACGTCCGCCTCATGGACGAAATGGGATTTCAGTGCTACAGCCGTGGCTATTCACCACTCGATTCGGCGGGCCGTATCGTACCCCGGGACGTGCAGGTACCAGTTATCTGCGCCGGCGTGCACATCGCACCAGGTGACTTCATTCTCGCCGACTACGAAGGAATCGTCGTCATCCCCACCGCCATCCTCGACGATGTCCGCAGCAAGTGCATGGAGAAACTCGAAGGCGAAAATACCGTGCGTGATGTCCTGGCAACGGGCCGCTCCCCGCGGGACGTCTTCGACGAGTATGGCATTCTGTAACGGCTAGCGGCGAGAGAATCCAGAAATAAAAAAATCCCCTGACAACGCGATGGATTCCCATCAGTTGTCAGGGGGCACAGGACTCGTTTAGACCGGCCGATCCTCGCGAGTCTATCCCCTTTTGATCGGCATACCTTGGAAGAGTTTGAGGAAAACCAGTAGTGCTTCCATAACA
>DPVW01000461.1:5275-7768 GCA_003529325.1 Candidatus Latescibacterota bacterium | reverse complement strand
AGGGACCTGGAGCCATACAAGCCATTCTTTATCGAGGATCCGCTGCGGGCCGAAAACGCGGGTAGTTACCGAACCCTGGCCCGTCAGGTCCGGCTGCCGATTGCGGCCGGAGAGCAGTGGTCTAGCAAATGGGCCTTTCGAGAGGTGGTCGAAGAGGAGCTGATTAGCTACGCGCGGATCGATTTGTGCAACGTCGGTGGCATCACTGAGGCACTGAAAATCGCTCACTGGTGCGAGACGCATTACATCGACATTGCGCCCCACAACCCGCTAGGCCCAATCAGCGCGGCGGCGTGTGTTGCGCTGTGCATGGCCACTACCAACGTTGGTGTCCAGGAGATGCCGAAGCAGCCTGGAACGGTTGACACGGAGTTGTTCCCGGAGCAGATCGAGTGGCGTGACGGCTTCGCATTTGCTCCGGACAAGCCTGGCCTGGGCGTCGAGATGGATGAGTCGATCGCGGAGTCCCGCCGAGGGTCGGGGGGTGGCTGGCCGCCGCTTCTGCGCCGCAACGACGGGGCGTTTACCAACTGGTAGCAATGGCGGGAATCTCTAGCGGATTGGCGCTATTTGTGATAGATTGCACATATGGCTCAGGAACCCTTTGCCGTGTCCGGAGCGTCTATCTCCGGGGGCCGATCCGGCTCGATGATTAGGGACGGATTGTTCCTAGCGAGCGCCGCGCTTATGGCCCTCACCCTGTGGATGGTCTTCTTCTGGGTGCCGACCGAGGCCAGCCTGGGTGTGTCCCAGCGGATATTTTACTTCCACGTCCCGATAGCTATACTGGCCCTTTCGTCGATTATTGTTGTGGCGATCGCGAGCATAACCCACCTGATCACCAGGGGCCAGAGGTCGGACGACCTCGCCTATTCGGCTGCGGAGTTGGGGGCGGTGCTAGCCACACTGGCCATCGTGACAGGGGCTACCTGGGCAAAGCCGGTCTGGGGCGTGTGGTGGACCTGGGACCCGAAGCTGACCCTGACTTTGTTGTTATGGTTCATCTACTCGGGGTACCTCATGTTGAGGGCTTATGGCCCCAAGGGGTCGCAGGGTGCGCGCTACGGGGCCGTTATTGCGCTTATGGGTGCTGTGAACGCACCGATCATCTACTATGCAACAGAGCTCTGGCAGACGGCGCACCCCGCCCTGCTGGTCGGGCCTGCGGCGGAATCGGGCTCACTGGATTCGGATATGGCCCTGGGACTGCTGGTCTCGACGATCACATTTGTCGTTCTGGCAGCCTACGTTCTTCTCGAAAGATACTCCCTCAGGCGTTCGGAGACCGATATCGATGCCATATATCAATATGTTGGCTAGTACCAACTGGGGACGGTTGGCGATGGTTGCGATGGCACTCGCCGCGCTGTCGCTCTTGTGGGCCGGCAATGTGTTGGCCTCTGAGGTGGTGGATCGGGGAGAGGCTCAGGTGGACGTCGTGGCACAGGAGGAAGATTCCGATCCGGAGGCAAACCTTCCGTTTCTGTTTGCCGTATACATAATTACATGGGGCGGATTCTTCGCGTATTCATTTGCCATGTCGCGCCGGCAGCGGGAGATGCAGCGAGAGCTTGACGCGCTCAAGGCGGTGATTGCGGAAAAGGAATTGCAGTCTGGGGACGGGCAGGCGGAGTTGTAGTGACCGAACAGACCGAAGTAGAACAAGAAGATTATTTGACGGAGCCTGTGGAAGGCGCGCTCACTGCACACCGAGTAAAGGTGTTTATAGGCGTGGCTGTGCTGGTTGTTGCCTTGGGATACTTCGCATTCCAGGCTTTTCAGAGTGCGACCGTATACTACCTGACGGTTGGTGAGTTGCAGACCATCGGGTTCACTGAGGAGGGCCGTTCGGTCCGAGTCAGCGGCAAGCTGGTACAGGGCTCATTCGAGCGGGAGCCGGACTCTACGCTGGCCTCGTTTCAGATCACAGACGGCACGCAGACGCTTACTGCGGTCCATGAAGGTGTGGTCCCCGACCTGTTTTTCAACGAGCATTCGGAGATAATCATGGAGGGCGCGTACACGCCGGAGGGACTCTTCGAGAGTCACACGGTAATCGTCAAGTGCCCGTCCAAGTATGTCGCCGAGGGTTAGCTCTCACGGTCGGTTCGGGAACCTTCGTACGCGTGCACATCTGTCGTGACGCAGCGATGCCTGCGCGAGAATCAACCGGCCCTTAGCGCTGATTTGTTGCACTTTTGTCGGAGTGAAACATGTCCATTAATCCGCTCGTGGTTTAGCTTTCATCAGTTACTCTGCCAACAGGGCTGTGCTCCGGTGATTCGATCCTACTCTGAGGTGATCAGTGCGGTTGACGACGCTCACGTCTGAGATTAACATGCCCATGCTTGGGATGGCGTTGGCAGATTTGGTATCGGGCGTTGGTTGTCATTGCGGGGCGAATCGACATCCGAAAACAGCGGTCCCATCCGGGGCACGGGTGCGGCAGTTCCGGGGGAGGAAAGCTTGACTCAGCGCTAGAATCAACGTCTA
>DPVW01000461.1:0-4883 GCA_003529325.1 Candidatus Latescibacterota bacterium | reverse complement strand
TGGCACTACAGCCACTACCTGGGCCGCCAGACCGCGGAGCATAATGAGAGCCAGTTCGGCAGCACCGGCGGATACATGTATCCCATGGACGTGGCTTTCGGCGATGGAGACGTCCTATTTGCCGTCAGCAGGGGCATGGGATACGGATACGGTGGCTACATCGGAGACATAGGCTGCCGTATCGGCAAGACCACGATCGACGAGCACCACCTTGGCGACTTCTCGCGGGCCGGCCTAACCTGGCCGGCGGGGCTTGCGGTGGCGGCGGACGGCAACGTGTACTGCTCCGATGAGCACGAGTGCAGCATTTCCGTCTTCGACCCGGAGGCGACGTTCCCCTTTCCCCAGGGCAAGCCGGGCGAGGAGGCCCTCTCGGCGTGGGGGGTGAAGGGCGCGGCGCCGGGGCAGCTCAGCGGGCCCAGCGGCATCGTCTTCGATTCTCGCGACAATCTGTATGTCGTCGACAGCCGCAATGACCGCGTCCAGATCTTCACCAGGGACGGCCAGCTATTGTACGGCTGGGGCCGATCGGGCGCCAGGGAAGGGGAGTTTGCCCGGCCATGGGGGATTACCATCGACACCCAAGGTGACGTGTACGTGGCCGACTGGGGCAACAACCGCGTGCAGAAATTTTCGCCAGAAGGGCGCTACCTGATGAGTTTTGGCGGCGCGCAGCGTGGCGCGGGCTCGCTCGATCACCCGGCAGGGGTGGCTGTGGACGGTGACGGTGACGTGTACGTCACCGATTGGGGCAACAATCGTGTGCAGATATACGAGGCCGACGGAGAGGTGCTCGCCACGCTGCACGGCGACATGTACGAGCTGTCCAAGGCCGGGAACTATCTGCTCAACAGAGACTCCGCTTTCATCAAGATCATCAACCGGAGCGAGAATGTGATGCCCGTCGCGCAGGCATTTCTTCGACCGACGGGAATAGCGATCGATGAGGAGGACCGCATCGTCGTCGCGGACGGCCGGGGACGGCTCACGGTGTACCTGAAGGACAATGAGTACGTCGAACCCCCAACCTAGGTGCTGCGCACGCTGGGTTGGGTTCGCCGTGTTCTAGGTGGATTGTAGCTAAGACTTGTTGGTGAGATTGGTTGTGGGTGCAGGAATAGGCGATATCTGTTGCGGTGCGTTGGTGCGAGTGAACTGAGGAGATATTAGATGGAGGCGACTCTCGCCATCGAGCGGCTCAGACAATTTTCTTCTGGGACGCGATCGTCTGTCTGCTCTCTGTGGGGTTGCTGCTGGGTGTGTACGCTTACTACCCGTCGACTTTCCTCGTGGTGATGATGGTCGAGGTGTTGGGCTACTCTGTTCTGCTCTTCTGGGCCTGGAATCGATCGGGCAGCGGCGACCTTAGCAATCCGATTGTGCTGCTGTCAGCGGCGACCCTTGTAATCGTCGTGTCCATGGGGGCGACGGCCCCAATACTCATGCCATTGGCGGCACTACTGGCGATTCTCGCGGTTGTGCTTGGGATGCCGTATATCGGCACGACGGCCATGCGGGGAATCTCTTTTGCGGCGGTGGCTGCTACCGCGGCGATAGCGCCTCTCTACACAACCGATGGGTTGGCGGCCATCGGCGACATCCCCACCGCGCTCGTGGCCACTGTCCTCGGTGTGTCGCTTCCACTGGTAAGCGGCCTGGTGTTCCTTCTGATTTGGCAGTACAACGGGCGACTCAACGAGACCCTGGCACAGGTTCGGAGTTCCAACGAGGAGCTTCGCGACGCGGCCAGTCAGCTTATAGGGTCTCGGCGCAGGTTGGTGGGTGTGGAGGAGGAGCTCAGAAGGCAGGTGGCGCAACAGCTTCACGGCCCCGCGCAGAACAGGCTCCTGGTCGCCAGTCACCGAATGCGCATGGCGATGGAGTCCGGGGATATGGCTTCTGAGGATTCTGTGAAGCATATCCAGCAGGCGTCCGATATCCTTGCGGATGTCAATCAGGGGACGCTCCGGGAGGTTATCAAGCGACTGCATCCGACGCTCATACGCCTCAGTCTGTCGTCTGCGCTGGACTCTCTGGCAAATGAGTTCCGGTCCAGCTTTGAGGTCGATGTCCAGGTTGCGGACGGTGGGTCTGACAACCAGCCTGCACGGGACGAATTGCCCCAGGAGTTGCGCCTGGCCATCTACAGGATTGTGTAGGAGGCGCTAAACAATGTGATGAAGCACGCGACTGCGAAGCGCGTGACGGTCGTTTTATTCCAGACCTCCGATGTGGAGGCGGAGTTACTGATTCGTGACGATGGACAGGGCTTCGATGTCGACACGCGACAGCTCGGTTTCGGAATCCTGACCATGCAGGACTATTGCGGGGCGGTCGGGGGTACCCTGGCGGTGAAGAGTACGCCGGGCAGCGGCACGGCCGTACGGGCGCTTTTCCCGCTTTCAGGGAGTGGGGCCGATGAGGTCGTGGCCGATCCCGTTGAACCTGCTACGTAGAGATCGAGGTCACCTGTGAGTCGTAGAGGCAATCCAAAGAGTGGGTTCCTCTATTTTCAGACCAAAATAAAGGGGGACTCTCACACGAGAGTCCCCCTTTTGTATTCTGCAATAGGGTGCGGTTCACTCCGCTTGCGGATCAGCTAGACGCCGTATTTGACGTCCACCGCAGCGCCAGTGCGCCCGGACTCGTAGATGGCGTCGATGAGCTGCAGGGTGTGCAGCCCGTCCTCCACGGTTAGCGGAGCCTCGCGACCTTCCCGCAGGGCGTCGACGTAGCCCTGGATCCACTGCAGCATCCATATGTGGGTAGCGTATCCGGGAGGGCCGGGTGCGAACTCGTAGTCGAAGGAGCGGGTTGGCGAGGTCGCCCACTGGGGGGTCGAGCTCGTCACCTCCAAATGTGGGTTGCCCATGGGGGTCCAGCTCGCCTCGCCGTCTAGTCCACGATACACGAGGGCGTTGTCACTGCCGCCCTTCGTGCTTTGCAGATACCCTGAGTGCATGGTGCCATATGCACCGTTCTCGAACTCGAAGATTGCCAGCGAGATGTCCTCCAACGGCTCCTCGATAAACCCTACGGGGCGGCCGTTCATCGCCATTACGGTCTTCACCTCGCAGCCCATGAGGTACCGCATGACCTCCAGGTAGTGGCCGCCGAGCATGTGCTGGATTCCGCCGCCCTCGTGTTTGTCGGTGTACATGAATGATTCGAGTCCCCGGACGCCTGGACGTACCTGTCCGGTGATCATGCGCACTTCCAGGTCCAGGGGGCGTCCGAAGATGCCCTGGTCGATCAGGCCCTTGATGTCCTGGGCGACCGGGTTGAATCGGTGGGGGTAACCGGGCATTACCGTTACGCCTGCCTTGCGTACTGCCCTGACCATCTCCACCATGTCATCTGCTCTTCGTGCGAACTGCTTCTCCATGAAGAAGTGCTTGCCAGCTTCTGCCAGCTTTATCCCCACTCCCGGTATCTCGTCGGCCGGGAGCGCGAGGAACGCAAAGTCGAAATCTTGCTTTTCTATGAGGTCGTCGACGGACGTGTACACCGATGCCTCGGGGTCGTACTCCGCTGCCTCGGCAAGTTTGTCGGTGAGGGTATCTTCGCAATATGCGACGACCTCGACTCCTTCGAGTTGCCTGAAGGTGTGGATCCAGCCTGGTTTTTTGGGGCCGATGGTGCCCATGTGGCCGTGCTGCAGCCCTATGCAGGCCGCCTTCAATGGGTTTGTTGCTGCTGCACTCATATGTACTCCTATGGCACTGGGGATCCTAACGGGCTGAACATACCATCGACTCTGGGCTCAGTCAATCGCCGCGAACTGGTCGACGGTGGTACCATGCGTGGGTTCCCAGCAAGGGCGGAATTTCGTGAGCAGGAAAGTGGAGGGCAGATAGTGGCAAAGATGCAGCGTCTCGAGAAACTAGACGGCTTCGGAAACGTGCAGATGGTCGAGGTCGACGTTCCGACGCCCGAGCCGGACGAGGTGCTGGTCAAGGTCAAACGCAGCCTGATCAGCCGTGGCTCCGAGCTGTTTGCTAGGTACGTCAAGGAGGAGGCCGTGCCCGCACGGATCATGGGCTATTCCGACGCCGGAGAGGTCGTCGAGGCGGGGGGATCGGTCGAAGGCATTGCGGTTGGGCAGAGGGCCAAGGTGAGCGCTCCCCACGCGCAATATGTGACAAAGGCGGCGACGGATGGCATGACGGTGTACCCGCTCCCCGACGGCCTGAGCTATGACGCGGCGACCTTCCTGCCCCTGGCCTCCGGGGGCGTGGCTTGGAGCCGGGCGACCCCCATTGCACCTGGCGATACGGTGGTCGTTTTGGGGCAGGGACTGGTAGGGAACCTCTATGCGCAGGCTGTGAAGGATCGCCAACCCGGCAAGGTGATCGTGGTGGATGCTACGGAATTGCGGTGCCGGATAGCCCGCGAATGCGGCGCGGACGAGGTGATCGATGTCACCGAGACCGACTCCGTCGAGGCTATCAAGGACCTTACCGGAGGGCGAGGCGCCGATGTCGTGGTCGAGTGCGTGGGCGGTACGGCGGGCATCAAGTCTTTTGAGCAGGCGCAGCGGATGGTCAAGAGCGACGGCACGATTCACCTGATCGCCAAGTACCAGGCCGGCGACGGCGTGCCGGGCTCCGGGCTGTTGCCCCTTGATTCGGGCATCATGCAGCGAAAGCAGATTATTTTCGGCTACTGGAAGTCGCCCCGCGGCGCGACTTTGCAGGATGTGGACGACACCGTCGAGATGATGATGGATGGCAGGATGCGGATCGACCCTTTGATTACCCATCGGATGCCCTGGCAGCAGACCCCTGAGGCGTACCACATGCTGTACAAGGAGCCGGCGACGGCGTTGGGCGTGATTATGGAGTGGGACCGCTAGGTCGAGCAGCAGGGGTGATGGCATGACC